>NZ_JBHZBX010000033.1:0-48325 GCF_042755165.1 Nocardia sp. NPDC059177 | reverse complement strand
GGGAGCGCTGTCTAGTTTCATAGTGTTACGGCGGTTATAGCGGTGGGGAAACGCCCGGTCCCATTCCGAACCCGGAAGCTAAGGCCACCTGCGCCAATGGTACTGCACTCGACAGGGTGTGGGAGAGTAGGACACCGCCGGAACATCCTTCGCGATAGGGGACCCAGATTTGGGTCCCCTATCGGCGTTTGTGGGCCCTGAACGGGCCCGGAATGCCGGGCGGACGATGCCCCGTCCTCCGCCCGTGGTTGAATTCTTGCAGGCGGGGCAACCAGCACACTCCCCGGAGGCGGGGAACCTAGAAAGGGATCGCCGTGTCGGAACACAACGACGGACGGAAGCCTTTCCGCCGGGACGGAGACGCCCGCGGTTTCGGCCGGCGCGGCGAACCGACCGATCGTCCCCGAGGCAGCCACGGTGACAACCGCGGCGCCGGGCGTGGCGAAGGCGGCGGTGGATTCCGCCGCAACGACGACAATCGTGGTGCCCGCGGGGGTTCGGACCGTGGCGACCGTGACCGCGGCGGCTACCAGGGTCGCAGCGGCTCCGGCGACCGCGGCGGCTTCCGCCGCAACGACGACGACCGTCCCCGCGGCAGCTACCAGCGCCGCGACGAGGGCGATCGCGGCGGCTACCAGAAGCGCGAGGACAACGATCGCGGCGGTTTCCGTCGCGACAGCGGTGACCGTGGCGGCTATCAGGGTCGCGGGGGTTCCGGCGATCGAGGCGGTTTCCGCCGCAACGACAATGACGACCGTTCGCGCGGCAGCTCCGATCGCGGTGGCTTCCGGCGCAACGATGACGACCGCCCCCGCGGCGGTTCCGGCTTCCGTCGCGACGAAGGCGATGAACGTTCGCGCGGCGGTTCGGACCGCGGTGGCGATCGTGGCGGTTTCCGTCGCGAGGGCGGCGACCGCGGCGGCTACCAGGGCCGTGGCGGCTCGGGTGGTGGTTTCCGCCGCGATGACGATCGTTCGCGCGGCAGTTCCGATCGTGGTGGCTTCCGCCGTGGCGACGATTCACGCGGTGGCTCGGACCGCGGTGGCTACCAGCGCCGCGGCGAAGGCGATCGTGGCGGCTACCAGAAGCGGGACGACAACGATCGCGGCGGTTTCCGTCGCGAGGGCGGTGACCGTGGGGGCTACCAGGGCCGAGAGGGCTCGGGTGGCGGCTTCCGGCGCGACGACGATCGTTCGCGCGGCAGTTCCGATCGTGGCGGTTTCCGCCGTGGCGACGATTCGCGTGGCGGTTCGGACCGCGGTGGTTTCCGGCGCGGTGGCGATGACTCGCGTGGCGGTTCTGACCGTGGTTTCCGGCGTGACGATGATCGCTCACGGGGTGGCTCCGATCGTGGTGGTTTCCGCCGTGGCGACGATTCACGCGGCGGTTCTGATCGTGGCGGCTTCAAGCGCGACAACGACGACCGTGCACGCGGTGGTTCGGATCGCGGGGGTTTCCGTCGGAACGAGGGCGACGATCGCGGTGGCTATCAGCGTCGCGATGCGGGCGATCGTGGTGGATACCAGAAGCGGGGCGACGACGATCGTTCGCGTGGTGGTTCGGAGCGCGGCGGGTTCAAGCGCGGGGAGAAGCCCGGCGGGTACCAGCGTCGCGACGACGAGCGCGGCGGCTTCAAGCGTGGTGGCGACGCGGGTCGCACCGAGTACGTCGGTGAGGATGGCGCTCCACTCAACGGCACCTACCGGGAGAAGCGCCGCGAACGCGAAGGCGATGTGCTCGGCGTGATCTCGGCCGGTTCCGAGGACGCCGTCGACGAGGCGGTGCCTGCTGTCGAATCCGCCGAGGTCGAAGCGTCGGCGACGGCGGAGGGGCCGGCGGAAGCGACCGCCGCATCCGTCGAGGCCGGCTCCGACGAGTCTCCTGAGCAGATCGCGGCGGACGAGCCCGCGGAGCAGATCGCGTCCACTGTGCAGTCCGAGCAGACGGCTGGATCGACCGGTGTGGCGGGCGACCGGTCCGAAGCCGAAGCCGACGAAGACGAAGGTGATCACCGGCGTGGTGGCGCCGATCGCGAATCCGCGCGGGACTACGAGCGCGAGGATCGCCGTCGTGGCGGCGAAGGCGCGCGCACCGCGGGCGGGCGGCCCACCGATCGGCGCAATGCGCGTCCGGACGAGCCCGATCTGCCCGAGGACGTGCAGGCCGCCGACCTGGATCCGGCCGTGCGCCGCGATCTGCTGAGCCTGGACAAGAACAATGCCGAGACCGTCGCCCGGCACATGGTGATGGCCGTCGAACTGCTCGAAGACGACCCGCGGCTGGCGCTGGCCCACGCCAGGGCCGCACGGCAGCGGGCAGGCCGGATCGCGGTGGTCAGGGAGACCGCAGGCGTGGTGGCCTATCACGCCGAGGAATGGGCCGAGGCGCTCTCGGAGCTGCGGACCGCGCGACGCATGTCGGGTGGTTCCGGGCTGCTGGCCGTGATGGCCGACTGCGAGCGTGGTCTCGGACGTCCGGAACGGGCCATCGAGCTCGGCCGCAGCGAAGAGGCGCAGCGGCTCAGCGGTGACGAAGCCACCGAGCTGCGCATCGTCGTCGCCGGCGCGCGCATGGACCTCGGCCAGTTCGACCAGGCCGTGGTGACCCTGCAGACCCCCGACCTCGACCCGGCCCGCACCGGTTCCGCCGCGGCGCGTCTGTTCTACGCCTACGCCGACGCCCTGGTGGCGGCCGGCCGCACCGACGACGGCCTGCAATGGTTCCTCAATGCCGCGGCCGCCGACGAAGACGGCGAAACCGACGCCGAGGAGCGCGCCGCCGAACTGACCGGCGGCGCCTGAGAACCGCACATTCACGGCCGCAGACCGGGCACCAGCGCATGGGGTGCCCGGTCTGCGGCCGCTCTGCGTTCGGGGCTGTGGGAGGTCGAATGCCGGGGGAGTACGAATTCGCGATGAATCTCGCGGTGGACACGCTGCTCGCCCGATAGGCGGTCGGGGGTGAGGTGGGTCACCCGGACGGCACCGAACCGGGTACACCGTGCACCGATCGCATCCGGATGCTCGATCATGAAGACGGCGAGAACGATTCGGCCGGCCGGGGGTGTCGGTGGCCTCGCCTAGGCTCGCGGGAGTACGTGGCCCGGCAATGACGACGGAGTGAGGGTGTGTGAACCGGCTACGCGATCGATATGACGCTTTGCTGCTCGACCTGGACGGCACGCTGTACCGCGGGCCCGAGGTGATCGACGGCGCGCCCGTGGCGCTCGTGCCGGACGGGGGGTCGGCGCAGCGGCTGATCTATGTCACCAACAATGCCTCACGCGGTCCGGGACTGGTCGCCGATCACCTGGTGGAACTGGGTTATCCGGCCACCACCGACGACGTGGTGACGAGCGCGCAGGCCGCCGCCGGGATGCTCGCGCAGCGACTCGAACCCGGTGCGCAGGTGCTGGTGGTCGGCACCGACGACCTCGCCGCCGAAGTGAAGGCGGTCGGCCTGGTGCCGGTGCGCCACTTCGGCGACACACCGCCCGCCGCCGTCGTGCAGGGCCACTCGCCGGCGACCGCGTGGCCGGACCTGGCCGAAGCCGCGTACGCGCTGCGCGCCGGCGCGCTCTGGATCGCGGCCAATGCCGACCGGACCCTGCCCAACGAGCGCGGCCTCGCCCCGGGCAACGGCGCCATGGTCGCCGCCCTGCGCGCCGCCACCGACCTGGAACCCCTGGTCGCGGGCAAACCGTTCGCGCCACTGATGGCCGACGCGCTCGCCCGCGCGGACGCCACCGCGCCGCTGGTGGTGGGTGACCGGCTCGACACCGACATCGAGGGCGCGCACGGCCTCGGCCTGGACTCGCTGCTCGTGCTGACCGGTGTCAGCACGCTCGACGAGGTACGCACCGCGCCACCGGCCCGGATCCCGACCTATATCGCCACCTCCCTCGACGCGCTCAACACCGAGCCGCTACCCGATGCCGTCGCGCCCGATGCCGTCGCGGAGGTGTTGCGACAGCACCCCGGCCGGGCGGTACGGGTGCGCGCAGGCGATGCCGAAATCCGATAGCGTTGACCCCACGATGAGTACTCCGAGTTCACCGCCGACCGGCGCCCCGCAGCCACCCCGTCCCGGCATTCCGCTGCCGGGCAGTCACCTGGCGAGTCAGGAACCGGCCGACCCGAACCGGATCAGGGCCGAGGTCGACGAGCTGCTCGCCGAGCTCGGGCCACGGCCCGCGGCGACCCCCGCGGAGAACACCGAGACCGGTGCCGACATCACCCGCCGCGCGCGCATCCTCGAACAGGCGCACGACGTGCTGGTGGACGCCCTGGCGACAGTGGACAAGATCTGAGGTGGCCAGGCGAGCGCGGGTGGACGCCGAACTGGTTCGCCGCGGATTGGCGCGATCGCGAGAACACGCGGTCGAACTGATCGGCGCGGGCCGGGTCCTGATTGCCGGAACCGTCGCGGTGAAACCGGCGACGGCCGTGGAAGCCAACACCCCGCTGATCGTGCGGGAAGAGCCCGACGAGGTGTCGTGGGCCTCGCGCGGCGCGCACAAGCTGCTCGGCGCGCTGGCGGCCTTCGAACCGCAGGGGATGAGCGTCGCGGGGAAGCGGTGCCTGGACGCGGGCGCGTCGACCGGTGGCTTCACCGATGTGCTGCTCGAACGGGGCGCGCGGGAGGTGGCCGCGGTCGACGTCGGCTACGGCCAGCTGATCTGGCGACTCCAGAACGACGAGCGGGTGCGGGTGTTCGACCGCACCAATGTCCGCAACATCACTGCCGAGAGTATCGGCGGCACAGTCGATGTCGTGGTCGGTGACCTGTCGTTCATCTCGCTGAACCTGGTGCTGCCCGCGATCGCGGCCTGCGCCGCCGACGGCGCCGATCTGCTGCCGATGGTCAAGCCGCAGTTCGAGGTCGGCAAGGAACGGGTCGGCGCGGGCGGGGTCGTGCGCGATCCGGCGCTGCGCGCCGAGGTGGTGGGCGATGTCGCCGCCGCCGCGGCCGCGCTTGGCCTGCGCACCGAGGGTGTGGTGGCCAGTCCGCTGCCCGGCCCGTCGGGCAATGTCGAGTACTTCCTGTGGTTGCGCAAGGTCGGTTCGTTCGGCTACGACGCCGAGCAGGTGGCGGCGCTGGTCGCGAAGGCCGTCGAGGAGGGTCCGCAGTGAGCACGCACGCCGGCGATCGGGAGATCCTGCTCGTCGCCCATCCGGGACGCGCGGAGATCATCGAGACCGCGCACCGGGTGGCGAAGATCTTCGCCGCCGCAGGCATCTGCCTGCGGGTATTGGCCGACGAAGCCGACAGCACCCGTTTCGAGGACGAGCCCGCCGGCTATCCGGTGCGGGTGGTCCCGCACAGCCCGTCGGCGGCGCAGGGCTGCGAGATGGTGCTCGCGCTCGGCGGCGACGGCACGTTCCTGCGGGCCGCCGAACTCGGCAGGCCGACCGGGGTGCCGGTGCTCGGAATCAACCTGGGCCGCATCGGTTTTCTCACCGAGGCCGAGGCTGAGCACCTCGACGAGGCGCTCGCCCAGGTCGTCGACCGGGACTACCGCGTCGAGGACCGGCTGACCATCGACGTCAGCGTCCGCGTCGAGGACGTGGTCGTCGAACGCGGCTGGGCGCTCAACGAGGCCAGCATCGAGAACGCCCAGCGCATGGGCGTGCTCGAGGTGGTGCTCGAGGTCGACGGCAGGCCGGTGTCGGCGTTCGGCTGCGACGGCATCCTCATCTCCACCCCGACCGGGTCGACCGCCTACGCGTTCTCCGCGGGCGGACCGGTGGTGTGGCCGGAGCTCGAGGCGATGCTGGTGATCCCCAGCAACGCGCACGCGCTGTTCGCCCGGCCACTGGTGACCAGCCCCGAATCACTGATCGCGGTGGAGACCGTGGCGACCGGGCACGACGCGATCGTGTTCCTCGACGGCAGGCGCACGCTGGCGCTGCCGCGTGGTGGGCGCGCCGAAGTGGTGCGCGGAGACCGGCCGGTGCGCTGGGTGCGGCTCGATTCCGCGCCCTTCGCCGACCGGATGGTGCGCAAGTTCCAGCTGCCGGTGACCGGCTGGCGGGGCAGAAAGGACACCGATGCTGACCGAGATCAGAATTGACGGACTCGGCGTCATCTCGACGGCCACCGCGCAGTTCCACGCGGGCCTGACCGTGCTCACCGGCGAGACCGGTGCGGGCAAGACGATGGTGGTCACCAGCCTGCACCTGCTCAGCGGTGCGCGCGCCGACGCGGGGCGGGTGCGCCTCGGCGCGGCCAAGGCCGTGGTGGAGGGCAGGTTCGTCGTCGACGATGTCAACGACACCGCCCGCGCCGCGGTGCGGGAGGTGCTGGAGTCGGCGGCCGCCGAGGCCGACGAGGACGGCAGTGTGATCGCGGTACGCACCGTCAACAGTGACGGGCGTTCGCGCGCGCATCTGGGTGGTCGCGGTGTGCCCGCGGCGGTGCTGGGGGAGTTCACCTCCCGGCTGCTGACCGTGCACGGCCAGAACGACCAGCTGCGCCTGCAACGCCCCGAACAGCAGCTCGCCGCGCTCGACCAGTTCGCCGGCGACGGTGTGGCCGCGCTGCTGCGCAAATATCAGGTGCACCGCCGGAGCTGGCTGGACGCGCGCGCCGAACTGCTCGAACGCACGGCCCGTAGCAGGGAACTGGCGCTGGAAGCCGACCGGTTGAAGCATTCGCTCGCCGAAATCGACGACATCGCACCGGAACCCGGCGAGGATACCCGGCTCGTCGCCGAGATCCGCCGGCTCAGCGACCTGGATTCGCTGCGCGAGGCGGCGGTGGCCGCGCATGAGGCGCTGTCCGGTCCCGGTGACGCGCCGGCCGACGGTGGCGGTGTGCTCGACCTGCTCGGCGGTGCCAGGGCCCGGCTCGACTCCGCCGACGATCCGGCGCTGACCGCGCTCGCGCCCCGGCTGGGCGAGGCGATCGCGGTGGTCGTCGACGTGACCACCGAGATCAGCGGCTATCTGTCGGAACTGCCGTCGGATCCGGGCGCGCTGGACTCGATGCTCACCCGCCAGGCCGAACTGAAGTCGCTGACCCGCAAGTACGCCCCCGATATCGACGGGGTGATCGCCTGGGCCGAGGAGTCGCGTACCCGCCTCGACTCGCTCGATGTCTCCGAGGACGCGCTGGCCCGGCTGGCCGGTGAAGTGGAGACCGCCGCGGGCAAGGTGCGCGAGGCGGCGCGCAAACTCAGCGCGGCGCGCACGAAGGTGGCAGGCAAGCTGGCCACCGCGGTGAGCACGGAACTGGGTGGGCTGGCGATGGGCAAGGCGCGGCTGGAAGTGCAGGTGCGGCCGATGCAGGCCGGGGCACAGGATTCGGCGCCGCTGGACCTCGACGGTGTCGCGCTGCACGCGGGCGCCACCGGGGTCGACGAGGTGGAGTTCCGGCTCTCGGCGCATTCCGGCGCGCAGTCGCTGCCGTTGAGCAAGAGCGCCTCCGGCGGTGAGCTCTCGCGGGTGATGCTGGCGCTGGAAGTGGTGCTGGCCGGGTCCGATCACGGCGCGACCATGGTGTTCGACGAGGTGGACGCCGGGGTCGGCGGCCGGGCCGCGGTGGAGATCGGCAAGCGGCTGGCGCGGCTGGCGCGCACCCATCAGGTGATCGTGGTGACCCACCTGCCCCAGGTCGCGGCCTTCGCCGACACGCATCTGGTGGTGAACAAGTCCGATGACGGAAAGGGCAAGGTGGACAGCGGCGTTCGCACGCTCACCGACGACGAACGGGTCGTCGAACTGGCGCGCATGCTGGCCGGCCTGGACGATACCGAGACCGGTCGCGCGCACGCGGAGGAACTGCTGGAGACGGCCAGGGCGGAGCGGACTCCGGCCTGAAGCAGTGCCGCCCGCACCGGGATGCGGGCGGCACCGTGGACCTACTTCAGGGCTTTGCGGACGCCGCCGAGGAACTGGTTGATGAGCTGGCGCAGGCCGAATTCGAGCACCGGCGCCGGCACGGGCAGCGACGGCTCGGACTCCATGGTGTAGACCACGCGGGTGCCGCCCGCGGTGGTGTCGGCGAAGGTGATGATACCGACGTGGCGCTTGACCGGGGCGCCCTTGACGATCTTGTACTCCATCCGCTCACCGGGGACCAGCGCGGTGGTCTCCTCGGTGATGGCGACCTTGCCCAGGCCGAGCGCGTATTGCGCGCCGACGCCGGTGGCCGGGTCGCCCGCCTTGACCAGCTTGACGGTGACCGGCAGGTGCGGGCTGACGCTCTCACGCTCGGTGAAGAGGCGGTAGACGATGTCGCGGGGGGCGTCGAAAACCGTCTCGACGGTGCTGCGTGGCATGGCTGTGTCTCCTGTCCGAGATATCTGTGACCCGCAGCATACGGGTATTTACCTGCCTCGTTCCGACCTGGCCGCCATGGTGTCGAAGAACCAGTGGTACTTGGTGTTGTGGAACGCGGCGAATCGCCAGCCGTTCGCGCGGCGCACGGCGACGTAGACGTAGTCCTTGGTGTTGCGCCGGTTGCGCGTGCGTGTGCCTTTGAGTACCGCGCCCCGGCCGTCGAGCACGGCGACATCGGGGGTCAGCAACCGCAGCCGGGTGATCTCGCCGTCGAGACGGGTGCCCTTCAGGAAGGACGAGAACAGCGCGGCGTGCGAGGCCTCGATGGCGGCGCGGCCGGTGTAGTGGCGGCCGAACCAGGTGACGTATTCGGCGTCCTCGGTGAAGGTCGCGGCGAAGGCGCGTGCGTCGCCGGCGGCCCAGGCGGCGGTGTTGGCGGCGAACAGCGCGCGCACGGCCTGCTCGTCGGTGTGGGTCTGGGTCATGGGTGCTCTCCCGGAACTAAGATCGGACGGTCAGAAGTCGATCCGGAAAGTATCTGCATTGGTAATAATCTTACCAAGGAAGATGATTCCGGAAGTTTCGGAAGGTGTCAAGGGATGTCCGACAAGAGGGCCGCGCTCGCCGCCGCGCTGACCGTGGCCGCGCAGCGCAGCGCCACCGACGGCGTGATGCTGCACCAGGCCGTCGCCGACAAGCTCGGCCTGCACGTCACGGATCTGCGGTGCCTGAACATGCTGCGCCTGGGCGGTCCGGCGACCGCGGGGGAGCTCGCGGCGCAGACCGCGCTGTCCACCGGGGCGGTGACCAAGATGGTGGACCGGCTGCTGGCGGCGGGGTATGTGCGCCGCGAACACGATGTCGCGGACCGGCGCCGGGTGATCGTCAGCGCGATTCCGGCGAAGATCGACGAGATCGCCCCGCATTACGAGCTGCTCGCCCGCAGCTTCGCCACCGCGCTCGACGACTACTCCGACGAGCAACTCGAGCTGGTCCTCGACCTGTTCGGGCGGCTGCACGCGACCTCGTTGCGGGTGGCCGAAGCGCTGCGCGAACAGGGCTGATCCGGCGCGCCTCCACCAAAGGTTGAGGGTTTGCGCTCATCATCGGGCCATGAGGATGCCGGCGCTGTTGTCGAGGAACACCGAAACGCTGCCCGGTGTCGCCGGGATCGCCCGGGTGGACCGGGATACCCGTCGATTGTTGCGGCGGGTCGGGCCCGGGGACATCGTGATCCTCGACGAGACCGATCTGGATCGCCTCACCGCCGACCGGCTGGTCGAAGCCGGCGTCGTCGCGGTGATCAACACCTCGCCGTCGATCTCCGGCCGCTACCCGAACCTGGGCCCGGAAGTGCTGGTGGCCAATGGGATCGTGCTGATGGACACCGTGTCCTCCGACGCGTTCGGCCGGATCAAGGACGGCACCAAGATCCGCATCGACGAGGGCATCGTCTACGCCGACAAGCTGACCAGGAAGGAACCCGAGGTCCTGGTGGAGGGCATCGAGTTCGACGAGTCGTCCATCGCGGACCGCATGATCGCCGCGCGCAACGGCCTCGCTGATCACCTCGACGCATTCGCGGGCAACACCACCGAATTCGTCCGCACCGAGAGCGCGCTGCTCATCGACGGCATCGGCGTGCCCGATATCGAACTGGAGCTACGCAACCGGCACGTCGTCGTGATCGCCGACGGGCCGGGGCATCTCGAGGAACTGCAACGGCTCAAGCCGTTCATCAAGGAGTACGCGCCGATCCTGATCGGCGTCGGCCGCGGCGCCGACACACTGCGCAAGCTCAAGTACACCCCGGACCTGATCGTCGGCGAGCCCGACGAGATCAGTACCGACACCTTGCGGTCGGGCGCGGAGATGATCCTGCCCGCCGACACCGACGGGCACGCCAAGGGGCTGGAGCGGATCCAGGATCTCGGTATCGGCGCCACCACCTTCCCGTCCTCGGGTTCGCCCGCCGACCTGGCGCTGATGCTGGCCGATCATCACGGGGCCTCGCTGATCGTGCTGGCCGGTGCGCCGGCCTCGCTGGAGGACTTCTTCGATCGCGGCCGCCGCGACAGCACCCCCGCGACCTTCCTGACCCGGCTCAAGGTCGGCGCGAAACTGGTCGACGCGAACGCTGTCGCGACGCTGTACCGGCAGCGGTCCTCCGGCGCGGCGCTGGCGCTGGTGGTGCTGGCCGCGCTGGTGGCGATCGTGGTGGTGATCCTCGCTTCGCACAACGGATCCGAGGTGCTGGACTGGGCGATCGCGTACTGGGATCGTTTCGTACTGTGGGTGCGGGGGCTGTGGTGATCTCGCTGCGTCAGCACGCCATCTCGATCGCGGCGATCTTTCTCGCGCTGGCGATCGGGGTGGTACTCGGCTCTCAGACGCTGGCCGCGGACATGCTGTCGGGGCTGCGGTCCGAGCGCGGCGACCTGCGTGGTCAGGTCGACGCGCTGACCGCGCAGAACGAACAGCTCACCGCCCGCCTCGACACCGCCGACCGGTTCATCGCCGGATCGGCGGACCGGATCCTCGGCGGCACCCTCGCCGACCGCAGCGTCGTGGTGTTCAGCACTCCGGACGCCGATGCCGCCGATATCGACGGGGTGAGCCGCTCGCTCGAGACCGCCGGCGCCGCGGTGACCGGCCGGATCGCGCTGACCGACGCCTTCGTCGACGCGGGGGAGGGCGACCGGATGCGCTCGGCGCTGACCAATATCGTTCCCGCGGGCGCCCAGCTGCACACCGGCGCCGTCGACCAGGGCAGCATGGCCGGCGATCTGCTCGGCCTGACCCTGCTGCTCGACCCGGCGACCAACGCACCCCGCAGCACCCCGCAGGAACTCGCCCTGGTCCTGGAGACCCTGCGCGGCGGCGGCTTCCTCAGCTACGGCGACACTCCCGTGCGACCCGCGCAACTCGCCGTCGTCGTCACCGGCGATGGTGTCGTTTCCGACACCGGACAGGGCGCGACTATCGCCCGCTTCACCGGCGCCGTCCGCGCCCGCGCCGCAGGCGCCGTCCTGGCCGGCCGCGATGGCGCCGCCGAGGGCAACGGCGCCATCGCGCACGTCCGCGCCCAGGCCCCACTGGCCACCACCATCACCACCGTCGACAACATCGACCGCGAAACAGGGCGCGTGACAACCGCTCTCGCCCTCACCGAACAACTCGACGGCGGCGCAGGCCGCTACGGCACCAGCCCAACCGCGACATCCCTCACCATGGTCGCCATGCCCCGCTGACAACCCCCCTACGTCGGAACGAGACACCTGATCTCGTCAGAACATGGGTAACTCACCGGGTACGCCCAGAACTCGCCGACCACCTCTCCGCCGGCCCGGTGCCCAAGACACCCCGTCGCAAACGACCGGCAAAATACGCGGAGAGGCGGACCGCTGCTACTCTGGAGTTCCGTGGGTCAAACACGGAATCAGGCTCGAAATGCCACCAAGCACATCTTCGTGAGCGGTGGCGTCGCCTCCTCTTTGGGTAAGGGTCTCACCGCCTCCAGCCTCGGTCAGTTGCTGACCGCGCGCGGTATGCGGGTGACGATGCAGAAGCTCGACCCGTATCTGAACGTCGATCCGGGAACCATGAACCCCTTCCAGCACGGCGAGGTGTTCGTCACCGAGGACGGTGCCGAGACCGATCTGGATGTGGGCCACTACGAGCGCTTCCTCGATCGTGACCTGTCCAAGGACGCGAACGTGACCACCGGTCAGATCTATTCGACGGTGATCGCGAAGGAGCGGCGCGGTGAGTATCTGGGCGACACCGTCCAGGTGATCCCGCACATCACCGACGAGATCAAGAACCGCATCATGGCGATGCAGGGTCCCGATCTCGAGGGGCAGGTGCCCGATGTGGTGATCACCGAGATCGGTGGCACCGTCGGCGACATCGAGTCGCAGCCGTTCCTCGAGGCGGCGCGGCAGATCCGCCACGATGTGGGCCGCGACAATGTGTTCTTCCTGCATGTGTCGCTGGTGCCGTATCTGGCGCCGTCGGGGGAGCTCAAGACCAAGCCGACGCAGCATTCGGTGGCCGCGCTGCGCAATATCGGTATCCAGCCCGACGCGCTGATCCTGCGCTGTGACCGTGAGGTGCCGCAGGGGCTCAAGAACAAGATCGCGCTGATGTGCGATGTCGATGTGGAGGCCTGCATCTCCACGCCCGACGCGCCGTCGATCTACGACATCCCGAAGGTGCTGCACAGCGAAGGCCTCGACGCCTATGTGGTGCGCAAGCTGGGCCTGCCGTTCCGTGATGTGGACTGGGCTGTGTGGGGTGACCTGCTCGACCGCGTGCATTCCCCGCGTGAGACCGTCGAGGTGGCGCTGGTCGGCAAGTATGTCGACCTGCCCGACGCCTACCTGTCGGTGACCGAGGCGCTGCGTGCCGGTGGTTTCGCGCACCGGTCGAAGGTGAATATCCGCTGGGTGCCCTCGGACGAGTGCGAGACCGAGGCGGGCGCGCAGGCTGCGCTGCGTGATGTCGACGCGGTGCTGATCCCCGGTGGTTTCGGTATCCGCGGTATCGAGGGCAAACTCGGCGCGATCGGCTACGCCCGGCATCGGGGTATCCCGCTGCTGGGTCTGTGCCTGGGCCTGCAGTGTGTGGTGATCGAGGCGGCGCGTTCGGTCGGCATCGATGACGCCAATTCGGCCGAGTTCGAGCCCGACACGAAGAACCCGGTGATCTCGACCATGGCCGATCAGGAGGACGTCGTCGCCGGCGAGGCCGATCTGGGCGGCACCATGCGGCTGGGCGCCTACCCGGCCACGTTGCAGAAGGGTTCGGTCGTCGCGCAGGCGTACGGTTCCGAGCAGGTCTCCGAGCGGCACCGGCATCGGTTCGAGGTGAACAACGCCTACCGTGAGGCCATCGCCAAGAGCGGTCTGGTCTTCTCGGGTACCTCGCCCGACGGCCACCTGGTGGAGTTCGTCGAGTACCCGGCCTCGGTGCATCCGTTCTTCGTCGCCACCCAGGCGCACCCCGAGCTCAAGAGCCGCCCGACCCGGCCGCATCCGCTGTTCGCGGCGCTGATCAACGCGGCATTGAAATACAAACTGGCCGAACGCCTTCCCGTAGACTTCCCCGAGGAAGAGCTCGCGGAGCAGGCCGCGGACCACTGAGAGAGGCCAGCATGAGCGCGCCCGGTAGTCACGATTTCGAGACGGTCGCCAGCCGGGTGCTCTACAGCGGCGCGATCCTGGCCCTGCGCCAGGATCAGGTCGCGATGCCGGGTGGGCGGATCGCCGAGCGGGAGGTCGTCGAGCACCACGGCGCGGTCGCGGTGCTCGCGCTCGACGACGACGGCGACATCGTGCTGATCCGCCAGTACCGCCATCCGATCGGCACCCGGCTGCTGGAGCTGCCCGCCGGGCTGCTCGACATCGACGGCGAGGACCCGCTCACCGCGGCGCAGCGCGAGCTGGCCGAGGAGACGGGCCTGGCCGCCGTGTCGTGGTCGGTGCTGGTGGATGTGGCGCTGTCGCCGGGTTTCACCGACGAGGCACTACGGGTGTTCGTCGCGACCGGCCTGACGCCGACCGACCGGCCCGACCCCGAACACGAGGAAGCCGATCTGGAGCTGGTGCGGATGCCGGTCGCCGAGGCCGTGCGGGCGGCGCTGGCCGGTGAGATCGTGAACGCGACGGCGGTGGCCGGTGTGCTCGCGTTCGCGGCGGCCCAGGCGAGCGGGGTGCCGTTGCGGTCCGCCGACGCGCCGTGGCCGGGTCAGCCGACGGCGTTCCTGCGCCGCAAGGCCGACGAGGCGCGGGCGGCGGCTTCCGGTAGCGACGCGTGAGCGGGTCCTCGGCGGTCGCGGTCGGCGGGGGCTAGCCGGGCGTGCTGGCGCGCGAGATCGACACCTACCTCGACCATCTGGCGGTCGAGCGCGGTGCCGCGCGCAACACGCTCGGCGCCTATCGCCGGGATCTGGCCCGCTACCAGCGTTTTCTGGACCAGCGCGGGATCGCGAGCCTGACCGCGGTCGTCCAGGGTGATGTCGCCGAGTTCACCATGGCGCTGCGTTCGGGTGGGGCGGATCATCCGCCGCTGGCGGCGGGGTCGGTGGCCAGGGCCCTGATCGCGGTGCGTGGTCTGCACCGGTTCGCCGCGGCCGAGGGCATCACCGACACCGATGTGGCGCATGCGGTGAAGCCGCCCGCGCCCGGCAGGCGGCTGCCCAAAGCACTGCCCTACGACCAGGTCCTGCGATTGCTGGAAGCCGCGGGTGGGGAGAGCGAGGCCGACAGTGGGCCGCGCGGCCTGCGTGATCGCGCGCTGCTGGAACTGCTGTACTCCACCGGGGCGCGGATCTCGGAGATGGTCGGGCTCGACGTGGACGACATCGACGCCGGGCAACGCTGTGTCGTACTGCACGGCAAAGGCGGCAAGCAGCGGCTCGTCCCGGTCGGCCGACCGGCGCTGGCCGCCGTCGACGCCTACCTGGTCCGCGGCCGTCCCACCCTCGCGGCGAGTGGAAAGGGCTGCGCGGGCGCCCTTTTCCTGAACGCGCGCGGCGGCCGGTTGTCCCGGCAGAGCGCCTGGCAGGTCTTGCAGACCGCGGCCGAACGCGCGGGCATCACCGCCGCGGTCTCGCCGCACACCCTGCGCCACTGTTTCGCCACGCATCTGCTCGACGGCGGCGCCGATGTGCGCGTCGTGCAGGAGCTGCTCGGGCACGCCTCGGTGACCACCACCCAGATCTACACCCTGGTCACGGTGAGCACATTGCGCGAGGTCTGGGCCACCGCGCACCCCCGCGCCACCTGAACCGTCGGCACGGGTCGGCTTCCAGCGGGTATCGTGCGAACACGCCCGGCGTTGCCATGCTGTACCTCACCGGTCCGAGCGGTAGCGTCTACCCCCAGAGCTGGACCGTACGAAAGCGAGTCCGGGCCCGAATCGGTCTCGCTACCCTCGACAGGGGTTACCGGCAGGAATACGTATAAGGAGCAGCGGATCGTGACGACAGCGGAAACACCGTGGGACGGTGGACCGGACGAGGTCGCCGAGGCCGTCGAGATGGGCCCGACCGGGCGCCCGCTGCGACTGGTACCCGAGCCGCCGCGCGTGCAGAATCACGGCGACGCACTGGTCGTGGCCATGTGCAACCAGAAGGGCGGCGTGGGTAAGACCACCTCGACCATCAATCTCGGTGCGGCCCTGGCCGAATACGGCCGGCGCGTGCTGCTGGTCGACCTCGACCCGCAGGGCGCACTCTCGGCCGGACTGGGCGTCGCCCATCACGATCTCGATCTCACCGTGCACAACCTGCTCATCGGCGGGAAGGCCACCGTCGACGATGTGTTGCAGACCACCAAGATCGACGGCATGGACCTGTTACCCAGCAATATCGATCTCTCCGCGGCCGAGATCCAGCTGGTCAACGAGGTCGGCCGCGAGCAGTCGCTGGGCCGGGCACTGGCCGGTGTGCGCGATCGCTACGACTACATCCTCATCGACTGCCAGCCGTCGCTGGGCCTGCTCACCGTCAACGCGCTGGCCTGCTCGGACGGCGTCATCATTCCGATGGAATGCGAGTACTTCTCGCTGCGCGGTCTCGCGCTGCTCAACGACACCGTCGAGAAGGTACGCGACCGGCTCAACCCGCGCCTGAGCCTCTACGGCATCGTGGTCACCATGTTCGATGCGCGCCTGCTGCATTCGCGCCAGGTCATGTCGCGGGTGGTCGAGGTGTTCGGCGAGCTGGTCTACGACACCGCCATCTCGCGCACCGTGCGCTTCCCCGACGCCAGCGTGGCGGGCGAACCGATCACCACCTGGTCGCCGAAATCCGCGGGCGCGGAATCGTATCGGGCCATGGCACGTGAAGTCATCCACCGGTCGGGCCGGTGATCGACGCTTCACCCGCGGTTCCCGCAGTACCCGAAGACCCTGCCCCGGCCGCCGACAACACTGTGTTCCATTTGCGGCTGACGAACTTCGAGGGGCCGTTCGATCTGCTGCTCACGCTGATCAGCTCGCGCAAACTCGATGTCACCGAGGTGGCGCTGCACCAGGTCACCGACGAATTCATCGCCTACACCAAGGCGCTCACCGCCGAGCTCGCCGAGAACACCAAGCTGCGCGCGGACAAGATCCTCGACCAGACCACCGAGTTCCTGGTCGTCGCCGCCACCCTGCTCGACCTGAAGGCGGCCCGGCTGCTGCCCTCGGGCGAGATGACCGACGCCGACGATCTGGAACTCCTGGACGCGCGCGATCTGCTGTTCGCCCGGCTGCTGCAGTATCGCGCGTTCAAACAGGTCGCCGAACTGCTCGGTGAGCTGGAGGCCGCCGCGCTGCGCCGGTACCCGCGTTCGGTCGCGCTCGAGGAACAGTTCGAGGGCCTGCTGCCCGAGGTGACCCTGGGCGTGGACATCGCCGCCTTCGCCGAGATCGCGGCTGCCGCCTTCCGGCCCCGTCCGATCGCCGAGGTCGGGCTCGGGCATCTGCACCAGCACACCATCTCGGTGGCCGAGCAGGCCGAACTGGTGCTGGCGTTGCTCAAGGAGCGCGGGCCGGGTGGCTGGACCACCTTCGCCGAGATCGTGGCCGACTGCACGGTCCCGGTGGAGATCGTCGCCCGGTTCCTGGCGTTGCTCGAGCTGTACCGCGGCAAGACCATCGCCTTCGACCAGCCCGATCCGCTCGGCCCGCTGGCGGTGAGCTGGCTCGGCGAGCTCGACCCCGATACCGAGGCGGCGGCACTCACCTTCGACGAGGACTATGGATGATCGGGTCGAGCCCGGCGGAACCGCCGAGAGTTCGCGATCAGCCGAGGAGGCACACATGACCGAGACAGTGTCGGATTTCACCTCGGAGCCGCTCGATGAGCAAGAACTGCGGTCGGCGCTCGAGGCCATGCTGCTCGTCGTCGACGCCCCCGCACCGGCAGAACAGCTGGCAGCGGCCCTGGACGACACCGCGGAACGGATCGAGGCGACGTTGCGTGCGATGTCGGCGGAGCTGTCCGCGCGGGGCAGCGGCATCGACCTGCGTTTCGTCGGTGACGGGTGGCGCTTCTATACTCGACAGGAGTACGCGCCCTATGTCGAGCGGGTACTGCTCGACGGGGCCCGGACGAAGCTGACCCGGGCCGCCTTGGAAACCTTGGCGGTGGTCGCCTACCGCCAGCCGGTGACCCGGACCAGGGTCAGCGCGGTTCGCGGGGTGAACGTCGACGGAGTGATGCGCACGCTGCTGGCAAGGGGCTTGATCGCGGAAGCGGGTCAGGACCCGGAGACCAACGGCACGCTGTACCGCACCACCGAGTTGTTCCTCGAACGGATCGGGCTCGCCTCACTGGGCGACCTGCCTCCGCTGGCGCCGCTGCTTCCCGGCGTCGACCTGATCGACGAGATCAGCGAGAGCCTGGAAACCGATCCCCGGTTCACCAGGCTGAAAAAACCCGCCGAGTCCGACATGGACCTCGGCACCGACGATTGACAGGACAGATGAATAATTCCGCTCGCCGAGATGGCACACCGGATCGAAGAAAACGCAGCGACCAGCCCCGTAGCGGCGCGCCCCGGACCGCGGGAACCCGCGGCGGCACCGCGCGCACCGGGCAGTCGGGCAGCCGCAACGACGCGGGCGGCCGCCGCGGCACCGGCGGCTACGAGCG
This sequence comes from Nocardia sp. NPDC059177, assembly GCF_042755165.1. NCBI lineage: Bacteria > Bacillati > Actinomycetota > Actinomycetes > Mycobacteriales > Nocardiaceae > Nocardia > Nocardia sp. NPDC059177. The sequence continues at coordinate 30,397 of NZ_JBHZBX010000033.1, read as the reverse complement.
CGGTGAGTCGAGCGGCCGCCGCCCCGCCTCGGGTGGGTTCACCCGTGGCGGCACCGACGACCGGCGCGGATCGGCGGGACGCGGCTATCAGCGCGGCGCGACCGACGATCGACGCGGTGGTTCCGCAGGCGGCTACGAGCGTGGCGGCGACGATCGTCGCGGCGGTTACCAGCGTGGCGGCGACGACCGCCGCGGCGGCTACCAGCGTGCGGGTGAGGGCGGGTACCAGCGCAGCTCCGGCTCGGCAGGCAGCCCGGCGCGCGGCGGCCAGCGGGCAGGCGGCACCGCCCGCCCGGCGACCTCGCAGGCGCCCGTCCGCAAGACCAAGAATCCCAAGCCGCAGCGCAAGGTCGTCGCGCCGACGATCCTGAACAACGCCAAGCCGGCCCGGCACCAGCACGCCGACAACGCCGAGGGCCCGAAGAAGCTGCCCTGGGGCGAGGGCGAACGGCTGCAGAAGGTGCTCGCCAAGGCCGGGGTGGCCTCGCGTCGCGCGGCCGAGGACATGATCGCCGCGGGCCGCGTCGAGGTCGACGGCAAGATCGTGCGCGAGCAGGGTCTTCGGGTCGATCCGGAGAACGCGGTCGTGCGGGTCGACGGCACTCGCGTCGTCGTGCGCGACGAACTGGTGCACCTGGTGCTGAACAAGCCCAAGGGCTGGCAGTCCACCATGTCCGACGATCTGGGCCGGCCGTGCGTCGGCGATATCGTCGCCGAGCGGATCGCGGCCGGTCAGCGCCTTTTCCATGTCGGCCGGCTCGACGCCGACACCGAGGGTCTGCTGCTGCTGACCAACGACGGCGAGATGGCGCACCGGCTGATGCACCCGTCCTACGAGGTGCCCAAGACCTACCTGGCCACCGTCAACGGCGAGGTGAACTACCGCCTGATCAACAAGCGCCTGCGCGACGGCGTCGAGCTCGAGGACGGCCCGGCCAAGGTCGACAAGTTCGTCCTGCTGGAGGCGCACGAGGGCCGTTCGCTGGTCAAGCTCGTGTTGCACGAGGGCCGCAAGCACATCGTGCGTAGGCTGCTCGACGAGGTCGGCCACCCGGTGATCCGCCTGGTGCGCACCCACCTCGGCCCGGTCGCGCTGGGTGACCAGCGCCCCGGCACGCTGCGGGTGCTCGGCCGCGACGAGATCGGCAAACTCTACGAGGCGGTGCAGCTGTGAACGGAGTGGATCTCCCGATGGACTTCGCCGGCAACCGGATGACCAACGACGCCACCCTCGTCGTCGCCATGGACGGCCCGTCGGGGACCGGCAAGTCCAGTGTGTCGCGCCGGCTGGCCGCCCGCCTGGGCGCCCGCTACCTCGACACCGGCGCCATGTACCGGGTCGCGACCCTGTGCGTGCTGCGCGCGGGCGTCGACCTGGCCGACCCGGTGGCGATCGCGGAAACCGTTGCGGCACTGCCGCTGTCGATCGGGACCGATCCCGGCCACGAGGTGATCGAGCTCGACGGCGAAGACGTCTCCGCCGAGATCCGTGGCGACGCGGTCACCAAGGCGGTCTCGGCGGTGTCGGCGGTGGCGCAGGTGCGTGAACAGCTCGTCGCCCTGCAACGCGAGATCACCGGGGTGGCCGGGCGGATCGTGGTCGAGGGCCGCGATATCGGCACCGTCGTGCTGACCGGCGCCGACGCCAAGATCTATCTCACCGCCTCCGCCCAGGCGCGCGCGCAGCGGCGCAATGCCCAGAACATCCGCGAGGGCCGCGGCGACGACTACGCGGCCGTACTGGCCGACGTGCAGCGCCGCGACACCCTCGATTCCACCCGCACGGTGTCGCCGTTGCGCCCCGCAGCCGACGCGGTGCTCGTCGACACCAGTGACCTGACGATGGATGAGACCATCGACGAGCTCTATCGCGTGGTGGCCCAGCAGCTTTCGGCCACGACAGGAGGTTCGCGGTGATCGACGAAGAGGTTCTGGTCGGCGACGGCGTCTGGTCCGACGAAACCGACTGGGAGATCGCCGATTTCGAAGGCGAGCACGAGGGTGACGAGCATCTCGCGATGCCCACCGTCGCTGTGGTCGGCCGCCCGAACGTGGGCAAGTCGACCCTGGTGAACCGCATTCTGGGCCGTCGTGAGGCCGTCGTGGAGGACATTCCCGGCGTCACCCGTGACCGTATTTCCTACGAGGCGAGCTGGGCCGGGCGCCGGTTCCTGGTGCAGGACACCGGCGGCTGGGAACCCGACGCCAAGGGCCTGCAGCAGCATGTGGCCCGCCAGGCCGAGGTGGCGATGGCGACCGCCGACGCGATCCTGCTCGTCGTCGACGCGACCGTCGGCGCCACCGCGACCGACGAGGCCGCGGTGCGCAAGCTGCGCCGCTCCAAGATCCCGGTGATCCTGGTGGCCAACAAGGTCGACGATCAGAAGGTCGAGATCGAGGCGGCGAGCCTGTGGTCGCTGGGTCTGGGTGAGCCGCGCATGGTGTCGGCCGCACACGGCCGTGGCACCGGTGACCTGCTCGACGATGTGCTCGCCGCGTTGCCCGAGACCCCGCGCGAGGGCACCGGCGCCGCCGGACCGCGCCGGGTGGCGCTGGTCGGCAAGCCGAACGTCGGCAAGTCCAGCCTGTTGAACAAGCTGTCCGGCGATGAGCGTTCGGTGGTCCACGATGTCGCGGGCACCACCGTCGATCCGGTCGACTCGCTGGTCGAATTGGGCGGCAAGACCTGGAAGTTCGTCGATACCGCCGGTCTGCGCCGCAAGGTGTCCAATGCCACCGGTACCGAGTTCTACGCCTCGCTGCGCACCAAGTCGGCGCTGGAGGCCTCCGAGGTCGCGATCATGCTGATCGACGCCTCGGTGCCGATCACCGAGCAGGACCTGCGGGTGATCAGCCTGGTCGCGGACTCCGGTCGCGCGCTGGTGCTGGCGTTCAACAAGTGGGATCTGGTCGACGAGGACCGCCGCTACATGCTCGAGCGCGAGATCGACCGCGATCTGGTGCGGGTGCCGTGGGCCCAGCGGGTCAACATCTCCGCGCACACCGGCCGCGCCGTGCAGAAGCTGGTGCCGCAGATGGAGACCGCGCTCGAGTCCTGGGACAAGCGCATCTCCACCGGCCGCCTCAACACCTGGCTCAAGGAAGTCATCGCGGCCACCCCGCCGCCGATGCGCGGCGGCCGCCAGCCCCGCGTCCTGTTCGCCACCCAGGCAGGCACCCGCCCGCCGACGTTCGTGCTGTTCACCACCGGTTTCCTCGAGGCGGGTTACCGCCGCTTCCTGGAGCGCCGCCTGCGCGAGGAGTTCGGCTTCGACGGCTCGCCCGTGCGCATCTCGGTGCGCGTGCGCGAGAAGAAGGAACGCAAGAAGTAGATCGTCCCCACGCGAGCCCCGGGTCCCGGCCCGGGGCTCGCCGCGTTTCCGGGACACCCCGACTGACGGCCGCTACGGCGTGTCACATGGTCGAGCGGCTGATAATCGGCTGAGAAGTACCGGCGGCGGACACCCCGCCACCGCCCGGCACGTTGATACCGGTACGAGGTCGTCGATGTGCGACTTGTCGAAGGAGTGCGTCATGAGTCTCATCGGCACCGTGGTCGGCTACCTGCTGACGGTGTTCCTGTTGCTGCTGCTCGCCCGGATGGTGCTGGACTGGGTGGACATCCTGGGCAAGCTGCCGCCGTGGGCCGTCAAGGCCCGGTCGGTGGTCCACGCCGCGACCGAGCCGGTGATCGCGCCGGTGCGCCGGTTCCTGCCACCGGTCCGGCTCGGCGGGTCAGCCCTCGACCTGGCCTTCACCGTGGTCTTCGTCGCGGTCCTGATCCTGCGCACGGTGGCGTTCAGTCTTTGACGTCCTCCCCGGCCTGAAGCTGAAGGCCGAGGATTCCTACCAGCGCCCGCACGGGCGCTCTCGGTGGGTTCCTGTTTCACCGGGACGCGCCTCCCGCTACGCGGCAGGACTTACCAGCCCTCCGCAAGCGTTTAACCTCTCCGCCCGTCCGGCGGCGAGGATGTTTCGTGCAGCGTTGAGATCACGGTCGTGGACCGCCCCGCACGGGCAGGACCACGTACGGACAGACAACGGTTTCGGCCCGTCCACGCGTCCGCAGTCCGAACAGATTCGCGACGACGGAAAGAACCGATCCACCTTGACCAAGGTGCGCCCATACCGGGCGGATTTGTCCTCCAACATCCGGGTGAACATGCCCCACCCGGCATCATGAACCGACTTCGCCAACCTGGTCCGCGCCAAACCCTTCACACACAAATCCTCGACATACACCGCTTGGTTCTCGCGGATGATCGCCGTGGAATGCTTGTGCGCGAAGTCTTTGCGGGTGTCGGCCACCTGCGCGTGGGCCTTGGCGACCCGGACACGCGCCTTGACCCGATTCCTCGAGCCCTTGTCCTTGCGGGACAGGGCCTGTTGCGCCTTGCGGAGTTTGCGTTCGGCGCGGCGCAGAAACCTCGGGGAAGTGATGGTCTTGCCATCCGAGCAGACCGCGAACGTCGCCAGTCCCAGATCGATACCCACCTCGGTGTCGATGCCGGGCAACGACTCCGGGTTCACCTCGACCACGAACGACGCGAAATAACGGCCCGCCGCATCCTTGACCACCGACACACTCGACGGGTCCGAGGGCAGTACACGCGACCAACGGACCGCGACATCCCCGATCTTCGGTAAACGCAGCTTCCCACCCTCGGTGACCGCGAAACGCGCGTTGCGGGTGAACCGGATCGACTGCCGATTGTCCTTGCGGGAACGAAACCTCGGCGGCGCCACCCGCGCACCCTTCCGCTTCCCGGTCACCGACTGAAAGAAATTGCGGTACGCGGTATCGAGATCGGCGAGGGCTTGCTGTAACACCACCGACGACACCTCGGCAAGCCACGCACGCTCCGGCGACTTCTTCGACTCGGTCAACCGCTTCGACAACTCACCAGCCGACAGACGCGGCGCACCGGACCTGTACGCGTCCATCCGTGCCGCGAGCGCGTCGTTGTACACCACCCGCGCGCACCCGAACGCCCGCGCCAACGCGATCCGTTGGCCGGGCGTCGGATAGACGCGGAAGTTGTACCGGAGCTGCACATTTCGAGCCTATCCCAAGGGTCCGACAGAACAGTCGGGTCTAGGGCACGCTCAGCCCCGGGGGCCTCCCGGGTGGCTCTTCGCCCCCGCCCTGAAGGGCGGAGCACTGGCCCACACCCGGTAGCACCCGGTGGAGCAGGTGGTCGACGAGTTCGGTGGCGCGCGAAGCCATTCCGGTGTCGGTGAGCATTCCCTGGGCCAGTCCCGCGACGGCGAGCAGGGTCACCTCGGCGTCGGCGCGGATGACCGCCTCGTCGGCATCGGGGCCGCGCAGGCGGCGCAGCTGCGCCGCGACCGCCTCGACGATGTAGTTCGGGGTCGAGGCGGTGTCGGCGGCCTCCAGATGGGGGCCGGTCAGCGTCGCGGCGTGGAAGATGCCGAGGATGATCGCGTTCTGGCGGCTCGGCTCGTCGAGCGGTAGTAGCCCGACCAGGACGGCGCGCACGATGTCGCGGGGACCGGCCGCCGGGCCGAGCTCGGCCAATGCCCGGTGCAGTCGCGTCCCGGAATCCTCGACCACCGCGCGGTGGGTGGCGAGCAGGAACTCCCGCTTGCTGCCGAAGTAGTACTGCACCGACCGCACCGACACCCCGGCCTCGGCGGCCACCGACTGGAAGGTCGCCGCGTCGAGCCCGCCGCGGGCGATGACCCGCCGCGTCGCCCCCGTGATCGATCGGCGTCGCTCCTCGTGATCAGCCAAGCGTGGCACCGCTCCTCCTCGTTTCCGTGCTGTCCGGCGAGCCTTGATGGTACGCCCATACCATCTTTATGGTACGGTGATATCACCAACGAGGAACGGGGCGGAAATGGCCAAGATCGGACGGTTCAAGAGCGACAAGGCGCGCGAGGAATACGTCAGGAACTACCGTGAGCTGGAGAAGGCGATGCCGGTTCCGTCGACCACGGTCGACGTCACCACCTCCTTCGGCACCACCCGGGTGCGCACGGCTGGTGCGGGAACGGGTATCCCGATCGTGTTGCTGCACTCGCTGGGCGCCAACAGTCTGGCCTGGAACCATGTGATCGAGGATTTCGCCCGAGAACATGTCGTCCACATGCCCGAGATGATCGGCGTCCCCGGTCTCAGCGTGCAGACCGAGCCGATCGACGAGACGAAGTTCGGTACCTGGCTCGGTGAGGTACTCGACGGGCTCGGCGCCGACCGGGTGCACCTGGTCGGCTATTCACAGGGTGCGTGGCAGGCGATGGCGATCGCCACGACGCAGCAGCACCGCCTGGCCAGTCTGACCATCATCGAACCCGGCGGCACCTTGACCAAGGTCAAGTGGAGTCTGCTGTGGATGATGATCCGGGTCGGCGCCCGGCCGACCGACAAGAACCTGCGGTCGATGAACGCCCGGCTCAATCCGGGTGTCACGCTCACCGACGCGGAATTCGACGGCGTGAAGGCGGCGCTGGGATATGTTCCCGCGATCGGCTACCCGAAGATGTTCACCGACGAGCGACTGGTCACCATCACCACCCCGACCCTGGCGATGTTCGGCGGCAAGTCGCTGGTGGTCGATACGGCGATCGCCGAGCAGCGACTGCGCGACAACCTGCCGCGCTGCGAGGTGATCGTCTTCCCGAACTCCGGGCACGGCCTGTTCCACGAGATCCCGAAGGTGGTCACCCCGCGGATCCTCGACTTCACCGGCCGGTACGAACCGACCGACGCGCGCCGCGGCGACTGACCGTGTGGGGCCTGGCTACTCGACCCGGGCCCCGGCCCTCGGTGGTCAGCGCAGATGGTCGGCGAGGGAGCCGTCGGCGGGCGGCGCGGGTCAGTCGTCGGTGCCCTCGACTCGCCACCGGGTGGTCACCGCGCGGACGCAGGAGGATTCGGTGAGTGCGTCGACGGTGTCGGCCAGCGCGGATTCCCTGGCGCGGTGGGTGAGCACGATCAGATGGGCGTCGGTGTCGTGGAGTTCCTGGCGGACCCGCGCGATGCCGACGCCGTTGTCGGCGAACACCGCCGCGACCCGGGCGAGGGCGCCGGCGTGGTCGGTGACATGCAGGTTCAGGTAGTAGCGGGTGGGGGTGTCGCCGAGCGGGGCGACGGGCAGTTCGGCGTAGTACGACGCGCGGGGTGCCCGGCCGCCGTGCACCCGGTTGCGGGCGGCCGTGACCAGGTCGCCGAGCAGGGCCGACGCCGTGGCCGAGGGATCGCCACTGCCGGAGAACATCAACTGCCCGGCACCGTCGGCGGCCACCGACACGGCACCGAGCGCGGAATCCAGTTGGGTCAGTGGATGATCGGCGGGGAGCAGCGCCGGCGAGACACGCACCGAAATGCGCTCCTTGCCGCCGAGTTCCGGGCCTTCGCTGACCCGGGAACAGACGGTGAGCATGCGCAGCCGCAACGACAGGGACTCCGCGGCCGTCAAGTCGTGCGCGGCCGCCGCACCGAATTCCTCGAAGGCCACGTCGCCGGGCTCCACCCGCGTGTGGAAGGCCAGCGTCGCCAGGATCGCCGCCTGGGCCACCGCCGAGCGCCGATCGGGCAGCACCCCGAGCACCTGCCGCACCCGATCACCCGACAGCGACTGGGTCAGCGGGCGCACCACCGGAACACCGCCCGCCACCGCGGCCTCGAAATACAAGTCGGCGCCGTGTTCTTCGGCCGCCGCGGTGAGCAGATGACCGTGTTCGGCGATCAGCGCCGCATTACCGGTGACCACCGAACGACCGGCCCGCAACGCCGCGAGCACCGGCGTGATCGCCGTCGCGGACTCGCTCGCGTCGACCAGCAGATCGCCCGGCGATTCCCGCACCACTACCCGGGCACCGATGCGTTCCCCAAGGTCGGCGCCGGTTTCGTGGAGTATCCGGGTGACCTCCGCTGCCAGTGTCCCCGTGCCGAGCACGGCGACCGCGAGGGGGGAACGGGCAGGGTCGAATGCAAGCGTGGTCATGGAAATCGCCTAACCGCCGAGAAGGTGCCGAGATCGGGGACCGCCCGCGACACGCGCCACCCCCGGACCGTCAGTATCCCGGTCGAATCTCTTCGGCGGCAGTCGTTTTCACGTACCAATCGCCCCGATCGGCCGGGAATCCCTGGATACTCGGAAGGGTCACCCGCGGATCGCGTGCGGGCGAGCAGGGGAGAGGAACGCCAATGGCCCTGGTGGTACAGAAATTCGGCGGCTCATCGGTCGCCACGGCCGAGCGGATCCGCCGGGTCGCCGAGCGGATCGTGGAGACCAGGAAGCAGGGCAACGACGTGGTCGTGGTGTGCTCGGCGATGGGCGACACCACCGACGATCTGCTCGACCTGGCGGGCCAGGTGTCGCCCGCACCGCCACCCCGGGAGATGGACATGCTGCTCACCTCCGGCGAGCGCATCTCGAATGCCCTGGTGGCCATGGCGATTCACGCGCTGGGCGCGGACGCCAGATCGCTGACCGGCTCGCAGGCCGGCGTCATCACCACCGGCGCGCACGGCAACGCCAAGATCATCGAAGTCGATCCGGGCCGGGTGCGCCGCGCGCTCGACGACGGCGAGATCGTGCTGGTCGCCGGGTTCCAAGGCGTCAGCCAGGACAGCCGTGATGTCACCACGCTGGGCCGCGGCGGATCCGACACCACCGCCGTCGCCCTGGCCGCGGCGCTGCACGCCGATGTCTGCGAGATCTACACCGATGTCGACGGCGTGTTCACCGCCGACCCGCGCATCGTCGCCGACGCGCAGAAACTCGACCAGATCTCCTACGAGGAGATGCTGGAGATGGCGGCCTGCGGGTCCAAGGTGCTGATGCTGCGGTGCGTGGAATACGCGCGCCGCTACCAGGTTCCGGTGCACGTGCGCTCGTCCTACACCGACCGGATCGGCACCACCGTCTTCGGTTCGATGGCCGACATCCCCGCCGAGCAGGCCGTCCTCACCGGCGTCGCGCACGACCGCAACGAGGCCAAGGTGACCGTGGTCGGCCTGCCCGACGAGCCCGGCTACGCGGCCAAGGTGTTCCGCGCGGTCGCCGACGCCGAGATCGGCATCGACATGGTGGTCCAGAACACCGGCACCGGCCGCACCGACATCACCTTCACCCTGCCCGCCGCCGACGGCGCCCGCGCGGTCGCGCTGCTGCGGTCGCGCCGGGCCGAGATCGGTTTCGCCGACGTGCGTTACGACGACCGGGTGGGCAAGGTGTCGCTGATCGGCGCGGGCATGAAGACCCACCCCGGCGTCACCGCGACCTTCTGCGAGACGCTGGCCGCCGCGGGGATCAACCTCGATCTCATCGCCACCTCGCAGATCCGCATATCGGTCCTGGTCCGTGACACCGATCTCGACCACGCCGTGCAGGTGCTGCATCGCGCGTTCGACCTGGGTGGGACCGAGGTCGCCGTCGTACACGGCGGTACCGGCCGATAGGCGTAGCGTGGACCCCGCGACGATCGGAGGACTCTGTGGGAACCCGTCTGACCTCCTACACCCGGGCCGGACTCGAGTTCGACGTGGTCGACTCGGGTCCCCTCGACGGCCCCGTCGTCGTTGCCCTGCACGGTTTTCCGCAGACCGCGACCTCGCTCACCGAGCTGGCCGAACTGCTCGCCGCGCGCGGCTATCGCGTCGTGGCCCCGAATCAGCGCGGCTACTCCCCGGGCGCACGCCCGCGGGGACGGCGCGCCTATCGCATCCCGGAACTGGTCGGCGACGTGGCCGCGCTGATCGAGACGATCGACCGGGGCCCGGTGCACCTGGTCGGCCACGACTGGGGTGCCATGGTCGGGTGGGCGGTGGCGGCGGCCCGGCCCGACCTGGTCGCCTCGCTGGTCACCCTGTCGGTGCCGCACCCCGGCGCGTTCCTGCGGTCGCTGGTGACCAGCGACCAGCTGCTGCGCTCGTACTACATGGCGCTGTTCCAGCTGCCCGTGCTGCCGGAACGGCTGCTGCGCTCCCGCCCGGCGCTGCTGGAACGGTCGCTGGCCTCGACCGGGATGTCACCCACGGCGATCGACCGCGTGCGCGCGGAGATCATCGACGGCGGCGCGCTGACCGGTGGCCTGAACTGGTACCGCGCCTTGCCTTTCGCCGGCACCGGCGCACCGACCGGCCGGATCGACGCACCGGTGACCCATGTCTGGAGCACCGGAGACTCCGCGCTGGGCCGCCGCGGCGCCGAACTCGCCGAACGGTACGTGCGCGGTGACTACCGGCTGGTCGTGTTGGAGGGCGCCTCGCACTGGCTGCCCGAGGAACGCCCGGCCGAGATCGCCGAGATCGTCGCCGAGCGGATCGAGTCCACCCGGCGCTGACCGGCTCAGCGACGATAGGCCAAGGGCCGCAACGACTCCGCGGTCGGCGGGATGAGCGGGGCGTGGGCGGCCCGCGCGGCGAGCTGGTCGAGGATGCGCGAGCGCACCCCGGCCCACTCGTCGTGCAGGATCGAGTAGAACGCGGTGTCGCGCACCGCGCCGTCGAGTCCGCGCGAATGTGCCCGGCGCACACCGTCACTCACCGCGCCGAGCCGCTCGATCGCCGCACGGGACCGCTGATTGCGCGCGTCCGCGCGCAGCGTCACCCGGCGCACACCCCAGCTCTCGAAGGCGTGGGTGAGCAGCAGCAGCTTGGACTCGAGGTTCACCCGCCCGCCGCGAACCGCGGGAATCAGCCAGGTGTTGCCGATCTCGACCGCGTCGGGGATCGCCCCGCCGGGCAGCGCGGCCATCGGCTCGGCCGACAACGGCCAGGTCAGCGGGCCCTGCCAATAGTCGAGCCGGGTGAAACGGGTCGCCCCGACCACGCAGTCGTCGCCACCGGTGACGATCGCGAAGGCCAGCGCGCTCCCCGCCAACTGGGCGGCTTCGGCCTGGAAGACATAGGTGCGCGCCTCCTGTTCACCGTGCGGGACGAGGGTGAACCCGGCCTGTCCGTCGAGCGCGGCCGCCGCGGCGACCAGACCGGGAACATGATGGGGTGCAAGCGGTTCCAGCCGTACGATGCGGCCATCGAGGATAACGGGTGCGGGCATGGTGACCGGCGTCCTTCGTCTGATGAGGGTCGCCGACGCACGAGGCGTGGATCTCACGCGGCACGTGATTCGGCGAAGCGACACGAACGATCCAGCGGCATCGAAAAAAGCAAGATGGACGATAGTCGACCGTGACGCATTCGCCCAGACGAATGCAAAAATGTCGGGACCGGAAATTTTCCCGGTTTTCCGGCCCCGGACGAACCGCTTACCGCTTGATGGCGATGGCAGCGGTCATGAGTTCCTCCCAGACCGACAGTTCCCGCTCGGCCGAGCCGATCTGGGCGGTTTCCGCCGCCTGCAGGTGCCAGCGCGCGGCCGGGACGACACCCGGTTCCTGGATCTCGAGGTCGCCGAAGAGGTCGATGATCTCCGCGTCGGTGCGCCAGCGGCCGCGACCGAAGGTCGATTGCAGTTTGCCCTCGGCCTCGATGGTCTCGGCATTGTCACCCGAGCGGAAATGCGAGATGAACACCTGGCTGCCCGCGGGGATCTGGCCGGCCCAGTAGTCGACGACGGCCTTGGGGTTCTCGTCGTCGTTGAGGTGGTGCAGGATCGCGCTGAAGATCACCGCGACCGGCTTGTCGAAGTCGATCAGCCGGTTGACCTCGGGGTGCTCCCGGATCGCGAGGGAATCACGCACGTCGGCCTGGATGACGGTGGTGTTCTCGTTGGTCGCCAGCAGCGCGCGCCCGTGCGCCAGCACGATCGGGTCGTTGTCGATGTAGACCACCCGGATGTCGGGGTTCACCGCCTGCGAGACCTGGTGCACGTTGTCGGCGGTGGGCAGGCCCGAGCCGAAGTCGAGGAACTGGGTCATCCCGGCCTCGGCCATCTCGCGCACGGCGCGGGTGAGGGCCTGGCGGTTGGTGAACGCGATGGCCACCGAGCCGGGCAGGTTGTTCTTGAAGTGGTCGCCGACCGCGCGGTCGACCTCGTAGTTGTCCTTGCCGCCGAGTATGTAGTCGTAGACCCGGGCGATGCTCGGCTGGGACTGGTCGATCACATTCGCGCCGTCGGTCATCGTCGACCTCTCCTGATCTGCTGGTTCATGTCGCCGCCCATCGTAGGAGAACTTCGGTGTGTCGGCACGGTTTCGCTGCCGTTCGCGGCGCGAAATCGGTTCGGCGCGTACCGGTTCCGAGTTCGGGTGTGCGGTCTATGCCGCCGTCGAAGGGGCGGGGCCGGGCGGTGTTCCGGTGCGGGTTGTGGCGTCGGTAACGCGTTTGCGCACGTCAGGGGCCATAACGGTTCGATAAATCACATCCGTGTCGAATTCTCGAGCAAGCGTCCAGTTGCTGCGAGGTTTGACCAGTTCCGGGTGGTGTTCCTGGCCGAAGCGTCGTGCGTTACCGAGTTGTGTCGCACAGGTGTTCTATGTGATGGAGATCACAAGAACTGTTATTCTGCTGAAGAGCTGGCACGCTCGTAATAGCTGAACGTTAACCGTTTGTGATCTCCAGAGGGTCGAAGACGACCTTTCGTCACGAACGGACCGCAAGATCCAGGAGGGATCGCCGACCTGCTGTGCCGGGGTGGTGATCCGGAAGGGGCCTGATGGTTATGAGCAGCATCTACTTCGAACCAGACAGCAATCTGTCAGTTACCGATCGCGACCGCCGTGTCGCGGATTCCTCACTCGCTCCGCTGGCCATGCCCGGCCTGATCCTCGGCCTGGTCCTGCTCGGACTCGGCGTGGTCGCACTGCTCCGTCTGGGGGACTGGGCAGGAAATTACGGGGCTGTATTCGTGCTGATGGCCTATGCCTTCTATGTGGCCGCCGCCGCGCGCCTGGTGCAGTGGAGCGCGGTCGCCGTCTGGTCGTCGCACCACCGATAGCGCCCGGAAGGCTCAGCCGTCGTGCAGAATTCGCGCGGCGGCCGCGAGGCCCTCGGCCGAGCCGACCACGATCAGCACGTCACCCGCGGTGATCAGGAATTCCGGTCCCGGTGACGCGATCACCGCGCCGGTGCGCATCGCCGCGACGATCGAGGCCTTGGTGCGCGTGCGCAGGCGGGTCTCGCCGAGCGGGCGGCCGTCGAAAGGGGAGCCGGCCGCGACGGGGAACTGCCGGGTGTGCACGCCGTCGAATTCACGATGTTCGGCCTCGAGCTGGGCGACCACCTGCGGCGCGCCCAGCAGGCTGGCCAGTGCCGAGGCCTCCTCCGCCGACAGCGCGATCTGATCGGTGACCTCCGGGTTCCCCGGTCTGCCGACGATCAGCTCGATGGTGCCGTCACGGCGCTCGATGATGCCGATCCGCCGCCCGCTCTTGCGCACCGAGAAATCCTTGCGTACCCCCACGCCGGGCAGTGGCGTCACGTCGATCTGCACACCTTCCACTGTAACCAGACAAAAAGGACGGACCTGGTCACGATTCGATGCCCGGACGGGGTGGTCGCGCTGCTGTTCTGCTCCCGGCGGGTGTCCGAGACCAAGGGCGTGTCGCTGGATCGGATCAGTGTGGCGGCGGAGAGTTGAGGTGTTCGAGCAGGCGGGCGACAAGGAGACGACATGCGTGCGTTGACGGTGATGCCGAACCAGGCCGGATCACTGAAGGTGGAGGACGTGCCCGACCCGGTCGCCGGGCCCGGCGAGCTTCTCGTCGACGGTGTAGCGCTGGGGATCTGCGGGACCGACCGCGAGATCGCCGGCGGTCTCTACGGCTGGGCGCCGCCCGGCAAGGACCGCCTTGTCCTCGGGCACGAATCACTGGGCCGGGTGCGCACCGCGCCCGACGGAAGTGGTTTCGCTCCCGGCGATCTCGTCGTCGGCATCGTGCGCAGGCCGGACCCGGTGCCGTGCGGTGCCTGCGCGCGCGGCCAGTTCGACATGTGCCGCAACGGCGACTACGTCGAGCGCGGGATCAAGGAGATCGACGGCTACGGGTCGACGTCCTGGTCGGTCCTGGCCGACTACACCGTCAAACTCGATCCGGCGCTGGCCGAAGTCGGGGTGCTGATGGAACCGACGACAGTGGTCGCCAAGGCCTGGGACCAGATCGAGCGGATCAACAATCGGGCCTGGTTCGAACCGAAATCGGTGCTGGTCACCGGCGCCGGGCCGATCGGCTTGCTGGCGGCGCTGCTCGGCGCCCAGCGCGGCCTGGACGTACATGTGCTCGACCGCTCCGACCAGGGCCCGAAACCGGGGCTGGTCGCCGATCTCGGCGGCACCTTCCACACCGGCTCGGCCGCGGAGGTGGCCGACGAGATCGACCCGGATGTGGTCATCGAGGCGACGGGAGCGCCCGCGGTCGCCCTGGCGGCGATGGAGGTGAACAACCCCGGCGTGATCGTGTGCCTGACCGGGGTGTCCACCCCCGGCACCGACACCGAGGTCGATATCGGCGGCCTGAACCGCAATATCGTGCTGGACAACGCGCTGGTCTTCGGCTCGGTCAACGCCAACCGCCACCACTACGAACTCGCCGCCGCCGCGCTGGCGAAGGCCGACGCCACCTGGCTGACCCGGCTGATCACCCGGCGCCTGCCGCTCGAGCGGGCCCTGGAAGCCTTCGATCCGGGTGATCACACCGACATCAAGGTCGTCATCGACCTGTGAGCGGCTCAGTCCTGCGGCGGGTCGACGAAGATGTCGTACTCGAGTTCGCCCGCGCCGCCGTAGGCCGACAGATCGGTGATGCCCTCGGCGCGCAGCACCTCGACATCGAGGAAGGTGTTGCCGGTGGTGGTGCGCGCGTCCTTGCCGAGGATCGCCACGGCCGCGTCGGCCACGATCTGCGGTGTGCGGGCCTTGGCGATCGCGTCGTCGCCGCCGAGCAGGTTCTGCACCGCGGCGGTCGCGATCAGCGTCTCGGGCCACAGGCAGTTGGCCGCGACGCCGTGCTCGGCGTACTCGGCGGCCCAGCCCAGCGTCAGCAGGGACATGCCGTACTTGGCGAGCATGTAGGCCGGGTAGGAACCGAGCCATTTGGGAGTGAGGTTCAACGGCGGCGACAGGCTCAGGATGTGCGCGTTCTCGCTGGCGCGCAGGTGCGGCAGGCAGGCCGAGGAGAGCAGATAGGTGCCGCGCAACTGGATCTGCTGCATGAGATCGAAGCGTTTGATCGGCAGTTCCTCGGTCGGGGCGAGCGCGATCGCCGAGGCGTTGTTGACGCAGTAGTCGATTCCGCCGAAGCGTTCCACCGCCTTGGCCACCGCGTTCGCCACCGAGGCTTCGTCGCGGACGTCGCCGACCACGGCGAGCGCCTGGCCGCCCGCCGCCTCGATCTCGGCGGCCGCGGTGTGGATGGTGCCGGGCAGGCGCGGGTCGGGCACATCGGTCTTGGCCAGCAGCACGATATTGGCGCCCTGGCGCGCGGCGGCGACCGCGATCGCCAGGCCGATACCGCGGCTACCACCGGACATGATCATCGTGCGTCCGGCCAGCGGGAACGGGGTGGCCATGGAGACTCCTTGTCGTCGACGGCGCCGCGAGGCGGCTGTGCACCAGGACGTTACAGATGAAGAACAACTGTGGCAATAGTGAAATATGTAGACTCGGGCTCGTGCAGACCGCTGTGACCGGCTCCGATGTCGACATCCGCCCGGTGTCGGCGCGCTCGGCGCTGGTCCGCATCCTCATCGCCGCCGATTCCCCCACGATGACCGCCCGCGAGATCTGTGCCGCCACCACCGCCATCGGCTATCCCGAGCCCACCGTGCGGGTGGCCGTCTCCCGGATGGTCGCCGCCGGTGATCTGGTGCGCGAACAGCGCGCCTACACCCTCGTTCCGGCCCTGCGCGCCCGGCGCGGCGAACTCGTCGCGCCGATCACCCGGCCGTGGTCGGGGGACTGGGACCAGGTCGTCGTCACCGCGACCGGCCGCCCCGCCGCCGATCGCGCCGCCCTGCGCGCGGCGTTGCTGTCGCTGCGCATGGCCGAGTTGCGTGAGGGCGTCTGGATGCGCCCGGCCAACCTCGACCGGCCCTGGCCGGCCGGGTTCGACGACGCCGTCCACCGCCTGCGCACCCACCCGGTCGACGACCCGGTCCGGCTGACCGGCCGGTTGTGGCCGCTCACCGACTGGGCCGAGCGCGCCACCCGGCTCCTGGCCGCCATCGAAACCACCGATCCCACAGCGAGATTCACCGCAGTCTGCGCCGGGCTCGACCACCTCACCACCGACCCGGTGCTGCCCGCCGAACTCCGGCCGCCCGGCTGGCCCGCCGACGCGCTGCGCGCGCGGACCACCGCCTACCTCGCGTGGTTCCGCACGCTCGGTCCGGAACCCGTCGCGCCCTGAGAAACCGCGCCACGACGCAACATCCACGCCCGGCTCCCGTGCGCCTCCCTCGATCTGCGGGCCCTAGCGCCTACCATGGTGAGGGCCGTGCGACGTGGCGGCGCCGCATGGTGCGTGGGGAAGGACCCGCCCCGGACAGTTGGGGGCGGGTCGCACACACCGGCAGTACGGCGTCACGCGACGGCCACGCGGTAGACGGGTCGTTTCGGTTGCCGCGCACCGTAATTCGGGTGCGCCGTCACCGGAACGGCCGTCGGCCCTCAGTCCTACCCGATGCCGAGCATGCCGAGTGCGAAGGCCGCGTAGTCGGTGGCGATCTGCTCCGGTGTCGCCGTGCCGTCGAGCCGAAACCATTGTGGCAGTGACGTACACATGGTCGAGATCGCCCGTCCGGCGGCGCGGGCACGATCGGTGGCCAGGCCCGCCTCGGTGAGGGCGCTGTCGATATCGGCGTCGAGCAGATGCTGGATCTCGTTGCGCGAGGCCGCGATCCGGCGCCGGTTCGCCGGTGTCAGGCTGCGCATCTCGCTCGCGCCGATGAAGGCCAGCTCGCGGCGATGAGTGTGGAACAGCGCGAGCGCCTCCACCACGCGCGCCACCCGCTCCCGCGCGGTCCCGGCCTCCCGGCGGGCGGCACCGACGCGCCGGTGCAGCTCGTCCATGGTCAGGTCGAGGGCCCGGACCAGCAGATCCTGTTTGTCCCGGTAGTGGTGGTACACGCCCGGCACACTCATGCCGGCACGCTGGGCGATCGTGCGCATGGTGGCGCCGTGGTAGCCGGTCTCGACGAACGCGGCGATGGCCGCGGCGAGCACGGGATCGATGGCGAGCGGCGGGAACACCCGCCAGGCATCCGGTGCGTGCCCCCCGGGATCGATGGTCCTCGGGTGGTGGGTGGCCGGTGTGCGCTGTTCGCCGAGCAAGGCCGACGCGGCGATGCCGAACACCTCGGCCAGCGCGATCAACCGGGCGGCCGAGACGCCGGTCTTGCCGTTCTCGATCGCGCTGAGGGTCGCCGGGCTGACGCCGATCCGGCCCGCGGTCTCCCGCAGTGACAACCCGGCGGCGGTGCGAGCGCGGCGCACCCGCGCACCCAGCGCCTCCTGTTCAGAGGTGTTCATGGTGTTCAGAATAACTGAACACGGGACTATCCGAGTGGCCGTTCATTGACACAGTTAACTCAGTTATGTCACTGTCGATAATGTCGACAGCCGAGCGAACGTTCGGCTCGTGAGAGCGAGGAGTCGATCCGTGGCGATCGAGCTGTCCCATCCCGCCGAGGTGCAGCGGCTGGTCGCGGCCACCCGCGCCTTCGTCCGCGAGCAGGTGCTCGGGCTCGAGGACGCGCACGACGGTGACATCGCCGCCGCCGGTGGCGAGAAGATCCGGATCGAACTGCAACAGGCCGCCCGCGACGCCGGTGTCTTCGCCCCGCACGCCCCGGTCGAATACGGCGGCCACGGCCTCGGCATGTCCGATCGCGCCCCGGTCTTCGAAGAGGCCGGCTACTCGCTGTTCGGTCCGACCGCGCTGAACATCGCCGCCCCCGACGAGGGCAATGTGCACATGCTCGCCCACATCGCCGACCCGGAGCAGAAGCAGCAGTACCTGGCCCCGCTCGCCCGTGGCGAGGTGCGCTCGGCGTTCGCGATGACCGAACCCGCCCCCGGCGCGGGCTCGGACCCCGCCGCGCTCACCACCCGCGCCGTGCGTGCCGAGGGCGGCTGGCGGATCAACGGTCACAAGTGGTTCATCACCGGTGCCGACGGCGCCGGCTTCTTCATCATCATGGCCCGCACCTCCGGCGAACCCGGCCAGCGCGGCGGCGCCACCATGTTCCTGGCGCCCGCCGACACCCCCGGCCTCCGTGTGGGCAGGCACATCGGCACCCTGGACCGCTCGATGATCGGCGGGCACTGCGAGGTGTTCTTCGAGGATCTGCTGGTCCCGGACTCGGCCGTGCTCGGCGAGGTCGACCGCGGTTTCGAATACGCCCAGGTGCGTCTGGGCCCCGCCCGAATGACCCATGTGATGCGCTGGCTGGGCGCGGCCCGCCGCGGCCACGATGTCGCGGTGGCGCGGGTGGCCGAACGTCAGGGCTTCGGTTCCCGCCTGGGCGATCTCGGCATGATCCAGCAGATGATCGCCGACAACGAGATCGATATCGCCGCCACCCGCGCCCTGCTGACCCGCGCCTGCTGGGAACTCGACAACGGCGACGCGGCCGCGAACTCCACCTCCATCGCGAAAACCTTCGCCGCCGAGGCGATCTTCCGCATCGTCGACCGCAGCATGCAGATGTGCGGCGGCCTCGGTGTCTCCGCCGACCTGCCGCTGGCTCGCCTCTCACGCGAGGTGCGCCCGTTCCGGATCTACGACGGCCCCTCCGAGGTGCACCGGTGGGCCATCGCCAAGCGCGCGGTGAGCGCGGCCAAGCGAGCACTGCGGGACAGCGAATGAGCCTGCCCGGAATGGATGTCGCCGCACTGGAGAAGTTCCTGCGCGACCACGGTGTCGAGGTCCGCGGCGAGCTGCGGGTCGAGCTGATCAGCGGCGGGCGCTCGAACCTGACCTTCGCCGCCGCCGACGAGGTATCGCGCTGGGTGGTGCGCCGCCCACCGGTTGCCGGGCTGACCCCCTCGGCGCACGACATGGCACGCGAGTTCACCGTCACCAGCGCGCTGCAGGACTCCGCGGTGCCGGTCGCGAAGACCGTCGCCTTCGACGCCGAGGGCAGCGCGCTGGGCGCCCCGATGACCGTCGTCGAATTCGTCGAGGGCACCGTCGTACGCGATCAGGACGACCTCGCCGCGCTCACCGACGACCAGGTGCACGCCGCCACCGGCGAACTGGTCCGTGTGCTGGCCGACCTGCACGCGGTCGATCCCGCCGCGGTCGGGCTGGGCGAGTTCGGCAGGCCCGCCGGTTTCGTCGCCCGTCAGGTGAAACTGTGGGCCTCGCAATGGGACCGGGTCAAGACCCGCGAACTGCCCGACGTCGCCACGCTGCACGCCGCGCTGGCCGAGGCCGTGCCGCAGCATTCGGGCGCCTCGATCGTGCACGGCGACTTCCGGATCGACAACACGATTCTCGACGCGACCGACCCGGGACAGGTACGCGCCGTGGTGGATTGGGAACTGTCCACCCTCGGCGACCCGCTCACCGACGCCGCCCTGATGTGCGTCTACCGCTCACCGGTGTTCGACCTGGTCCTCGGCTCCCGCGCCGCCTGGACCAGCGACCGCCTGCCCGGCCCCGACGATCTCGCCCAGGCCTATGCCACCGCGGCCGGTCGCGACCTCGGCGACTGGGGTTTCTATCTGGCGCTGGCCAACTTCAAGCTCGGCGTCATCGGCGAGGGCATCACCCACCGTGCGCGCCAGGGTTCCGACGCGGGCTCGGCCGCCGAACGCGCCGCCGAGGCCACCCCGGAATTCATGGCCGCCGGACTACGCGCACTGCGAGGAAAACTGTGACCATCACCCGTTCCGCCCTGATCAGCGGTGCCTCCCGTGGCATCGGCCGCGGCATCGCGCACCGGCTCGCCGAGCAGGGCTACGCGCTGACCATCAGCGCCCGCGACGCCGACCGCCTCGAGGTGGTCGCCGGGGAACTGCGCGCGGCGGGCGCACCGCAGGTGGTGCCCGTCGCCGCCGACATGGCCGACGAGGAGGGCATCGCCCGTGTCGTCGCCGCCCACGCCGACCGGCACGACAGCCTGTCCGCCTTGATCCTCAATGCCGGCGTCGGCACCGCGGGCACACTGGCGGAGTCCTCGATGCGCCGCTTCGACAAGACTCTCGCGGTCAATGTGCGCGCACCGTTGCAGCTCATCCAGGGAGTGCTGCCGCTGCTGCGCGCCGGCGCGGCAGCCGAACCCGCGCGCGGGGCCAAGGTGATCGCGCTGTCCTCGATCACCGGGGTTTACGCCGAGGCCGGGCTCGCGGTCTACGGCGCGGCCAAGGCCGCGCTCATCTCGCTGCTGGCCACCCTCAACGCGGAGGAATCGGGCAACGGAGTCACCGCGACCGCGCTCGCGCCCGGCTATGTCGACACCGAGATGAGCGCCTGGATCCATGACCGGATCCCGCCCGAGACCATGCTCACGGTCAACGACGTCGTCGAACTGGTGGACGCGATCCTGCGGCTCTCGGCGCGCGCCGTCGTCCCCGATATCGTCATCTCCCGCGCCGGGGCCGACGCCTATCACGCCTGACCGGCGGCCACGTCAGCTCGCGCGACGGTCCGGTTCGCCGCGATAGCGGGTGTAGCCGCCGTCGATCTTCAGCAGCTTCCACAGCGGCTTGGTCACCCGGTTCCGGAACCCGAGTTCGTCGGCCAGGGTGCGCATGTCGCCGAAGAAACCGCTGAGGATCTTGCGTGAGGCCGGGCTGCGCCAGAACGCGTCGTCGAACACCTCGTCGGGGATGTCGAACTTGCGGGCGAAGGACTTCGGCGGTTTGACGAGTTCGTCGGCCAGCCAGCGCATCGCGATCGGGAACGACACCGCGCACACCGCGCTGCTCACCGGGTTCATCCGGGCGATGTGGGCGCGCAGGAACTCGTTGGCGAAGGAGATGTGGCGGGCCTCCTCGGCGATGTGGATCTCCATGATCCGCCGCAGCGTCGGCTGGGTGGCGGTGCCCGAGCGCAGCAGCGCCTTCTGGTAGTGGTCGATCGGCTCCTCGCCGCCGAGGATGCCGATGAACAGGATCACCCAGAAGTAGCCGCCCGCGACGCCGATGAACGGTGAGGCGAGCCGGAACAACGGCCGCATACCTGGCACGTCGTCGCCGATCCGGTTCACCAGCTCCTGGAACATCTGGATGTGGTTGCACTCCTCGGTCATCTCGTGGAGGCAGTACCGGAATTCGGGTGAGCCGTTGGGCAGGGCCATCGCGTACTGCATCATCCCGCGGATGAGGATGGATTCGAACGCCAGCCCGACCTTGGCGGCATTGGCCTGGCGCCACCGGCCGATCTCGATGCGGCGCTCCAGCGGCAGGTCCTGATACCAGCTGGTCGCGCCGAGCGGGTCGAGCTCGGCCGAGAGCACCCAGCGCGGGTCATCGCGGTCGATCGCCAGCTCCGGTGCGTCCCAGTCGATGTCGAGATAGGGATCGAACCGTCGATGGACCGATCCCTCCGACAGGGTGAGCAGGGTGTCGGCATAGTCCGGGGAACGGGTCGTAGTCTTCGAGAACGTCATTGTTTCTCTCCCAGGTCACCGGGATGCGCGTGGTTTCCGGCGCATGTCCCAAGGTAACTGTAACGCACTGTTCCACCTATTTCTAGGCTGTTCAGTCGGCGCGCGGGATCCGACCGTCGACATCGGTGAAGCCGTAGGCCACCGCGAGGTCGGCGACCTTCCAGGCCTTGCCCGCGCGGGTCGATGCCCGGTCCGCGTCGGCGGCCAGTGCCACCACCGCCCGGCCGGGGAAACGCGGCGTCTCGGCCGCGTCGAGATCGAAGCTGCCCTCGCCGGGCAGGGTGACCACCCGGCGGCCCTGATCGTCGGCGGGCACCAGCTGCAGGAGTTCGGTGTCGACGATGCCGGGCCAGATCGACACCGCCGTGGCGCCGGTGCCGTCCAGGTCGTGGGCCAGGTCGGCGGTGAGCCGATCCAGTGCGGTCTTGCCGACACCGTAGACGGCATTGTGCATGTAGCGCTGCGCGCCGGGGGAGGACACGTTGACGATCAGGCCCGCCGACTCGATCAGCAGCGGCGCGGCGAAAACGCTGGCCACATAGTGCGATCGAACGCCGACCTCGAACGTCTCGTCCCACGCCTTCGCAGGCACGTCCCAGAACTTGCGGCCGAGCCAGCGCGCGGCGGCGGGGGAGTTGTAGACATTGTTCACCAGCAGGTCGAGCCTGCCCTGCTCGGCGCGGACCTGGGTGAAGAGCTGCTCGACGGCGGCGTCGTCGCGATGGTCGCAGACCACGGCCACGCCGTGCCCGCCCAGCTCGGTGATCTCGGCGGCGGTGGCGTGCACGGTGCCGGGCAGCTTGCCCGGTGCGGTGGTGCGTCCGGTGACGTAGACCGTCGCCCCGGCCGCGCCGAGTTCCAGGGCGATGCCCTTGCCGATACCGCGGCTGGCGCCGGTCACCACCGCGACTCGCCCGGCCAGCATCTGGGGTGTTCCGCTCATGACTCCAGGACACTACCGTGAAATGAGAACACGTTCTAGAAATTGGAGATGGTAGTGGAGCTGACCCATCGATTCCTCGACACCGACGGTGCGCGAATGCACCTCACCGAGCAGGGACAGGGCTTTCCCGTCGTGTTCTGCCACGGGTTCCCGCACACCGGCTTCATCTGGCACCGCCAGCTCGGCGCCGTGGCCGCCGCCGGATTCCGCGCCATCGCCCCCGATCTGCGCGGGTACGGACAGACCGAGGCGCCCGACGATGTCACCGCCTACACCAACGAGGCGGTGATCGGCGACCTGCTGGCCCTGCTCGACGACATCGGCGCGGACAAGGCCGTCTTCGTCGGCCTGGACTTCGGCGCCCAGCTCGTCTGGGAGCTGGCCCTGCGCGCCCCCGACCGCGTCGCAGCCGCCGTGGTGCTGAACAACCCGTTCGCGCCCCGCCCACCGCGCGCCCCCTCCGGCTTCTGGACCAAGGCCGCCGAGCGGCACTTCCTGCACTTGGCCTACTTCCAGGAACCGGGCGTAGCCGACGCCGAACTGGCCGCGCGCCCACGGGAATTCCTGGCCCGCGTCTACTACTCGCTCTCCGGCGACTACCACTACCTCGACACCTGGAAGAACCCGCCCGGCCTCGGCTACCTCGATGTACTCCCGCAGGCGCCCGCCCTGCCGTGGCCCTGGCTCGACGAGGCCGAATTCGACACCCTGGCCACCGAATTCGAACGCACCGGCTTCACCGGCGGCCTCAACTGGTACCGCAACCTCGACCGCAACTGGGAACTCACCGCCCCCTTCGCCGAGGCCACCGTCGAGGTCCCGACCTACTTCCTCTACGGCGAGAACGACCCCGACATGGAAGGCTTCAGCGGCCGCGACCCCCTCGCCACCCTGCGCGCCAACGTCACCGATCTGCGTGCGGTGGTGCGGGTTCCGGACGCGGGTCACCTCGTCCAGCTCGAACAGACCTCAGCGGTCAACACTTTCCTCACCGGCGCCCTGCGCGAACTCGGCCTCGCCACACCCACCCGGTCCTAGACCGGCCGGTCGACCGCACTCAGTTCGGCGCCACCCGGGCTGCTGCGGGCTCCGCCGGTTGTGAATACCACCAAGCGGATCGCCGAACTCCGGGAAACCCCGCCGCGCAGCGGTACTTTGGATGGGGTGTTCACGCGCTGGGGCCATCTCGTCCACCGTTTCCGATTCGCCGTGCTCGGCGTCGTCGTCGCCGCCCTGCTGGCCCTCGGCGGCTACGGGCTCGGCCTGCACGACCACCTGAGTTCCGGCGGCATGGACGACCCCGGGTCGGAATCCGCGCTCGCGGCACGGCTGGCCGACGCCGCGTTCGGGCGCAATCACGACCTCGACGTCGTCGTCCTCTACACCGCCCCACCCGGAAAGACCGTCGACGACCCGGAATTCAGCCGCACCATCGTCGCGCACCTCAACGACCTGCCGCGCCGATACCCCGGCGTGATCGCCGGCGTCAACGGCGCCTACTGGCCCACCGACACCGGCCGGGCCAGCGGCGCCCCGTTCGCCACCCCGGACCGGCAGCGCGCGGTCGCGGCGGTGGCGCTGGTCGGCGACAACGACACCGAGATGCTGCGCAGCAACCGTAAGGCGAAGGACGCCTTCGCCATTCCCGGCATCGATGTGCAGGTCGGCGGCCTGCAGCCGGTCGCCGGTGCGCTCAACGACACCCTCGCCGACGATATCCGGCGGATGGAATTCCTGGCGTTCCCGCTGGTCGCGCTACTGCTGTTCTTCATCTTCGGCGGGGTGGTCGCCGCCGCGCTGCCGTTGATCGTCGGCGGGCTGACAATGCTCGGCGCGAGCGGCATCGTACGCACCTTCACCCACGTCACCGAGGTGAACTCCTTCGTCGCACCGGTGGTGTCGATGATCGGTGCCGGCCTGGCCATCGACTACGGCCTGTTCATCGTCAGCCGCTTCCGCGAAGAACTCGACGCAGGCCACGACACCGCGACCGCGGTGCGGCGCACCGTGACGACCGCGGGCCGCACTGTGGTGTTCTCCGCGACGATGATCATCGCCAGCGCGGGCGGCTTGCTGCTGTTCCCCCACGGCTTCCTGAAATCGATCGCCTACGGCGCCATAGCCACCGTCTCGCTCGCGGCGCTCACCGCGATCACTCTGCTGCCGGCCATGCTGGCCGTGCTCGGGCGGCGCGTGGACATGTGGGGCAGCAGGCGACTGCGCCGGACCAGGACAGCCGCCGAGGTGGAGAACGGTTTCTGGGGCAGGACCACGCAGTGGGTGATGCGGCGTCCCGTCCAGGTGGGCGGCGTGCTGTGCATCGTGTTGCTGCTGCTCATCCTGCCCGCCCGCAACCTGGCCTTCGGCGGATTCAGCGAGCGCTACCTGCCGCCGGACAACAGCACCCGCGTCGCCCAGGAACAGATCGACGACGCCTTCCGTGGCCGCCGTTCCGACCCGATCGACCTGGTCTTCGTCTCCGACAACAGCGTCGCGGTCGGTGACGCGTGGAAGCTGGCCAACGCGGCTCCCGGCATCGCCGCGCCCTTCGACCTGCCCTCGCATTCCCGCATAGACAAGCAGGTCTTCCGCACCAAGACCACCCTCGTCGACTCCGACGCCCCTGGCCCGACCATCGATTACCTGCGCTCGATCGAGCTGCCGGACGGCGTGCGGATGCTCGTCGGCGGCGTCCCGGTCATCCAGCAGGACAGCCTCGACGCGCTGCTCTCGCGCATGCCGCTGATGATCGCGCTGGTCCTGCTGGTCACGACGCTGCTGATGTTCCTGACCTTCGGTTCGCTGATCCTGCCGATCAAGGCCGCGCTCATGAGCGCGCTCGGCCTCGGCTCGACCCTGGGCATCCTGACCTGGATCTTCATCGACGGTCACGGCGCGAGGCTGCTCGACTTCACCCCGCAGCCCATCCAGGCCAACATGCTGGTGATGATCATCGCCATCATCTACGGCCTGTCCATCGACTACGAGGTCTTCCTGCTCTCGCGCATGGTCGAGGCCCGCGCCCGCGGGGCGAGCACCTCCGACGCAGTGCGCATCGGCACCGCGCACACCGGCCGGATCATCACCGCGGCGGCCCTGATCCTGCTGGTGGTGACCGGCGCCTTCGCCTTCTCCGACCTGGTCCTGATGCAGTACGTCGCCTACGGCATGATCGCCGCGCTGATCATCGACGCCACCGTACTGCGCATGCTGCTGGTCCCCGCCGCCATGAAACTGCTCGGCGACGACTGCTGGTGGGCCCCGGCCTGGATGAAGGAGATCCAGCGCCGGATCGGGCTCGGTGAGCCGATTCCGGACGATCCGGGCCCCGGTCTCACCAAGATTCCCGCACCGACGGCGTGACGAACGGCGGCAGCTGGTCCGGGGTCACCGCCGACACCACGGTGACCCCGGCGCCGAGGAAGTTCGCGACCGCCCGGTCGATATGGTCGGCGGAGGTGACGATGACGGCGTCGCGCGCGCCGATCCCGCGCAGGATCTCCGCGGAGAATCCGGCGTTCTGCACCGTCGAATCGGCGCGCGACTCCCGATGGATCCGGTACTCGGGAATTCCGTGCGCGACCAGCCACGCGGTCATCGCGTCGGCCTCGGTGACGCCGTTGTGCGGATTGCCGCCGGTGACGATGATCGGCGAGAGCGGCGCCAGCATCGACTGGACATAGCCCGCGGTCAGCCGGTCAACGAGTTCGGGCCGCATGCTGCCGTCGGGCAGCAGGCCGTAGCCGAGGATGACGATCGCGGTGTCGGGGCCACGGAACCCGATCGGGGCGAACGTGGCGGCCCCGGCGGGGGCGTGCTGGGCCGATGCGAGTGGCGGGCCGGCGAACGCGGCGGTGATCACGGCCGCGCCGGCCAGGGCGTAGGGGAGGCGCCGGGAAATCGCCCGGAACGTGACAAATGAGGCGACCATGAAAAACTCCAGAATGTGCTGACGAGGTCGTCACAGAATCCGCTGTCGCCCTGCGGAATTACCGGACTATCGGTCGTTACTGGAAAACTCACACGCTTTCTCGCAGACCTTGGTGGCGGAAAACGTGCGCGGCCGGGGTGTTGCGGGATTCCCAAAGACGGACCGGCCGGTATGTGACTGGCTACAATATCGCCGAGAAGGGATTGCCCGGGGCGCCGGTATCGCCGATGGTGTATCCACCGAGCCATGTGGATTCGACATCGGAGTCAGAATGAACAGCTTGCTCGACAATCATCGCGGCTGGGTCGCCGACATCTTCGCCGACGGGCTGCGCGGCCACAGCGACGCACCGCAGCCGCGCACCGCCGCGGCAGTCGACGCGCGACCGCTGTCCCCCCGCGACCGGCACCCCCGCGCCCAGCAGGAGGTGATCGGCTGGCGGGCGATGTGCACCTGCGGCGGTTGGCAGGGCCGCACCTGGCTGCGCACCGACCGAGCGAGCGTGAGGCCCTCGGGAACCATATAGCTACCCGCGTAGCTGCATTGCCATTGCGCGAGCGGTGTACCTATCTCCGGGTCCGGCTGGTCCGCCATCCAAAACCAGTCGACCTTCAGGCGGTCGCTGAAAACTTTGCCACTACAGTTGATTTCACCGAATCCCCGACCCGAGCCGTATTCCTGTCCCGCGGGCACGTCCGCTTGGGGCAGCACCTGCGCGAAGGCTTGCTGCGCCTCCCCGAGATAGCGCTGCGGCGGTGTCCGATTGGCGAGCGCGGCCCAGATACCGACGCCCACGGCGATCACCAGGACGAGTCCCAGCGACAACCCCACCACCAGGCCGGTGTTCGAGCGCTCGCGCGGCGGCATCGGCCGGTAGCCGTACTGCGGCGCGTACTGCTGCTGTGGTGGCGCGTACGGCATCGGCTGTCGCGGCGGCACAGCGCTGCGCTGCGGCATCGGGATCGGCTGGGGCACAGCGCCCGGCTGTAGAACCGGGACCGGCTGGGGCACAGCGCCTGGCTGCGGAACCGGCATCGGCTGCGCGGGGGTCGCCGGCCGGGTGGCGGGCGGCGCGGCGGCGACGGTCAGCGTCTGCCGCGCGGCCTCGGCGAACTCCGTGCACGACGCGTATCGGTCGGCCGGCCGTTTCGCCATCGCCCGCGCCAGCACCGCGTCCAGCGCGGCGGGCAGCCCGGCCCGCACGGTGCTCGGTGCGGGCGGCGGTTGCTGCAGGTGCCCCTGGATCACCGCGGCAGGCTGGACCGACTCGAACGGCGCGGCGCCCGTCAGCAGCCAGTACAGCGTGCAGGCCAGGGAGTACTGGTCGGCGCGGCCGTCCATCTGCGCGCCGGTCAGCTGTTCGGGTGAGGCGAAGTCGAGTGTCGCGGTGAAGGTCCCGGTCCGGGTGAGCCGGCTGCCCGCGTCGTCGACCACTCGGGCGATCCCGAAGTCGGTCAGATACACCCGCTGCTGCGCGTCCGCGGACTTGGCCAGCAGGATGTTGGCCGGTTTCACATCGCGGTGCAGCACCCCGCGCCGATGCGCGAAGTCCAGCGCCTTGGCCGTCTCGGCGACGATCTGCACGGCGCGATCCGGCGGCAGAGTCAGCGGCTCGACCGTGGCCGCGTCCACCCCGTCGACATACTGCATGGAGATCCACAACCGGCCGGCGTCGGCGCCCCGGTCGAACACGGTGACGATATTGGGGTGCTCCAGCTGCGCGACCAGGTCGGCTTCCCGCTCGAACCTGGCACGTAACTCGGTGTCGGAGAACAACTCCTCGTTCAGCAGTTTCAACGCGGTCAACCGCGGCAGGCGGGATGCCTGGCCAGATACACCGCACCCATCCCGCCCTGCCCCAATCGGCGCTCGACCGTATACCCGGCGAAAATCGCACCGTCGTGCACCGCTTGCCCTCCCTCGCGTCCCGGCTCCCGATGCTAGTGCAGTCGACCGCCTACGCTGGAGGGCAGCCCTGCTCCCGAGCGCGGAGGAGTATCCATGCCGGTGCTGTCGCGGGCCGCCGTCCTCGCGGTCGCCCTGCTGGCCGGATCCGCCTGCGCCGCCGAGGCGCCGCCGCCCCCGGCGCCCGTCTCCGCCACCGCGCCCAGCAGCGCCGGGGGAGTGCCCGACCTGGGCGCCCCGGAGGAAATCGCGCACGACATCGACGTGCCCTGGGGCCTGGCGTTCCTCCCCGGCGGTGCCGCCCTGGTCGCCGAACGCGATTCCGGCCGGATTCTGCGCGTGGAACCCGGCCGCACCCCCGAACTCTTCGCCGAGATACCCGGTGTGGTCGCCCGCGGCGAAGGGGGACTGCTCGGCCTCGCGGTCGCCCCCGGCGAATCCGGCGTTGTCTACGCCTATTTCACCGCCGACAACGACAACCGCATCGTCCGCTTCCGTCCCGGCGGCCCGTTCGAGGTCGTCTTCGACGGAATCGCCAAGGCGGGCAACCACAATGGCGGTCGTCTCGCCTTCGGACCCGACGGCATGCTCTACGTCGGCACCGGCGACGCGGGCGACCGCGCCCTGTCGCAGGACCCGTCGAGCCCGAACGGCAAAATCCTGCGCCTGACCCCCGACGGCGACCCCGCCCCCGGCAACCCGACCCCGAACTCGCCGGTCCTGAGCCTGGGCCACCGCAATGTCCAGGGCCTCGCCTGGGACCGAGCCGGCCGCCTCTACGCCGCCGAATTCGGGCAGAACCGCCTCGACGAGATCAATCTGATCGAACCCGGAAACAACTACGGCTGGCCCACCGTCGAAGGCCCCGGTGGCACCGACCGCGGCTTCACCGACCCCCTGCTGACCTGGTCGACCGCCGAAGCCTCACCCTCCGGCATCGCCATCGCCGGCGACACCCTCTACGTCGCCGCCCTGCGCGGCGAAAGACTCTGGACCGCGACACTGTCCGACGGCACCGCCACCGATCCCCGGTCCACTTTCGGCGACACCTACGGCCGGCTCCGCACCGTCACCGTCGCCCCCGACGGCGCCCTCTGGCTCACCACCTCCAACACCGACGGCCGCGGCGACCCCCACCCCGGTGACGACCGGATCCTGCGCTTTCCCGCCCGCTGAGCCTGCCCGTCCCTGTCGGTACCGCCCGCTACTGTGCGGTCATGGTCGACTCGGATTCGGCGGTGCGCCGATTGACACGCGATGCGGGAAAGCTGCTGCAGCCCTACGGTTTCCACGGCTCCGACACGCACTGGGTGCACCACGCCCCCGAGGGTGTCGCCACCATCCGCCGCACCCGCCTCCAGCGCACCTGGACCGACGGCAACCAGGTCATCACCTTCGGCCTGGAACTGACCGCCACCCCTCGCGCCTGGTGGGAATACTGCACCTGGCGAGCCACCCACCACGGCCTGCCCACCGTCCCCCTCGAACAAGCCACCGGCCCCGGCCTGCTCCTCGACCCCACCCCACCCTGGACCGTGCGCGTCGACCCCACCCGCCCCGGCCGCCACGCCCACCCCGCCGACATCACCACCATTCGCACCACCCTCCCCACCCGAGTCCACACCTATGCCCGCCGCGCCCTCCGCCTCCTCGACCCCACCCATTACGCCGAGGAACTCAGTACCACCCCCACCCCCGAAACCTGGGAAGTCATCGCCATCCTCCTGGCGTCCACCGCCCCTTCCCCCTCCTTCGACACCGCCCTCCACCACTTCCACACCCACCTCGCCGACCACCCAGACCCCACCCGAGCCCGAGCCACCCTCACCTACCTCGACACCCACGCCCTCACCTGAAACCCGCCTGGTGCGATGGCGACGTCACGACGGCACGATCCGGACCAGTTGTTTGCCGAGGTTGCCGCCCTCGAAGACCCCACGCAACGCGCTCGGCGCGGATTCCAGTCCGCTGCTCACGGTTTCGGCGACCGTGATGCTTCCGCGTTCGTGCCAGTCACGCAGCGCGGTGAAGGCTTCCCCTGCGTGTCAGGGTGAGTTGAGTCCACCGGCACTCAGCAAATCCAGCCCGACGCAGGGCGAGATCGGACCTACTCCACGATGACGACGACCAC
>NZ_JBHZBX010000032.1:0-49142 GCF_042755165.1 Nocardia sp. NPDC059177 | reverse complement strand
GGGTGTTCCCCCCTACATCAGCCCGCCCGCTTACCCCCCCTGGTGCGGCGCCGCCTTCGCCTGTTTCCACCCGGGCCGCCTCGTGCACCCGGCCGGTCAGGGCGCTTCCCCCACCGTCCCCGCGATTCCCCACCGTGCCCCACCACATGCCCGGTCCCGCCGTATTACCCGCCGGTACCTGCGAAGTTTGCTGAACGTTGTCGGAAGCGGGGGTTGCCGACCCGCGCGGGTTGTCCGAACACGCGATAACCGCGAATCTCGGTGATAGCTGGGGTGACCTGCGGAATTGTGTTGGCGGGGAGCAGGATCACCCAGGGTTTCGATTGAAAGTGGGGGAAAGTGGGGTAATGTGGGTCGCGCACTACAGGAGAGGCCGTTACGGCGAGGTGATCCAGTAGGGAGGTGGCCGAGTGTTTCTCGGTACCTACACCCCCCGATTGGACGACAAAGGGCGACTGACGTTGCCCGCGAAGTTTCGAGACGAACTGGCGGGAGGGTTGATGGTCACGAAGGGTCAAGACCACAGCCTCGCCGTGTATCCGAAAGACGAGTTCACCGCGCTCGCGCGGCGGGCCGCGGCGGCGTCTCGAAGCAACCCGCAGGCAAGGGCTTTCGTTCGAGCACTGGCCGCGGGCACCGACGAGCAACGTCCGGACGCACAGGGCCGGATCACGCTGTCGCCGGACCATCGGCGCTACGCCAATCTCGGAAAAGATTGCGTGGTCATCGGTTCGGTCGACTTCCTCGAGATATGGGACAAGCAAGCGTGGGAGTCCTACCTCGACGAGCACGAGGAGGACTACGCGCAAGCCAGAGACGAGTCGCTGGGCGGAATCTTCTAGCCCGGAGCACGCGAGTGCTGCGAGGCCTCTGCCCGGGCGCGGACCCTGACGTACTTCCCCGACGCCAGGTGCCGCGCCTCGGTCAGAGACCTCGACGCATTCGCGAACCGCAAATCTCATTCGAAAAGCACTGTGTGGCATGACGACTCGTCTGCGACGCGAGGCAGTTATCCCGGGAGGTCGAGGTGAACCATGACACCGAGAACCCCCGTCATGTGCCGGTCCTGCTCGAGCGCGCCGACGATCTGCTCGGCCCCGCGCTGAGCGAGCCGGGCGCGGTCTACCTCGACGCGACCCTCGGCCTCGGCGGGCACGCCGAACATTTCCTGCGCACCTATCCGGACGCGCACCTGGTCGGACTCGACCGCGACACCACCGCGCTGAAACTGGCCGGCGAGCGGCTCGCGCCCTACGCCGACCGGATCACCCTGGTGCACACCCGCTACGACGGCATCGCGGCGGCGCTGGCCGAGGCCGGACTGGACGAAATCGGTTCCGTCTCAGCGATTCTCATGGACCTCGGGGTGTCCTCGATGCAGCTGGACGAGGCCGACCGCGGCTTCGCCTACTCGGTGGACGCGCCGCTGGACATGCGGATGGATCCGACCACCGGACCCACCGCCGCCGATGTCCTCAACACCTACAGCCACGGCGATCTGGCCCGGGTTCTCAAGACCTACGGCGACGAACGGTTCGCGGGCAAGATCGCCTCGGAAGTGTTGCGCCGCCGCGCCGTCCGTCCGTTCAGTACCAGCGCCGAGCTGGTCGAGCTGCTCTACGACACCATCCCGGCCGCGGCGCGGCGCACCGGCGGGCATCCCGCCAAGCGCACGTTCCAGGCGCTGCGGGTGGAGGTCAACGGCGAGCTCGATTCGCTGCGCGCCGCGCTGCCCGCCGCGCTCGACGCGCTGCGCGTCGGCGGGCGGATCTGCGTCATGTCGTACCAGTCGCTCGAGGACCGGCTGGTCAAGCAGGAGTTCGCGCCCCGGATCGTGTCCCGGTCACCGATGGACCTGCCGGTCGAATTGCCCGGCATGGGACCGGAATTCCGGATGCTCACCCGGGGCGCGGAGAAAGCCACGGAGTCCGAGATCGAGGTCAACCCGCGATCGGCGCCGGTGCGGATGCGCGCCGCGGAACGGATCGCGGAGAGATCAGGGAGGACACAGGAGGGGACACGATGAGCGTGCGGACGAGCACCGTCGCCGTGCCGGGGCGTACCGCCCGTCGCGTCGAGGCGGCCGAACGAGTCAAATCCGGTGCCGCGCAGCGGGCCTACGCGCGCAAGCGCACCAGAGCCCAGTTGCTCGACGGCATCGAACTGCCGGAACGGGCCTCGACGATGGCCGGACGGATCCCGTTCGTCACCGCCATCATCGGACTGCTCGGTTGCGGCCTGGCCCTGACCCTGCTGCTGACCACTCGCGCGGCCGAGGACAGCTACCAGCTCGGTGACGCCCGCGCGGTCAACCGCGGGCTCGCCGACGAGCGCGCCGCGCTGCAGCGCGAGGTGGCCGCCGCCGATTCCGCGCCCGAATTGGCTGCCCGCGCACGCGAACTCGGCATGATCCCGGCCAAGGACCCGGCCCGGTTGGTGATCGGGCCGGACGGCGAGATCACCGTCGTCGGCACGCCGTCGCCTGCGCAGGGCGCGCCCGCGCCACCGCTGAACGGCCCGCCGACCACCACCCCGAACCCCGCGCCGAACGCGCAGGCGCTGGGTGAGCGAGTGGTTCCGGTCCAGCCGGGCGCCGCCGCCCCGAGCCGCGCCGCGACCAACAGCGTCCCGGCCCCCGCACCTGCGGTAGCCCCACAAACCACCGCCCCGCAGACCCCCGCCTCCGCTGAGGTTCCGGTCGAGAACCGAGCGCCGGAGGCACAGACGCCCGTCGTCCCGGTCGAGGGCCAGGCGCCCGTGCAGGGGCAGGCTCCCGTTGCCCCGGTGCCGAGTCAGGCTCCGGTCCCCACGCCGACGCTGGTTCCCGACCGCGCGGACGTCGCCGTCGCCCCCGAGGGCCTCGGCGTCCCGCCGGCCCCGGTCGACACGCCGTCGCCCACACCGGGAGTCGCGGCCGCACCGCCGTCCCCGCGTCCCGTCGCGCCGGGTGAGGCGCCGCAGATCGTCGAAACGGAGGGCGGCGCCCGATGAGGCAGAGCGGGTCCGCGTCGCCGCGGCGGCGTGGGCCGGCGTCGTCCAGGCGTCGCTCCGGTTCGCTCTCGCCGGACCGCCCGATCCGGTTGCGGCTGGGTATCGGCCGGGTCACCCTGCTGGCCACGCTCGCCGTGGTCGCCTTGCAGCTGCTCTACATCCAGAGTCTGGCCGCGCCCGCGCTCTCGGCGCAGGCCGCCTCGCAGCGCACACACAAGGAGACCCAGGCGGCCGTGCGCGGTCCCATCACCGACCGGCACGGCAACCGGCTCGCCTTCACCATCACCGCCAAAGCGCTGACCTTCCAGCCGGTCCGGGTGCGCCAGCAGCTGGCCGACGCGAAGAAGACCAAACCCAAGGCGCCGGATCCGGATCAGCGGTTGATCGATATCGCGAAGTTCATCCACGACAAGCTCGGTGACGGCGGCCCCGAGGAAGCGGAGCTGCTCGACAAGCTGCGCAGCGACAAGCCCTTCCACTATCTGGCCCGCAATGTCGATCCGCGCATCGCCGCCGAGATCACCACCGAGTTCCCCGAGGTCGGCGCCGAACGCCAGGATCTGCGCGAATACCCCGGTGGCGCACTGGCGGCCAATGTGGTCGGCGCGACCGGCTGGGACGGGCACGGCCAGATCGGCCTGGAATCCGCACTGGATTCGGTGCTGGCGGGCACCGACGGATCGCGCACCTACGACCGGGGTTCCGACGGCGCGGTGATCCCGGGCAGCCACCGCGATCAGCAGCCGCCGGTGAACGGCTACGGCATCGAACTGACCCTCGACGAGGACCTGCAGTACTACGTGCAGCAGCAGGTGCAGCAGGCCAAACAGCTCTCCGGCGCCGCGTCGGCCTCGGCGGTGGTGCTCGACGCCAAGACCGGCCAGGTGCTCGCGATGGCCAACGACAACACGTTCAATCCCGCACTGGGACCCCAGCACTGGGCCTCGGCGAACATGAGCAACCCCTCGGTCTCCGAACCTTTCGAACCCGGTTCGGTGAACAAGATCGTCACCGCGGCCGCGGCCATCGAGTACGGGGTCACCACCCCCGACGAGGTGCTGCAGGTGCCCGGTTCGATCCGGATGGCCGGGGTCACCGTCAACGACGCCTGGCAGCACGATGTCGCGCCCTACACCACGACCGGGGTGTTCGGGAAGTCCTCCAATGTGGGCACGCTCATGCTCGCCCAGCGGGTCGGCGAGGACCGCTTCGCCGACATGCTCGACCGGTTCGGCCTGGGCAAGCGCACCGGCATCGGCCTGCCGGGTGAGAGCCCCGGTCTGGTGCCCGCGCGCGACCAGTGGTCCGGCGGCACCTTCGCGAATCTGCCCATCGGACAGGGCCTGTCGATGACGACACTGCAGATGACCGGCATGTACCAGGCCATCGCCAACGACGGGCTGCGCATCCCGCCGCGCATCGTCAAGGCCAGGATCGCCCCCGACGGCACCCGCACCGAGGAACTGCAGCCCGACGGTGTGCGGGTGGTGAGCCCGGAGACCGCCGAGACCTTGCGCACGATGTTCCAGGCGACCGTGCAGAAGGACCCGATGGGTGTGCAGATGGGCACCGGCGGGCCGGCCGCGATCGAGGGATACCAGGTGGCGGGCAAGACCGGTACCGCGCAGAAGGTCGACCCCAGTTGCCGGTGCTATTCGACCTCGTCGTTCTACATCACCTTCGCCGGGATGGCGCCCGCCGACAACCCCCGGTACGTGATCGGCATGATGCTCGACGCGCCGGTGCGCAGCTCCGACGGCAGTGGCGGCGGATCGGCCGCGCCGCTGTTCCACAACATCGCCTCCTGGGCCCTGCAGCGCGACCGGGTGCCGCCGTCGCCGGAACCGAAGCGGCTCGTCCTGGAGGCGGAGCTCTAACTCCTCGACTTGCCCAACCCGCGTTGTCCGTCCGACTCCGCGCGTCGGTACCCTGACTGCTCGTCTCGACCACGCGCCCGATCACTCTCAGAGAGGAGCCTTGTGCCCGCGCAGTCCAGCCCGCACGCGCTCCGGCCGACCACCCCGCCGTCGACGTCGCTGCAGGCCTTGCTGGACCTCTCCGGCGCCTCGGTCACCGCCCCGGTGACCGCCGAGGTGACCGTCACCGGTATCGAGCAACGATCGAACGCGGTCCGCCCCGGCGACCTGTTCGCCGCGCTGCCCGGCGCCAACGCCCACGGTGCCCGTTTCGCCGCCGACGCGATCGCGCGCGGCGCGGTCGCGGTGTTCACCGACGCGGCGGGCGCCGACCTGATCGGCGAGGTCGCCGTCCCCGTGCTCGTGCGCGCACAGCCGCGCGCGGTCCTCGGTGAACTCTCGGCCGAGATCTACGGCCACCCGAGCGACAAGTTGCGCATCGTCGGTATCACCGGCACTTCGGGCAAGACCACCACGTCCTATCTGGTCGAGGCCGGGCTGGCCGCGGCCGGGCTGGCCACCGGGCTGATCGGCACCATCGAGACCCGCATCGGCGGGCAGCGGGTGCCCAGCGCGCTCACCACGCCCGAGGCGCCCCAGCTGCACGCGATGTTCGCCGCGATGGTCGAGCAGGGCGTGCAGGCGGTCGTGATGGAGGTGTCCAGCCACGCGCTGGCGCTGGGCCGGGTCGACGGTGTGCGGTTCGCGGTCGGCGCGTTCACCAACCTGTCCCAGGACCACCTCGATTTCCACGCCGACTTCGAGGACTACTTCGCCGCCAAGCGCAAACTGTTCGACGCGGATTCGCCGGTCGCCGCGCGCACCGCGGTGATCTGCGTCGACGACCAGTGGGGCCGTCGCCTGGCCACCGAGCTGACCGCGCCGATCACGGTCTCGACCCGCGGTGCGGCCGCCTGGCGGGTCGCCGGCGAGGTGACGGCCACCGGCGGCGAGCAGGAGTTCACCGCCGCCGGCCCCGACGGCGAGCTGACGGTGCGGCTGCGGCTACCCGGCCGCTACAACGTCGCCAACGCGCTGCTGGCCGTGGCGACCTGCGCCGCGGCCGGGGTCGACCCCGCCGTGGCCGCTCCCGCGCTGGCCGCGGTGGACGTGCCGGGCCGGATGCAGCGGGTGGACCGCGGTCAGGATTTCCTCGCCGTCGTCGACTACGCGCACAAGCCCGCCGCCGTCGAATCCGTGGTCGCCACGTTGCGCGGTCATCTCACCGAGGCCGGTCGCGGCAGGCTGGCCGTCGTCGTCGGCGCCGGTGGCGACCGGGACGCGGCCAAGCGCCCGCTGATGGGTGCGGCGGCCGCGCGCGAGGCCGACCTGGTGATCGTCACCGACGACAATCCGCGCACCGAGGATCCGGCCGCCATCCGCGCCGCCGTGATCGCGGGCGCGCACGAACTCCCGGCCGGCGAGCGCGGCGAGATCCGCGAGATCGGCGACCGGGCGGCGGCCATCGCGGCCGCGGTCGCCTGGGCCTGCCCGGGTGACGTGGTGCTCGTCGCGGGCAAGGGCCACGAGGCGGGGCAGGAGATCCAGGGCGTCAAGCACCCGTTCGACGACCGTGACGTGGTCGCCGCGGCGCTGGAATCGCTACCGCCACAACACAGTCCACACTCCGACTCGGAGGACTTGACGGTTTCATGATCGAGATGACACTGCGGGAGATCGCGCAGATCGTCGGCGGCGAGCTGCACGACGTCGCCGACCCCGAGGCACTGGTGACCGGGTCGGTCGAATTCGATTCGCGCCGCGCCGGTCCCGGCGATCTGTTCCTCGCGCTGCCGGGCGCCAACGCCGACGGTCACGACTACGCGGCGCGCGCCGTGGCCCAGGGCGCGGTCGCGGTGCTGGCGGCCCGCCCGGTCGGCGTGCCCGCGATCGTCGTCGCGCCCGATCCGGGTGCGGTCCCGGCGACCTCGGTCGCGCTGAGCCACGACGACAGCGCCGGCTCCGGGGCGGCCGTGCTGGCCGCGCTGGCGGAGCTGGCGCGGGTCAGTACCGAGCGGCTGGCCGAGCGCACCGGGCTCACCGTCGTCGGGGTCACCGGGTCCTCCGGCAAGACCTCGACCAAGGACCTGCTGGCCGCGGTGCTGACGCCGCTGGGATCGGTCGTCGCCCCGCCCGGCTCGTTCAACAGCGAACTCGGCCACCCGTGGACGGCGTTGCGCGCCGGTCTGGACACCCGGTTCCTCGCCCTGGAACTGTCGGCCCGTGGTGTCGGCCATATCGCCGCCGCGGCGCGGATCACGCCGCCGCGCATCGGCGTCGTGCTCAATGTCGGCACCGCGCATCTCGGTGAGTTCGGCAGCCGCGAGGCCATCGCCGTCGCCAAGGGCGAGCTGGTCGAGGCACTGCCCGCCGAGGGCCTGGCCGTGCTCAACGCCGACGACCCGCACGTGTCGGCCATGGCCGCGCGCACGAAGGCGCGCGTGGTCAAGGTCGGCCTGTCCGGTGACGCCGACATCCGCGCCACCGACGTGCGCACCGACGACCAGGCCAGGGCCAGTTTCACCCTGCACGCGGGGGGCGAGTCGGTGCCGGTGGAGCTGGCCGTGCACGGCGAACACCAGGTCGGCAACGCGCTGGCCGCGGCCGCCGTCGCACTGGAGTGCGGCGCCGACCTGGCCACCGTCGCCCACGCGCTGGGCGGGGCCACCGCGGCCTCGGCGCGCCGGATGGACGTGCGCACCACGCCCGACGGGATCACCGTCGTCAACGACTCCTACAACGCCAATCCCGACTCGGTGCGGGCCGCGCTCAAGGCGCTGGTCACCCTCGCCAAGGCCGGTGAGCAGCCGCGGCGCAGCTGGGCGGTGCTCGGTGAGATGGGCGAGCTCGGCGACGACTCGGTGATCGAACACGACGCGATCGGACGCCTGGCGGTACGCCTGGATGTCGACCGGTTGATCGTGGTCGGCACCGGACGACCCTCCCGGGGCATGCACCAGGGTGCGGTGATGGAAGGCTCATGGGGCGAGGAGTCGGTCCTCGTTCCCGATATCGACGCGGCGATCGCGCTGCTCGACGACGAGATCGCCGCAGGCGATGTGGTACTGGTCAAGGCGTCGAAAGCGGTCGGTCTGTGGGCCGTCGCCGAGCACCTGACCAGGGCAGGGGAAGGTAGTACGCAGGCATGAAAACAGCGGCCATCGGCGGCACGCCGCAACCGGGCGTCAGTGAGGCGCGCGCGTGAGGCAGATTCTGTTCGCGGCGGGAATCGCCCTGGCGGTGTCGATCCTGTTGACGCCGTTGCTGATCCGGGTGTTCGCCCGGCAGGGCTTCGGCCAGGAGATCCGGGTCGACGGCCCGGCCAGTCACCAGGCCAAGCGCGGCACCCCGACGATGGGTGGCGTCGCCATCCTCATCGGCATGTGGGCCGGGTACCTCGGCTCGCACCTGATCGGCATCGGCTACGACGCCGAGGGGCCGACGGCCTCGGGCATGCTCGTGCTCGGGCTCACCACCGCGCTGGGTGTGGTCGGTTTCCTCGACGACTTCATCAAGCTGCGTAAACAGCGCAACCTGGGACTCTCGGCGGCCGGCAAGTACATCGGCCAGATCAGCGCCGCGGTCATCTTCGCGGTGCTGGTGCTGCAGTTCCGCGCACCCAACGGGCTGACACCGGGCAGCAAGCACATCTCCTATGTGCGGGACTGGTCGACGGTCTCGATGGGCGCGCTGGTGTTCGTCATCATGGTCTGCCTGCTCGTGGTGGCCTGGTCCAACGCGGTCAACCTCACCGACGGCCTGGACGGCCTGGCCGCCGGTTCGATGAGCCTGGTGCTCGGCGCCTACGTGATCATCACCTTCTGGCAGTACCGCAACGCCTGCGCCACCAGCCCCGAGGCGGGCTGCTACAACGTGCGTGACCCGCTGGACCTCGCGCTGGTC
This sequence comes from Nocardia sp. NPDC059177, assembly GCF_042755165.1. NCBI lineage: Bacteria > Bacillati > Actinomycetota > Actinomycetes > Mycobacteriales > Nocardiaceae > Nocardia > Nocardia sp. NPDC059177. The sequence goes on along the minus strand of NZ_JBHZBX010000032.1, from coordinate 40,332 downwards.
TGCGCGGCGGCCGCGGCGGCCTGCATCGGTTTCCTGTGGTGGAATGCGGCCCCGGCCAAGATCTTCATGGGCGACACCGGCTCGCTCGCGCTGGGCGGTCTGCTGGCCGGGCTGTCCATCACCACCCGCACCGAGCTGCTGATGGTCGTCATCGGCGCGCTGTTCGTCGCCGAGGCGGCGTCGGTGGTGCTGCAGGTCGTGGTCTTCCGGACCACCCGCAACCGGCTGTTCAAGATGGCGCCGTTCCACCACCACTTCGAATTGAGCAAGTGGGCCGAGACTACGGTGATCATCAGGTTCTGGATCCTGGCCGGCATCGCCGCCGCCGTGGGTCTGGGCCTGTTCTACAGCGAATATCTGTCACAGGTCGGGTGAGCACGGACATGGTCGAACACTCTCCCCGTGCCCTGCGTTCGCCGGGCCCGATGCTGGAATTCCTGCGCGGCCGCGACGTGCTCGTCGCCGGCTGGGGCGTCTCCGGACGCTCGCTGATCGAACCGCTGCGCGATATCGGCGCACATCCGGTGGTCACCGACAACGGTGCCAAGGCGCTGGCCGAAGCCGCCGAACTCGGGCTCGAGGTCGCCACCGGCGTCGAGCTGGAATCCGCGGACCTGAGCCGGTTCGCCCTGGTCATCACCAGCCCCGGCTGGCGCCCCGATTCGCCGGTGCTGGTCTCCGCGGTCACCGAGGGCATCCCGGTCTGGGGTGACGTCGAATTCGCCTGGTGGGTCGATCAGGCCAGGATCTACGGCCCGGTCCGCAAATGGCTGGTGATCACCGGCACCAACGGCAAGACCACCACCACCAACATGACGCACTCGATCCTGCGCGCCGCCGGGATCGCCAGTGTGGCCTGCGGCAATATCGGCCTGCCCATCCTGGACGCGCTGCGCCGCAACCCCGGCCCGCAGGTCCTCGCGGTCGAACTGTCCTCGTTCCAGCTGCACTGGGCGCCCTCGGTGCGTCCCGAGGCGGGCGTGGTGCTCAATGTCGCCGAGGACCACCTCGACTGGCACGGCGGCCTGGACGCCTACGCCGCCGCCAAGGCCCGCGCGCTGACCGGCCGGGTCGGCGTGGTCGGCCTCGACGACCCGGTGGCCGGATCGCTCGCCCGCAAGGCCAAGGCGCGGCGCACGGTCGGCTTCCGCATCGGCGTGCCCGCCGACGGCGAGCTGGGCGTGGTCGACGGCAAGCTGCTCGACCGCGCGTTCACCAAGGCCGCGATCCTGGCCGAGACCTCCGACATCAGCCCGCAGGGCCCGGCCGGCATCGCCGACGCGCTCGCCGCCGCCGCGCTGACCAGGGCGATCGACGTGGCCCCGCAGTTCGTCAAGGAAGGCCTGGCCGAGCACCGGGTCGGCCCGCACCGGACCGCGTTCGTGCGCGAACTCGGCGGCGTCGAGTTCATCGACGACTCCAAGGCCACCAACCCGCACGCCGCGCGCGCCGCCATCCTGGCGCATCCGCAGGTCGTGTGGGTGGCGGGCGGTCTGCTCAAGGGCGCCACCGTCGACGATCTCATCGAAGAGATCGGCGACCGGCTCGTCGGCGCGGTCCTGTTCGGGGCCGACGCGCCGGTGATCGCCGCCGCGTTGGCGCGACACGCGCCCGAAGTCCCGGTCATCGAGCTGGATACGGGAGACGATGCAGACATGGAGTCGTCGAGATCGCAGCGGGCCGAAGCGGTCATGGGCCGCGCGGTCCGCGCCGCGGCGGGAATGGCCAGGGCCGGGGACACCGTCCTGCTCGCGCCGGCGGCCGCCTCCCTGGACATGTACGACGACTACACCCACCGCGGACGCTGCTTCGTGGACGCGGTGACGGCACTGGAAGACGGTGACATCGGGCGGGCGCTATGACACAGACGCGGCGAACGTGGGCGGGGGAGCGCTTCGGCGCCTGGTTGGCACGTCCGCTCGCGTCGTTCCATCTCGTGGTCACCATCGCCACGCTGCTGACCGTGCTCGGTCTGGTGATGGTGCTGTCCGCCTCCAGCGTCGAGGCCTATGCCGGTGGCGGGTCGGCGTATTCGCTGTTCATCCAGCAGACCATGTTCGCCGCGCTCGGCGCGGTCGCCTTCTACATCGCGTTGCGCCTGCCGCTGCGGATGGTGCGGCAGTGGTCCTTCCCGATCTTCAGCATCTCGGTGCTGGCGCTGGTGCTGGTGCTCATCCCGGGCATCGGCTCGGTGCACGGCGGCGCGCGGCGCTGGTTCGACATCGGCCCGCTGTCCATCCAGCCCTCCGAGGTCGTCAAGGTGACGCTGGTGGTGTGGGGCGCGCATCTGCTGGCTTCGCGCCGCGGCGGCCAGCTCAAGGACATCCTGGTGCCGCTGGTGCCGGCCGGGCTGCTGGTGTGCCTGCTGGTGGTGCTGGAACCGAACCTGTCGACCACCATCGCGCTGGGCATCGTGCTGATGGCACTGCTGTGGTTCGGTGGGCTGCCGGTGCGGCTGTTCGTCGGGATCATGGTGACCGGCCTGGTCGCCGCCTCGGTGCTGGCGCTGTCGGCGGGCTATCGCTCCGACCGGGTGCGCGCCTTCTTCAACCCCGGTGACGACCCCCAGGGCGTGAACTACCAGGCCCGCCAGGCCAAGTACTCCCTCGCCGACGGCGGCATCTGGGGCCGTGGCCTGGGCCAGAGCCGGGCCAAGTGGAGCTATCTGCCCAACTCGCACAACGACTTCATCTTCGCCATCATCGGCGAGGAGCTCGGGTTCCTCGGCTGCATGCTGGTGCTGGCGCTGTTCGCGCTGTTCGTCTACGCGGGCATCCGGATCGCGCTGCGCTCGGTCGACCCGTTCCTGCGGCTGCTCACCGCGACCGCGACCACCTGGATCACCGCGCAGGCGCTGATCAATATCGGCTATGTCGTCGGGCTGCTGCCGGTGACCGGCCTGCAGCTGCCGCTGGTCTCGGCCGGCGGCTCCTCGCTGGCGATCACGCTGTTCATGTTCGGCATCATCGCCAATGCCGCCCGGCACGAACCGGAGGCGGTCTCGGCCCTGCAGTCCGGGCAGGACGGGCGGGTCAGCCGGCTGCTGCGGCTGCCGATCCCCGAGGTGTACAACCCGGCCAGGGCCGACGCGCCGCGCAAGCCCGCGTCCCGCGCGAAAGCCGAACGCCCACGCCAGACCCCGCGCCGCCCGGCGCCCGGCGAACGCAGGCGCCGCGCACCGCAGAGCCGCGGCACCAGTTCGCTACGGTCGACCCGAGCATGGGAACCGACCTATCCGATGCCACACGCAAGAGAACGAGGTAGATCCAAGTGAGTAACCCGCGATCCGGGTTGTCGGTGATCGTCGCAGGCGGGGGTACCGCAGGCCACATCGAACCCGCGCTGGCCGTCGCCGACGCGCTGCGCCGGCTCGACGAGTCGATCCGGGTGACCGCCTTGGGCACCGAGCGTGGACTCGAGACAAAGCTCGTCCCCGATCGTGGTTATCCGCTCGCGCTGATCCCGCCGGTGCCGTTGCCGCGCAAGCCCTCCGTCGATCTGCTGCGCCTGCCGGGCCGGGTCCGCGCCTCGGTGAAAGCGACCAGGGCCGTGATCGACGACGTGCAGGCCGATGTGATCATCGGTTTCGGCGGCTATGTCGCGCTGCCTGCCTATCTCGCCGCGCGCGGTGGCCTGTTCGGCCGCAAGCGCAAGGTGCCGGTGATCGTGCACGAGGCCAACGCGAAGGCGGGCATCGCCAACAAGGTCGGCGCCCGGTTCGCCGCCAAAGTGCTCGCCGCCGTGCCCGATTCGGGCCTGGCGAACGCCGAGGTCGTCGGCATCCCGGTGCGCGCCGCCATCACCGAACTCGACCGCGCCGCGCTGCGCCGGGAAGCTCGCGCCCACTTCGGCCTGCCCGCCGACGGCCCGGTGCTGCTGGTGTTCGGTGGTTCCCAGGGTGCGCGCAGTCTCAACGAGGCCGTCTCCGGCGCCGCCCCGCAGTTGGCCGCCGCCGGCATCTCGGTGCTGCACGCGCACGGACCCAAGAACAGCTTGGTGGTGGACAACTCGAGGCTTCCAGGCCGAGAACCCGCGGCGCCAGCCGCCGTATATACAGCGGTTCCGTATCTGTCGCGGATGGATCTGGCGTACGCGGCCGCCGACGCGGTGGTGTGCCGCTCCGGGGCGATGACCGTGGCCGAGGTCTCGGCGGTCGGGCTGCCCGCGTTCTATGTGCCGCTGCCGCACGGCAACGGCGAACAGGAGTTCAATGCCCGCCCGGTGGTCGCCCAGGGAGGTGGCAGAATTGTGGCCGACGCCGAGCTGACCCCGAAATACGTGATCGATGAGGTGATTCCGCTGCTGCTCGACCCCGCCCGACTCGCCGAGATGAGCCGCGCCGCCGCAGGCGCAGGGCATCGCGACGCCGCAGGCACGGTGGCCAGGATCGTCACCGAGGTCGCCCGATGAGCGGCCCGGCCGAGATCGGCGAATCCACCGGCGCCACCCTGCCCGCCGAGCTCGAACGAGTCCACATGGTCGGCATCGGCGGTGCAGGCATGTCCGGTATCGCGCGCATCCTGCTGGCGCGCGGCGGCGCGGTGTCGGGCAGCGACGCCAAGGAGAGCCGCGGTGTGCTGTCGCTGCGGGCCCGTGGCGCGCAGGTGCGCATCGGCCACGACGCCGACGCCCTCGACCTGCTGCCCGGCGGCCCGACCGTCGTCGTCACCACCTACGCCGCCATCCCGAAGACCAATCCCGAACTGGTCGAGGCCAACCGGCGCAAGATCCCGGTGCTGCTGCGCCCGACCGTGCTGGCCGCGCTGATGCGCGGGCACAAGACGCTGCTGGTCTCGGGTACCCACGGCAAGACCTCCACCACCTCGATGCTGATCGTCTCGCTGCAGCACTGCGGCGCCGATCCGTCCTTCGCGGTCGGCGGCGAGCTCAACGAGGCAGGCACCAACGCCCACCACGGCAGCGGTGACGTCTTCGTCGCCGAGGCCGACGAGTCCGACGGCTCACTGCTGCAATACGACCCGGACGTCGCGGTGGTCACCAATATCGAGTCCGATCACCTGGACTTCTTCGGCACCGACGAGGCCTACGTGCAGGTCTTCGACGATTTCGCCGACCGGCTCGCCCCCGGCGGCCTGCTGGTGGTGTGCCTGGACGATCCCGGTTCGCTGGCCCTGGCCCACCGGGTCGCGCCGCGGCTGCGCGAGCGCGGCGTCGAGGTGCTCGGGTACGGCTCCGGCGATCTGTCCGCGGCCCCGGTGCCGGTCGGCGCGCGCCTGCTGGACTGGCGTCCGCGCGATGTCGGCGGCATCGTGGAATTCGAACTGGCGGGCGAGCACACACCGCGCACCGTGCGGCTGGCGGTGCCGGGCAGGCACATGGCGCTCAACGCGCTGGCCGCGCTGCTGGCGGCCAGGGCCACCGGCGCCGATGTCGACGAGATCGTGCAGGGCCTGGAGGGTTTCGGTGGCGTGCACCGCCGCTTCCAGTTCACCGGCCGGGAGAACGGCGTGCGTGTCTTCGACGACTACGCCCACCATCCCACCGAGGTGCGCGCGGTGCTCGAGGCGGCCGCCCAGCTGGTCGCCCAGGAGGCCGACGACGGCGCGCGCGCCCGGCGGGGCCGGGTGGTCGTGGTGTTCCAGCCGCATCTCTACAGCCGCACCGCGACTTTCGCCACCGAGTTCGGCGCCGCGCTGAGCCTGGCCGACGAAGTGGTCGTGCTCGATGTCTTCGGCGCCCGCGAGGAGCCGCTGCCCGGTGTCAACGGCGCGCTGGTGGCGCAGGCGGTCACCACGCCGGTGCATTACCAGCCGGACATGTCCAAGGTGGGCAGGCAGGTGGCCGCGCTGGCCGAGCCCGGTGACGTGGTGATCACCATGGGCGCAGGCGATGTCACCATGCTCGGCATCCAGATTCTCGACGCCCTGCGGGCCCGGCCGCAGCAGGGCGGCCGGTGAGATTGCCGATGCCCGCCGCGCGCGGGTGGCGCGGCTACCGGCTCTGGACGGCGGTCGGGCTGGTCGCGGTGACCGTGCTGGTGCTGTTGGCATGGTTCACCCCGGTCCTGTCGGTCCGAACCGTACGGATCGACGGTTTATCCGCGGTTCCCCAGGAGGAAGTCCGTTCCCGGCTCGAAATCCCGGACGGCCGTTCGATGTTGCGCATCGATACCAACTCGATCGCCCAGCGGGTCGCGGCGATTCCGAAGGTGCGTTCGGTGCGGGTACAGCGCAAATTCCCGTCCACGGTGCTGGTCACGGTCGTGGAGCGAACGCCGGTGGTGTACGCGGAATCTCCGGACGGCGCGCACCTGATCGACGCGGAGAGCGTCGAATTCGCGATCGAACCGGTGGCCCCGATCGGGGTGCCGAAGCTGGTCACCGAAGGTTCTTTCACCGGTCCGGCCGCGACCAGGGCCGCGGTGGATGTGCTGGTCACGCTGCCACCCGCACTGTCGGTGCAGGTGGGTGAGGTTGTCGCACGGTCGATTTCGGATGTCTCACTGAACCTTCGCGATGGTAGGAAGGTAGTGTGGGGCGGCACTGGCGACGGCGAGCGCAAAGCTGCCGTCGTATTGCCGCTGTTGACCCGTGAGGGGACCGTGTTCGACGTATCGAGTCCGAATCTGGTCACGGTAAAGTGAGCGAAACGTCGGCGCGCCTGCGCCGGGATCACGCTCGCTGCGAATAGCGTTCCGCAGCAGTCGGATACTTGACATAACGCCAACCCTATGGTTGAGGTTGAGGGTTTTTAGATCGAAGGAAGGCGAGAGCCCATGACGCCCCCGCACAACTACCTTGCAGTGATCAAGGTCGTCGGTATCGGCGGCGGCGGCGTGAACGCCGTCAACCGAATGATCGAACAGGGACTCAAGGGAGTCGAGTTCATCGCGGTCAATACCGACGCCCAAGCCCTGCTCATGAGCGATGCCGATGTCAAGCTCGATGTCGGCCGCGAACTCACTCGCGGCCTCGGCGCCGGTGCCGATCCGGAAGTCGGCCGCAAGGCCGCCGAAGACCACAAGGACGAGATCGAAGAGGTGCTCAAGGGCGCCGACATGGTCTTCGTCACCGCGGGCGAAGGTGGTGGCACCGGTACCGGTGGCGCCCCCGTCGTCGCCAGCATCGCCCGGAAGCTGGGCGCGCTGACCATCGGTGTCGTCACCCGCCCGTTCTCGTTCGAGGGCAAGCGCCGTGGCAACCAGGCCGAGGTCGGCATCAACCTGCTGCGCGAATCCTGCGACACGCTCATCGTCATCCCGAACGACCGGCTGCTCCAGCTCGGCGACGCGGCGGTGAGCCTGATGGACGCGTTCCGTTCCGCGGACGAGGTGCTGCTCAACGGTGTTCAGGGCATCACCGACCTGATCACCACCCCTGGCCTGATCAATGTCGACTTCGCCGACGTCAAGTCCGTCATGTCCGGCGCAGGTTCGGCGCTGATGGGCATCGGCTCGGCGCGCGGTGAGGGCCGGTCGGTGAAGGCCGCCGAGACGGCGATCAACTCGCCGCTGCTCGAGGCGTCGATGGACGGCGCGCACGGCGTGCTGCTCTCGATCGCCGGCGGTTCGGATCTGGGTCTGTTCGAGATCAACGAGGCGGCCTCGCTGGTGCAGGAGGCCGCGCACATCGAGGCCAACATCATCTTCGGTACCGTCATCGACGATTCGCTGGGCGACGAGGTGCGCGTCACCGTGATCGCCGCGGGCTTCGACGGCGGCGGGCCCGCGCGGCGCAGCTTCGAGAACACCAATCCGGCTGCCCGCAGCGCGAACAGCCCGATCAGCTCCGGCCGGGCGGGGGAGATCGGGCAGAGCCGCGCCACCGAGGCGCCGGTGCGTCCCACCGAGCCCGCCACCGCCGGGGTCTCCGGCGGCCGGGCCGCGGCACCGAACTACCGCGACACCGAGCGGTACCGCGAATCCGAGCGTCAGCGGGTCACCGAGGCTGCGATGAACCGGGTCAACAACCCCGATCAGCGCGACGACGGCGACGATGACGACGACATCGAGGTGCCGATCTTCATGCGCCGCTAGGCGGCCCGCACACGCGAGAAGCGCCCGGACTCCACGGAGTCCGGGCGCTTCTCGCGTTTCCGCGCGGGTGGGTCAGGCGACCGGGCCCAGGCAGTAGGTGGTCTTGGGTTCGTTGACCACGAGCACCTGGTCGGCCTCCTCGGTGCACAGCTGCTCGTCGACCTGGCCGTCGATGCGGCTGACCACCTTGAAGTCGGCGTCGGCGGCGGTGCACGGCACGAACTTGTAGCCGGTCATCATGCCCTCGTTGTAGCAGCTGCCTTCCTTGAAGTTCGGGGCCAGGCAGAGGAAGGCGATGGTGCCGCCGCTGCCGTAGGTCTCCTCGTAGGAGGTGTAGTCCTCATGGCACTCGACCTTCTGATCGTGCACCTGCACAACCTTGTACACCGCGTTCTCGGCGGAGCAGGACACCGGCTCGGTCTCGGAGTCGACCACCGACGCCGAGATCACGTTGATGCAGTCGCCGACCTTCGCCCGGGCGGTATCGGACTTGCTCGCGTCCTTGGCCACATCGGCGACCTTGTCCACGGCCGAGCAGCCCGCGGCACCGAGTGCCGTGACCGCGAGCAGTGCGAGCGCGAACCGCGAAACCATTCCCTTGCCGGTGAACGTCATGCGAACCTTCTTTCTGAAATACCTCACCGCACTTCGGCGGCGATCGGCCCCGACCACCCAACCGCACCGGTGCCGAATGAGCATCCGGGAAACCACGGGATTCTCCGACCTGGTGTCCGCGTTAGGCTCTGATCCGTTCACACCGGCCGAGCGTGAGGGGAGGCGCCGTGATCGATCGCGATTTCGTGGGCCGCACCGCCGAACTGGCCGCCCTGAACACGACATTCACCGGACCCGACGCCCCCTGGCTGCTGCTGGTCGAAGGTCCCGCCGGAATCGGCAAGTCCCGCCTGATCGCCCACTTCGCCCACACCGCCCCCTGCCGCGTGCTCGTGGTGACCGGCGCCGAGGACGCCCGCGCCCACCCCCGCTACCTCGCCGACGACATCGCCGAACAACTCACCGACCTGGCAAACCAGGCCGCCACCCATGCCCCTGCCGCCGGTACAGGTCCCATTGCCGGAACGGTCGTCGGAGCTGCTGCCGTCGTCGCTGGTGCGGGCGCTGCTACCGCTGAGATGCCCCCTGCCGTCGCGGGTGCCCGCGCCGCTCGTGCCACTCCTGTTGTCGTCGCTGGTGGCGCCGGCGGTGACGTGCTCGCAGTGACCGGCGTCGGGGCGGACGCCGGCTACACGCGGTGGTTGCGGTGCGGGTTGGGGGCGGTCGAGACTCTGCTCGTCGTCGATGACGTGCAGTGGGCCGATCCCGAATCGCAGCGGGTGCTGACCGCTCTCGTCCGGAACCGTCCGCCGGGGCTGCACCTGGTGCTCGCGTTCCGCGCCGGGAGCTGCCCGGCGGCGATCACCCGGCTGCTGCGGGCGCCGCGGGTGCGGGCGGTGCACGTGCCGGTGCCGCCGTTCACCGAGTCCGATGTGGCCGGGCTGCTGCCGGCGGAGGATCGGCGCAGGCGGGCCCGGTTGCTGAGCGCGTCGCGGGGGAATCCGCTGTACCTGTCGCTGCTGGCCGGTCTGCCCGAGCGGGAACTGGAACGGGCGCTGCGCGGGGACAATCCGGACCCGGCGTCGAACGAGTACGCGGCGCTGGACCGGACTATTCGCGCCGAACTCGCCCAATTGCCCGCCGTCGAACGGCTGGTCGCGCAGGCTGTCGCGGTGTGCGGGGTACCGCCCGATCTCGAACTGGTGTGCGCGACCGCCGATCTCGGCCCCGAGATGGTCGTCGCGGCGCTGGACGGCCTGGTCGCGCGCGGGGTGGCCGGGGTAGCGGACGGTGCCGTGGCCTTCGCTCACCCGCTGATCCGCACCGCCGCCTACCGGCTGGCCCCGCACGGCTGGCGCGCCATGGCCCACCGCAGAGCCGCGCTGACCCTGCGCGCCCGGAACGCCCCGATGCCCGCGCGAGCCAGACACCTCGAACACGCGCTGCTCGGCGCCGACGACGACGCGGGCCGCGAGCTGCGGCTGGCCGCCGCGCAGGTCCTCGCCGACGCCCCCGAGGCGAGCGCGCGCTGGCTCGCCGCCGCCCAGCGCATCGCCCCGGCCGCCGCCGACCCGCAGGCCGACGCGCTGGCGCTGGGCCGGGCGCTGCTGCTCTCAGGTGCGGCCGCGCGGGCGCGGGAGGAGCTGGCGGCGGTCGCGGCCGCCGCGGGCCCGGATCAGCTGGAGGCGCTGCTGTTGTCGGCGCGGTGCGCGCGCATGCTCGGCCGCGTCGACCGGGCCAGAACCCTGCTGGCCGCCGCGGCGAGTCTGCCGCGCCGCCCCGGTGACGGGCCGATCCAGCTGGAACTCGCCATCCTCGAGATGCAGGACCACCAGGACGCCGAGGGCCAGGCCAGGCTGGCCGCGCTGTTCACCTCCGCCGCCCTCGCCGACCCGGCCGTCGCCGCCGCGGCGACCGCGCTGCGCTGCCTGAGTCTGCTCGCCGACGCCCACTTCACCGAGGCGGCCGGGTTCTATCGGCTCAGTGCCGCCGCCTTCGACCAGCTCGACGACATCGGCCTGCGTGAGGTGGTCCACGCCGCCCCCGCCTTCGGCTGGTGTGCCTACTTCCTCGACCACGACGCCGACGGCCTCCGCCATCTCGACCGCGCGATCGAGGTGAGCCGCCGCTTCGGCCGCAGCTACGCCCTCGCCGAACTGCACACCGTGCGCGCCTACTCCCTGGCCAAACTCGGCCGCCTGACCGACGCGATCGCCGCCGCCGACGACGCCACCGAATCGGCGACCACCTTCCACTACCCCGACCTGCTCGCCTTCGCCGGCGCCGTCAAACTCCGCACCCTCCAGTTCACCGCCCCCACCGACATCGTCACCGCCCAGTGGGACACCGTCGCCGCCCTGCCCCGCCCCGCCGTGCGCTGGTGGCGCCGCGTCGTCGAGACCACCCTCGCCGAAACCGCCCGCCCCCTCGGCCTTCCCGCCCCCGCCGCCCCGGTCGACGACCGCCCCGGCCCGCTCACCCCCACCCATTTCGCCCGTGCCGCCCACGCGGCCGTCGCCACCGGCGACCTCACCACCGCCGCCCATCTGGTCACCCGCGCCGAACAGGCCGCGGGCCTGCCGGCCGACTGCATGCCCGCCACACATGCACCGGACGACGGCGTGCCGGTCACTCACATACCCGCCAGCCAGGTCGGTGCGGCGGCGTTGGCGCGTGCCGACTATGCGGCGGCTGTCGGTGATCTGGTCGAGGCGGCGGAGGCCGCGGCGCGGGCGAGCGCGGCGTTCGCGCGGGCGGGGATGGTGGTCAGCGGCGCGCAGGCCGAACTGCTGGCCGGGATCATCGCGGGGCGCCACGGTGATTTCGGGGCGGCGACCAGCAGGTTCGCGACCGCGCGTGCGGTCTTCACCGCGGCGGGCGCGCATCGGCTGCTCGCCGAGACGACCGCCGCGCAGCGCAGTCTGGCGGGCAGCCGCCGCGCCGGTGCCGCGCACCTGCTGACCCGGCGCGAACGCGAGGTCGCCGAGCTGGCCGCGCACGGCCACTCGAACAAGGACATCGCCGCCCATCTCTCTCTGAGCCCCCGCACGGTCGAAGACCACCTGAGCCGCATCTTCCGCAAACTCGGCCTCACCGGCCGGGCGGGCATCGCCCGCAAGCTCGACGTACTCGACACCGTCGGCGCACCCGACTGATCGCGCCGGGTCCTCGCGCGGCGAGGGCAGCGGGCGATCGATCTCACCGGGCGCGGTCGACCCGCACCACCCCGGCCGCACTACCCTCGATGCCATGACTTCCGCGCCTCCCACCGTGACTGTGCGCCGGGTGACCACCACCCGCGCCGGTGGCTTCTCCGCCGCCCCGTACGACTCGTTCAACCTGGGCGATCACGTCGGCGACGATCCGGAAGCCGTGCGCCGCAACCGGGTTCGCCTGGCCGAGGGGATCGGGCTCACCCCGGACCGGCTGGTGTGGATGGAGCAGGTGCACGGACGCGCGGTGGAGATCGTCGACGGTCCGCGCACCGAGCCGGTGCCGGTGACCGACGCCCTGGTCACCACGGTGCCGAATCTCGCGCTGGTGGTGCTGAGCGCGGACTGCGTGCCGATCCTGCTCTCCGACGACGAAGCGGGCGTGATCGCCGCGGTGCACGCGGGTCGCGTCGGTGCCCGGATCGGGATCGTGCCGCGCGTGCTCGACGCGATGGTCTCGGTGGGTGCCCGCCTCGACCGGATCGGCGCCTTCCTCGGCCCCGCCGCCTCGGGCCGCCAGTACGAGGTGCCCGCCGCCATGCGCGCCGATGTCGAGGCGCACCTGCCCGGCAGCGCGACCACCACGGTCCGCAAGACCCCAGGACTCGACTTGCGTGCGGGGATCCGCAGGCAGCTCACCGAGGCGGGCATCGGTGGCGTCGCGGTCGACCCGCGCTGCACCATCGAGGACAAGACCCTGTTCAGCCACCGCCGCGGTGCCCCGACCGGCCGCATCGCCGGCGTGATCTGGATGGATCCCACCGCATGAGCGGTCGGCACGATCCTGCCCGGGTCACCGCGCTCTCGACGGCCCTCGACGGCTTGCTCGCCCGGATCGACGCCGCCGTCGCGGCCGCGGGCCGACCGGCCGGTTCGGTCCGCCTGCTCCCGGTGACGAAGTTCTTCCCCGCCACCGATGTCGACATCCTCTATCACCTCGGCCGCCGCGCGTTCGGCGAATCGCGCGAGCAGGAGGCCTCGGCCAAGGTCGCCGAACTCGCTTACCCCGACGCCGAATGGCACATGATCGGCCGTGTACAACGCAACAAGGCGCGCGCGGTGGCGCGTTGGGCGCACACCGCGCACTCGGTCGACAGCGAACGTCTGGCTACCGCTTTGGACCGTGCCGCGCAGGACGCGCTGGCCGCGGGCGAACGCACAGAACCCCTGCGTGTGCTGCTGCAGGTGAGTCTGGACGCCGACCCCGGACGCGGGGGTGTCGAACCGGCCGATCTGCCCGCCCTGGCCGACCTCGTCGCGAAGGCCCCCGGCCTGCATCTGGCCGGTCTGATGGCGATTCCGCCCCTTGACGCCGATACTCATGCGTCCTTTGCGAAGCTTGCGACTTTGCACACTTCGCTGCTCGTCCAACACGCCGATGCCACCGAACTTTCTGCAGGTATGTCGGGTGATTTGGAGAAGGCGGTCGAACACGGTTCGACGTGTGTGCGTGTCGGTACCGCCTTGATGGGCGCCCGACCGATAACCTCGGCGTAGCAAAGAAACCTCATCAGTCACATTCGACACATACGATTGGGCCGAAGAGGCGCTGAGCAAGAACTTCAACACCCGGCCGCCACCGGGGCCGAAGGAAGGTCGTCCAGATGAGCACGCTGCACAAGTTCAAGGCGTACTTCGGCATGGTTCCGCTCGACGAGTACGAAGACGATTACGTCGACGATCACGCCCCCCGCGGCGCCGAGGAGCGCGCCGGCCGTGCCCGGCCGCGCGGCTACGACCGCTACGCCGAAGACCGTTACGGCGCCGACCGTTTCGAGGACGAGGCCGACGACTACCCGCAGCCGGCCTACAAGTCGGCCTACCAGGCCCGTCGCGACGACTATGTCGCCGACACCTACGCCGACGATCGCTACGACACACCGCGGCGCCCGACCAGGATCGAGACGGCGCCGTCGTCGGGACGGTCGTTCCGCGCCGGCGGTGTCGCACCCGGTATGCGTGGCTCCACTCGTGGTGCGCTCGCGGTCGATCCCGACGCCGAGGAGCGCAGGCTGGAGGAGCGCTTGCGCCCCGAGCCCGCGCCCGCGCGGCGGCCAGGGATCTTCGAGGACGGAGGTCCCTTGTCCAAGATCACCACGCTGCGTCCGCGCGATTACAGCGAGGCCAGGATCATCGGTGAGCGTTTCCGCGAGGGCAATCCGGTCATCATGGACCTGGTCGACCTGAGCAATGCCGACGCCAAAAGGCTGGTCGATTTCGCGGCCGGGCTCGCGTTCGCGTTGCGCGGTTCGTTCGACAAGGTCGCGACGAAGGTGTTCCTGCTCTCACCGGCCGATGTCGACGTATCGGCGGAAGAACGCCGCCGGATCGCCGAAAACGGCTTCTACAACCAGAAATAGCGACAACCCCTGGTGACGGCGGATGGCCGCCCGCGCATCGCGCGGCGCGGCCATTTTGCACACTGCCGTTTTTGCGGCAGAGTGAAGCCGTGGCCCTGTTCGCGGTTCTGTACCTCGTACTTTTCGTCTTCTGGCTGTTGTTGATCAGCCGGGTGATCGTCGAGTTCATTCGCAGTTTCGCGCGTGACTGGCGCCCGACCGGTGTGGTGGTGATCATCTTGGAGGTCATCTTCACCGTGACCGACCCGCCGGTGAAACTGCTGAGGCGGTTGATACCTCCTGTGAATCTAGGGGGTATCCGGCTCGATCTGTCGATTATGGTCTTGCTCTTCGTGGTGTTCATCCTGATGTCCATCGTGGGTAGGCTCGGGCAGCCCGTGACCTCCGTGTGACATACTGAATCGAGAAGACCGCTTGCTAGATCTCCAAAAGACGCGTGAAGGGATCCTTCGATGCCGCTGACTCCTGCCGATGTGCATAACGTCGCGTTCAGCAAACCGCCGATCGGTAAGCGCGGCTACAACGAGGACGAGGTCGATGCCTTCCTGGATCTCGTCGAGCAGGAGCTTTCGCGCCTGATCGAGGAGAACGCCGACCTGCGTCAGCGGGTCGCCGAACTCGACACCGAGCTGGCCGACGCCAAGAAGAACCGTGGCCCGGCCCCTGCGCCCCAGGTCAAGGCCCCTGTCCAGCAGGCCCCGCCGCCCGTTCCCGAACCAGTTCCGGCGCCGGTTCCGGTGGCGCCGCCCGCGCCGATGCCGGTCGCCGCACCGGTCCGTGACAACTCCGGTCCGGACGCGAACATGCAGGCCGCGAAGGTGCTCACGCTGGCGCAGGAGATGGCCGATCGCCTCACCACCGACGCCAAGACCGAGGCCGAGGGCCTGCTGTCGAACGCGCGGGCAAACTCCGAGCGACTTGTCGGCGACGCCCGCACCCGCTCCGAAGCGATGATCTCCGACGCGCGCCAGAAGTCCGACGCGATGCTCACCGACGCGCAGAACCGCTCCGACACCCAGATCCGGCAGGCCAAGGACAAGGCCGAGGCCCTCACCGCCGACGCCGAGCGTCAGCACGCCGAGATCATGGCGACCATCACCCAGCAGCGCACGGTGCTGGAGAGCCGCATCGAACAGCTCAAGACCTTCGAGCGCGAGTACCGCGTGCGCCTGAAGTCCTACCTGGAGTCGCAGCTGGAAGAGCTGGAGAACCGTGGTTCGGCCGTTCCGGTCGACGGTGGCGAATTCGCCGGCGAAACCAACGGTTCGGCCAACAGTCTCGCTCCGGCCTCCTTCGCCAAGGGCGCCAAGTAAACTGGACCCGGGTCGCGCGGCACCAGCGCCGCGTGGCTCGGGAACGCCCAGTTATCGTCGGGCTGCTCGGTTGGCTTGGGAGTCAGCATGCTCGTCTTGACGCTTGTCCTCGCGGCGATCGGTTTCGGTCTGCTCGTCGCTGCGCTCGCCACCGGTTCGGTGCTGTGGGCGTGGGGGTGCATTCTGATCTGTCTCTTCGGTGCGGCGACCTTGCTGGTCAGCGCGCTGTCCACCCGAAAACCCGAGAGCGACTCGGTCCCACCCGGCCGCCATGCCCGGCACGACTGACCCCCGCCGCGGAATAACCGGTGGACGGGCCCGGTTAGAATCGAACTACACACGGCGCTGATCCGGCCATCACCGGGGAGTCTTCGGAAGAACGGCGTTCACGCTCAGTAGAACCGAACGGGTGAGCCCGTCACAGCTCCCAACGAGAGGCTCGTTTCCTCCGGGAAACGGGCAAGCGGGGTGGTACCGCGGTCACGGCGCACCGGCGCCGGCATCGTCCCCGTGCCCACACACGCGCTGACGGCGCGGCGGCACGAGGAGCAGATTCCGCGATGGCGGACGAGACAACCACCGGTGCATACCCCCGGGTCGATTTCGGTGCGGGTTCCGGCGCGTCTTTCCCGGAACTCGAACAGCAGGTGCTCGACTACTGGGCCCGCGACGACACCTTCCGTGCCAGCATCGACAACCGCGACGGCGACCCCGAGTTCGTCTTCTACGACGGCCCGCCCTTCGCCAACGGCCTGCCGCACTACGGCCACCTGCTCACCGGCTACGTCAAGGACCTGATCCCGCGTTTCCAGACCATGCGCGGTAAGAAGGTCGACCGCCGCTTCGGCTGGGACACCCACGGCCTGCCCGCCGAGATCGAAGCCGAGAAGCAGCTCGGCATCACCGACAAGTCGCAGATCGAGGCGATGGGGCTGGCCGAGTTCAACGCCGCCTGTAAGTCCTCGGTGCTGCGCTACACCGGCGAGTGGCGTGACTATGTGACCCGCCAGGCCCGCTGGGTCGACTTCGACAACGACTACAAGACCCTCGATCTCGACTTCATGGAGTCGGTGATGTGGGCGTTCAAGTCGCTGTTCGACAAGGGCCTGATCTACCAGGGCTTCCGCGTGCTGCCCTACAGCTGGTACGAGCAGACGCCGCTGTCGAACCAGGAGGCGCGCCTCGACGACGCCTACCGGATGCGCCAGGACCCGGCGGTCACCGTCGACATGCTGCTGAGTGTGCCCGCCGAGCATCCGCTGGTCGCCCTCGACGGCGCGAACGCGCTGATCTGGACCACCACGCCGTGGACCCTGCCGTCCAACCTGGCGATCGCGGTGCACCCCGACGTGCGCTACGTGCATCTGCGCGGCACCGACGGTAAACGCTATGTGCTGGCCGCCGAACGGGTTTCGCACTACGCGCGCGAATTCGGCGAGGAGCCCGATGTCCTCGGCGAGTACGACGGTGCGGCGCTGGCCGGCCTGTCCTACGCCCCGCCGTTCGACTTCTTCGTCGGTCACCCGAACGCGCACCGCGTGCTCACCGCCGACTACGTCACCACCGACTCCGGCACCGGCATCGTCCATCTCGCACCGGCTTTCGGTGAGGAGGACATGGACGTCGCCACCGCCAACGGCATCGAGATCGTGCAGCCGCTTGACCCGGCGGGCAAGTTCACCTCGATGGTGCCGCCGTACGAGGGCCTGATGGTCTTCGACGCCAACCCGGTGATCATCAAGGATCTCAAGGCCGCCGGAAAACTGTTGCGGCACGAGACGATCGAGCACTCCTACCCGCACAGCTGGCGTTCGGGTCAGCCGCTGATCTACATGGCGGTGCCGTCCTGGTTCGTCGCGGTGACCAAGTTCCGTGACCGGATGGTCGAGCTGAACAAGCAGATCTCCTGGGAGCCCGAGCACATCCGCGACGGCCAGTTCGGTAAGTGGCTGGCGAACGCGCGCGACTGGAACATCAGCCGTAACCGCTACTGGGGCGCGCCGATCCCGGTGTGGATGTCGGATGACCCCGAGTACCCGCGCGTGGACGTCTACGGTTCGCTCGATCAGCTCGAGCACGACTTCGGGGTGCGCCCGACCGATCTGCACCGCCCGGTCATCGACGATCTGGTGCGCCCGAACCCGGACGACCCGACCGGCAAGTCCATGATGCGCCGTGTTCCCGAGGTGCTGGACTGCTGGTTCGAGTCCGGGTCGATGCCCTACGCCCAGGTGCACTACCCGTTCGAGAACAAGGAGTGGTTCGAGGGCTCGGCCGATCAGGCGCCGCACAGCCCCGGCGATTTCATCGTCGAGTACAACGGGCAGACCCGTGGCTGGTTCTACAACCTGCACGTGCTCTCGACCGCGCTGTTCGATCGGCCCGCGTTCAAATCGGTGGTCGCGCACGGCATCGTGCTCGGCGACGACGGCCTGAAGATGAGCAAGTCCAAGGGCAACTACCCCGACGTCAACCAGGTGTTCGACCGCGACGGCTCCGATGCCATGCGGTGGTTCCTGATGGCCTCGCCGGTACTGCGCGGCGGCAACCTCATCGTCACCGAGCGCGGGATCCGCGAGGGTGTCAGCCACGCGCTGCGCCCGCTGTGGAACGCGTGGACCTTCCTGCAGCTCTACGCCTCCAAGCCCGGTGTGTGGCGCACGGATTCGGCGAATGTGCTCGATCGCTACATCCTGGCCAAGCTCGCGGTCACCCGCGACGTGATGACCGAGGCGCTCGAGTCCTACGACATCGCCGGTGCCGCCGAGGAACTGCGTGCCTTCGCCGACGCGCTCACCAATTGGTATGTGCGCCGGTCGCGTTCGCGGTTCTGGTCCGAGGACCGCGACGCCGTCGACACGCTGCACACGGTGCTCGAGGTGGTCACCCGTCTGGCCGCACCGCTGCTGCCGCTGATCAGCGAGGTGATCTGGCGTGGGCTCACCGGTGAGCGGTCGGTGCATCTGACCGACTGGCCGGGCGAGTCCGAGCTGCCGCACGACAGCGAGCTGGTGGCCTCGATGGACGAGGTGCGCACGGTCTGTTCGACGGTGCTGAGCCTGCGCAAGGCCAAGAACCTGCGGGTGCGGCTGCCGCTGGCCGAGACCACCATCGCCGCCGCCGACGCCGCGCGGCTGGCGCCGTTCACCGAGCTGATCGCCGACGAGGTCAATGTCAAGAAGGTCGACCTGACCACCGATGTCGACGCGCACGGCCGGTTCGAGCTGGTTGTCAACGCACGCGCCGCGGGCCCGCGCCTGGGCAAGCAGGTGCAGACGGTGATCAAGGCGGTCAAGGCGGGGGAGTGGAGCGAATCGGCCGACGGCGTCGTGAGTGCCGCCGGGATCGCGTTGCTGCCCGAGGAGTACACCCAGCGCCTGGTGGCCGCCGAACCCGAGTCCACCGCCGCGCTGCCCGGCAATGCCGGTCTGGTGGTGCTGAACTCGGTGGTCACCGAGGAGCTGGAGGCCGAGGGCTGGGCCCGCGACCTCATCCGCGACCTGCAGGAGACCCGCAAGGCCCGCGGCCTCGAGGTGTCGGACCGGATCACGGTGCTGCTCGAGGTCCCGGCCGAACGGCTCACCTGGGCCCGGACGCACCGCGACCTGATCGCCGGTGAGATCCTGGCGACCAGCCTGGAGTTCGGCCCGGCGGGCGCCGGCGCGGCCGACCTCACCGGCGGCGTCCGCGCCGAGGTGGCCAAGGCGTAGGTGCCCACGCGCAACTCACCGGGTACGGCCACGTGTCGACTACCGACACGCCGCCGGCCCGGTGAGTTCCGGTGCTTCATACCCACGACCGGGCGGAATCCCGGGGCGGCGAACCATAATGCTGGAAGTTTGCTGAAATGGCTGACATTCGCTGGTTCGTCACGCACAATCAGCGGTGTTACTGCTGATGCGCATGGAACCCGCTGAGGCGGCAGTGACTGTTCGTGACGATTGTCCTGTGGAAACGGTGCCGCGTCGAGGGTAGCGACACGCTCGGCGCGACACCGGTACACGTGGGTGGCTCACCCGATGGACCAGGCGATGCCCCCCGGTAACCGGAAGGGCGTTCCTGTGCGACGAAAAGTACTACGGCGGTTGGCCTTCGGCTTCGCCGCCACCCTCGCCACCACGCTCGTGCTCGCCGGTCCCGCCTGGTCGCAGACCGGCAGCTCCTCGGGCTCGGGCGAATCAGGGTCCTCCACCGGCAGTTCCAGCGGCTCGGGCATGATCCCGTTCCCCAGCGCCACCGGTATCGGCGCGCTCACCGCCGCCGCCACCCAGATCGGCAAACCCTACGAGTGGGGCGCGACGGGCCCGCACGCGTGGGACTGCTCGGCCCTGGTGCAGTGGGCATTCCGGCAGGTGGGTGTCATCCTGCCGCGCACCACCTGGGAGCAGGCCGAGGTCGGGCTGCCGGTGACCTTCGGCGGCCTGGCCCCCGGCGACGTGGTCATCCTCAACGGCGACGGCTCCCACGTCGGCATCTACGCGGGCATGGGCCAGATCCTCGACGCCCACGACTGGGGCGTTCCGGTCGGCCTGCACCCCCTGCGCGAAATGGACATCTTCGCGATCAGGCGGTTCTGAGGCCTAGTCGACGAGCTGACGCAACAGCGGCCCGTATTCGGGATGGGCCAGCGCCGAAGCGAACTGGGCGACCAGGTAGTCGGCCGGGTTGCCGGTGTCGTACCAGCGGCCCTGGATCACCTGGCCGTACACCGCGTGCTTGGCGGCGTAGTTGTTGATCGCGTCGGTCAGGTAGACCTCGCCGGTCTGGTGGGTGTACCAGTTGTCGGTCTGGGTCTGGAGTTCGTCGATGATGCCCGGGGTCACCACATAGCCGCCGATCGCCGCGAACGCCGAGGGCGCGTCCTCGGGTTTGGGCTTCTCCATCAGGCCGGAGATGCGCAGCAGCCCGTCGTCGAGGTCCTCGCGCACCACCGGCACGCCGTAGCGCTGCGACTCGCCCGGCGACATCGGCAGCAGGGCGAGCACCGGGCAGCCGGTGGACTCGTAGGCGGTGATCAGCTGCTGGGCGCGGGGGACCTCGGCCACGAACACGTCGTCGGGCCACAGCACCAGCATCGGCTCGTCGCCGAGATGGCGCGCGGCATTGAGCACCGGCGTGCCGTTGCCGTAGGGGCCGTGCTGGTCGAGGTAGGTGATGTGCCCGGCGCGCGAGAGCTCGCCGACCTCCTCGACCGCGTCGGCGTAGGCGGCCTTGCCGTCGGCGCGCAGCTGCGCGACCAGCGCCGGATTCGGCCGGAAGTGGTCCTGGATCAGCGACTTGCCGCCGCTGACCACGATGGTGATGTCGGTGATGCCCGAGGAGACCAGCTCACGGACGGTGTGCTCGATGACCGGCTTGTCCCCGACCGGCAGCATCTCCTTGGGCGTCGCCTTGGTCAGCGGAAGGAGCCGCGAGCCGATTCCCGCCGCCGGAATGACTGCCTTACGGATCTTCATCCCCCGATCATCACACATCAGCCTGTGCGATCGCTGGGCCATGGCTGTCAAGTGGGGTCGAAGAGTTGTCGGTGCCTGCGCGTAGATTGCGCGAGGTGAGCACCGACACCGACGTTGTGGCCAGGGCCGATGCCGCGGCCGTGGCCCGGCGCTGGGTGCTGCACATCGATATGGACGCCTTCTTCGCCTCGGCCGAACAGCTCACCCGCCCGACGCTGCGCGGCAGGCCGGTCCTGGTCGGCGGCGCGGGCCAGCGCGGGGTGGTGGCCGGCGCCAGCTACGAGGCGCGGGTATTCGGCGCGCGTTCGGCCATGCCCATGCATCAGGCGCGGCGGCTGGTCGGCGGCTCGGCGGTGGTGGTGCCGCCGCGCGGCGCGGTGTACTCGGTCCTCAGCGCGCAGGTGTTCGACACCCTGCGCAGCCGGATCCCAGTACTGGAAACCCTGTCCTTCGACGAGGCCTTCGCCGAACCCGCTGAACTGGCCGGCGCCGGCGTCGCCGAGGTCGAACGCTACTGCGCCATGTTGCGCGCCCTGGTGCGCGCCCGCACCGGGCTCACCGCCTCGATCGGGGCGGGTACCGGCAAGCAGCTCGCGAAGATCGGCTCCGGTCTGGCCAAACCCGATGGGATGCGGGTCATCTCGCCCACCGAACAGGCCGCGCTGCTGGCCGCGCTGCCGGTGCGCAAACTGTGGGGGATCGGGCCGGTGGCCGAGGGCAGGCTGCGCGGCCTCGGCATCGAGACCGTCGGGGCGTTCGCCGCGCTGCCGGAATCGGAAGCCGCCTCGATCCTGGGCGGCAGTCTCGGCACCGCCCTGCACCGGCTGGCCCGCGGCATCGACGACCGCCCGGTCACCGAACGCGCCGAGGCCAAACAGATCAGCGCCGAGAACACCTACGAACGCGACATCGTCACGATGGCCGAGCTGCGTGCCGCCGTCGCCGCGATGGCCGCCGCCGCGCACCGCAGGCTCGACAAAGACGGCCGCGCCGCGCGCACCGTCGTGCTCAAGCTCAAGAAATCCGATATGAGCATCGTGACCAGGTCGTTCACCCTGCCCTACGCCACCGCCGACCCGGCCACTCTCGCCGCGGCCGCGCAGCGTTCGGCCATCGACCCGGCCGAACTGGGCCCGATCCGGCTGGTCGGTGTCGGTTACGGCGGGTTGTCGCTGGTCCGCCAGGAATCGCTGTTCCCCGAACTGGACCAGTCGGTGCCCGAGGATCTGCGCACGGTGGCCGAGCCCGCCCCGGCACCCGAAGCGCCGCGGAATCCGCCTGCCGGGCACTGGTTTCCTGGCATGGACGTCTCGCATCCGGAGTTCGGGCACGGCTGGGTGCAGGGGGCCGGATACGGCGTGGTGACAGTGCGGTTCGAGACCAGCTCGACAGGTCCCGGCCCGGCGCGTACCTTTCCAGCCGACGACAACGGGCTGTCGCGGGCAGATCCGCTCGACAGCCTCGCCTGAGGAGTAGCCTCGGCTACCGCGATGGATTCACTGCCACTCGAACGCAAAGGACGAGAAGTTGAAGCTTCGTACGACCGGACGTGTCGCGATCGCCGGCCTGGCGGTGGTTGCCGCACTGGGGCTGAGCGCGTGCAGCGACGACAAGGGTGACGCACCCGCCGCCAAGACCACCACCAGCAGCGCCACGACCACCGACGCGGCCGCGGCGAACCTGCCGCCGGTACCGACCGTCGAGGAGCTCAACGAGCAGCTCACCACCGCCCTCGACCCGTCGGTCCCGAACGAGGAGAAGCTGGACTTCGTGCAGGGCGGCGAGGCCGACCCCGAACTGCCCAACCGGCTCGCCCAGGCCGCGCAGGACGCCGGTGTGCAGGTGCAGGTCACCGAGGTGACCTCCTTCGGCGACAGCGTCAACGCCAAGGCCGACTTCACCATCAACGGCCAGACCAATGTCGTCGACGTGCCGTTCGTGGCCGAGGACGGCAAGTGGAAGGTCCAGAAGACATGGGCCTGCACCATGCTGACCAACCTGGGCCAGCAGTCGGTCGCCTGCGGGTGAGGTGAGACCTGCGACGAACCCCGGCGGACCGTGTGTCCGGCCGGGGTTCGTTCGTTGCAGCGGCCGAACGGTAACGCGGTTCGGGGGCGCGGCTACTATCGGGCCCCGTGGTAGAGACGATCGTGCGGCAGGGGCATCCGCCCAGGGATGCTTCGGAGCCGGTGCGCGGGAGCGCGCGCGGCGGCTGGGCGCGGATCGTCGCGATCGTCGCCGGGCTGATCGCGGTACTGGCCGCGGTGGCGATCCCGTTTCTGCCGGTGCGTGTCGACGCGGCCACCGTCTCCTGGCCGCAGCAGGGTTCGCCCGCCGCGGTCGAGGCGCCGCTGGTGGCGTACGCGCCCGCCGCGCTGAGCGCGACGGTGCCGTGCAGTGCGCTGAGCTCGCTCGCCGCCGAGGGCGGGGTCGCGGTGTCCACGGTGCCGCGGCAGTCGGCCGACATGGAACGGTACGGCTTCGTCGTCAAGGTCGTCGCCGACACCGAGCAGCGGCCGGGCCGCGTGGACGTGGTCTCCCGGTCGACGCTGCTGTGGAGCGCGCCGCTGGCCGAGACCATCGACCGCGCCTGCGCGCTGACCGTCTCGCTCACCCCGACGGAATCCGTGGTCACCACCACCGGTTTCGGCGCGTCCGGTGCCACCGTGCCCGGCGATCGGCGTCCCCAGGTCGTCGGGGTCTTCAGTGAGCTGACCGGGGCCGCGCCCACCGACCTGTCGGTGCGCGTCGACGTCGACGCCCGCTACACCACCTCGCCCGCTTGGCCCAAGCTGGCCGTGATCGTGCTGTGCCTGCTGGCCACCGCGCTGTCGCTGTTCGCCCTGCACCGCCTCGACACCCTGGACGGCCGGTCGCCACGCCGGTTCCTGCCGCAGCGCTGGTGGCGGCTGCGCCCGGTCGACTGGCTGGTGTTCGCGGTGCTGGTCGTCTGGCATTTCATCGGCGCCAACACCTCCGACGACGGCTACATCCTCGGCATGGCCAGGGGTGCGCGTAGTTCGGGCAACATGTCGAACTACTACCGCTGGTTCAGCGTCGACGAGGGCCCGTTCTACACCCCCTACACCGACATCATCGGCTGGCTCACCCACATCTCCGCGGTCAGCCCGCTGGTCCGGCTCCCCGCCCTCGGCGCGGGCATTCTCACCTGGTGGCTGATCAGCCGCGAGGTGCTGCCCCGGCTCGGTGTCGCGATGCGGCGCAGCCCGGTGGTCACCTGGACCGCGGCGCTGGTGTTCCTGGCGTTCTGGCTGCCCTACAACAACGGCCTGCGCGCGGAATTCGTGGTCGCGCTCGGTGTCCTGGTCACCTGGGTCTCCGTCGAGCGGGCCATCGCGACGCGGCGGCTGCTGCCGTTCGCGATCGCGGTGATCGTCGCGGCGTTCACGCTCACCGGGGCGCCCTCGGGGCTGATCTGCCTCGGCGCGCTGGTCGCCGGCGCCCGCACGGTGACCGCCGTCATCGTGCACCGCGCCAAGACGGTCGGGTATCTCGCGCAGCTGCTGCCGATCCTGGCCGCGGGCACGGTGGTGCTCACGGTCGTGTTCGCCGACCGGACCTTCGCCGGGGTGCGCGAGATGTTCGCCGTGCACAGCGGGATCGGGCCGGGGGAGTCCTGGTTCTTCGAGTTCCTGCGCTACCAGTACCTGTTGCAGCTCAATGCCGACGGCTGGCTGACCCGCCGCTTCGGGGTGTTCGTGATGCTGCTGGGTCTGCTCGCCTGCACCGTCACCCTGCTGCGCCGCGGCGGCCGCATCCCCGGCATCGCGGTCGGCCCCACCCGGCGCATGCTCGGCATCACCGTCGCCGCCATGGTGCTGATGATGTTCTCGCCGACCAAGTGGACCCACCAGTTCGGCGTGTTCGCCGGTCTGGCCACCTGTGTCGCCGCGGTGACCGCGGTCGCGGTGAGCTCGGAAGTGCTGCGCCCGCTGCGCAATCGCGCGCTGTTCGCGGCGGCGGTGTTCTTCGTCCTCGCCATGACCTTCGTCGGCGCCAACGGCTACTGGTATGTGTCCTCGTGGGGTATCCCGTGGTGGGACAAGCCGCCGACCGTGGCCGGTTACGGCGTGTCCACCGTGTTCGTCGGCCTGACCGTGCTCGCGCTGGCCGTGGCCGCCTGGTACCACATCCACCCGAACCCCAAGCCCCGCGCGACCCGGCTGGCCGGGCTGCCCGTGCTGGCGGTGGCGGCCGCGATGATGGTGCTGTTCGAGCTGGCCTCCTTCGCCAAGGCGACGATCGCCCAGTACCCGGCGTACTCGTTGGCGAGCTCCAACTTCGAGGCCGCCTTCGCCGGGGGCTGCGGCATGGCCGACGAGGTCCTGGTCGAAACCGACCCCAACGCCTCCATGCTGGCTCCGCTCACCGGCGACATCACCACCGCGCTGACCGGTGAGTCGACCGGTTTCCGTCCCGACGGTGTGGCCCCCGTGCTCACCTCCGACGAGGTGGAATCGACCACGGGCCAGGCGAATTCGGTGTCCGACGATCCCGACACCCTGCGCGACGCGTCGACCTCGGCCGGCTCGGAATCGCGGCAGGGCTCGCTACAGCTCCCGTTCGGCCTCGACCCCGCGAGTACCCCGGTCCTCGGCAGCTACCGCGCCGGCGCCCAGGAACCCGCCGCGCTGACCACCGGCTGGTTCCGGCTGCCCGAGGGCCCGCGTGGTCCGCTGCTCGCGATCGCGGTCGCGGGACGGATCCGTTCGGTCGACGCCGACGGCATCGTCCACCCCGGTCAGGACCTGGTCGTCGAATACGGCACCGCCGGTCCCGACGGCGCGGTGACGATCACCGGCCAGGTGGTCCCGATCGACATCGGCCCGGCCCCCACCTGGCGCAATCTGCGCGTGCCGCTGGATCAGCTGCCCGCCGCCACCTCCGTGGTGCGCCTGGTCGCCACCGACAAGGACCTCGGCCCCGACCAGTGGCTCGCGGTGACACCGCCGCGCATGCCGCAGACCACCACGCTCAACGCGCTCGTCGGCCGCGACACCCCGGTCCTGCTGGATTGGGCGGTGGGCCTGCACTTCCCGTGCCAGAACCACCTGCCGACCTACAACGGCGTCGCCGAGCTGCCCGAATACCGGATCCTCCCGGACCGCAACGGCGCCACCATCACCAACCTGTGGCAGGGCCACGACGGCGGCGGCCCACTCGGCTGGACCCAGCTCCTGTTCACCGCCCGCACCCTGCCCACCTACCTGAACAACGACTGGGACCGCGACTGGGGCTCGATCGAGCGCTACCTCCCCCGCGACCCCACCGCCACCCCCGCCCACGTCGACATCCACTCCGACAACCGCTGGGGCACCTGGACCCCCGGCCCCACCATCACCGTCTGGTAGTTCCTGGACACCTGATCACCAGGCACTGAGGGATTTTCCTTCTCGGGCGATGCCTACGTAGTGGCCTGGTGATCGCTTGTCCAGGTCGGTGTCGCGGTTCGGTGTCCTTGGGGTGGTCAGTGTGCGGCGGTGGCTATGCGGAGGGCGAGGTCGGGGAGGTCTGCGCCGGTGAGGCCGGGGTAGCCGTGCAGGATGGCGCGCCATTCGGCGGGGACCGCGGAGGCGCCCCAGCGGGCGCCGAGGAGGCCGCCGGCGATGGCGGCGGTGGTATCGGTGTCGTTGCCGGCGCGGACGCACGCCTGCAAGGCGAGGGGCAGGTGTTCGGGGGTGGTGGCGTCGGTGGTGGCGATGGCCCACCAGGCGGTCTGCAAGGCGTGCACCACCCAGCCGTTGTTCGGGAAGTCGGCGGGGGTGCCCTGTTCGGCTTCGTCGAGTCGTTCGGTCCAGTACGCGGATTGCGGTGAGCGGCTGACGTATTCGCGTACGCCCCCGAAATCGGCCGACAGCACCGCGTGCCGGATCGCGTAGGTCCACAGCTTGCACGCGTCGACCGCGTACTCGTCGTAGTGGGTGAGCATCCCGATCCGCCCCGCCGCCGCGATACAGCCCTCGGCGTCGTCGAGGTAGGCCAGCGCGACCGGCGCGGTCCGCATCAGCGACCCGTTGCCGCCGGTGCGGCCGGTCAGCGACATCGCCACCGCCTGCATGGCCAGTGCCGAGGACGACCGCGCCGAGAGCACCTGACGGGTCTGGTTACCGATATCGGGCGGATCGGAATCGAACCACGCGACGAAACCGGCTGCCACCGCGTCCATGTCGATCCCCGGCCCGTGCGCCGCCGCCAGCGCGATCGCCAGTGCCATGGAGGTGTCGTCGGTCCACTCCCCGGGCGCCCAGTTGAACGGCCCACCCCCGATCATCCTGATCTCCGCCGCCGGCCCCGGCCGCGTGAACTCGTACCCCGCCCCCAGCGCGTCCCCGGCGGCCCCGCCCACCAGCACCCCGGCCACCCGATCGGAGAACCCCGAACCCTGCACAGCCCCACTCCTTCCGGGCGAACCACTATCCGCCCGGCAAACCCTACCGGTCGGCATGTGTGCCAACGCCTTTTCGCCCGCGGTGACACGGAGACTGTCGCGGCGCGGCACAGTGGAGCGATGGGAGAGCGTCGCTGGTACACCGTCGAACTGCGTCACCCGGAGCTGTACATCGAACCGGCCGACCAGCCGGGCCCACCGACGGCGGGCACCGGCGGCACCGGCACTCTGCTGAGCGTCCACCGGGACCCCGACGGTATCGAGCACGGCCGCATCCGTGTCGGCCGGACCGCCTGCACCGTCGAGCTCGGCATCGAGCTCGGCGACACCGCACCGATTCTCGGTGACCTCCGGGACTGGGAAACCGTCGACACCGGCACCATCGAATTGCCCGCGCGCGCCACCCTCACCCGCACACCGCTCGCGTCGGCGAGCCCGCCGGAACGCGACCAGCTGGTGCCCCTGCCGACGGGCTTGCACGGGATCACAGTCAGTGCCCGCGGCCGGGACCGTGGTCGCACCGACGGGGCGATCCTGATCCAGCTGTGGCCGCTCGGTCACCCCGCGCCGGTCCGCAGTCTCAAGCACGCGGACACCGTCGATCTCCGGGTACCGGCGGCCGGACCACCCACCGGCTCCGCGTCGAGCACATCGCCGCCCCGGCCACCGGTCTCGGCCACCACGGCGACCTCGGTCACCGATCAGTGGGTGCGCATCCGGGCAACCATCATGAACCGGTGCGATCGCGGGGTGTGGCCGAGCCTGGTGCGGTCGGGGACGGGGTCGAACGCCGTCGATGATGCCGAAACGCGCACCGGTGTCGGCTGGCCCACGCAGCTGCGGGAATGGTTTCTGGTGCACGGTGGTGGCGCGAGCGCGGATCTGCTGCCGGGGATGACCTTGCTCGGAGTCGACGAGATGCTCGAGTTGCACGATATGCAGTGCGCGATCTGGTGTGAACTCGCCGCCGAGGATCCGGATTTTCCCGGGGCCGACGAGCACGCCCCGGCGAGTGCGGAGGCGGGGCGGTTCCTGCCGGAGTTCGTCCCGGTCGCCGAACGCGACGGCACCATGCTGGTCTGCGATACCCGGCCCGGTCCGCTGGGTGGCTGTGTCACCGAATTCGGCAAGGACACCGCCGACCTGTCCGCGCCCGGGTGGTCTTCGCTCGCCGCGCTGCTCGCCGACCTGGCCGACAGCATCGAGCACGGCACACCGTTCGACACGAACTTCGTGCCCACGCTGACCGAACACGGGGTGAGCTGGGAGTTCGTCGGCGGTGACTAGGCCGGGCCCGCGTCCCGGGCGAGCTCGGCGGGTTCCGGGCGCGCAGCGCGGGTGCGGCGCGAGCGGAGGAGGGCGTCGGTGGTGAACACGGCCAGCCCCGCCCAGATCAGGGCGAACCCGATCCAGCGGGAGGTGGGCATGGGTTCGTGCATGACGGCGACACCCCAGACCATCTGGAGGGCGGGAGTGAGGTACTGCAGGATGCCCATGGTCGACAGCGGCACCCGCTGCGCGGCCACGGCGAACAGCAGCAGCGGGACCAGGGTGACCGGGCCGGTGGCGAGCATGAGACCGACATGGGCGGGGCTGGAAGCGAATTCGCTGCGGCCGGTGGCCAGCAGCACGATGACGAAGGCCAGCGCGAACGGCGCCGCGACCATGCCCTCGGCGGCGATACCGCGCAGCGCGTCGAGCCGGATCACCTTCTTGACCAGCCCGTAGGTGGCGAACGAACAGGCCAGCACCAGCGCGATCACCGGTGGCCTGCCGTAGTCGACGGTCAGCACCACCACCGCCAGCGCGCCGAGCCCGAGCGCCAGCCACTGCGCCCTGGTGAGCCGCTCACGGAACAGCACCACCCCGAACGCCACGGTGACCAGCGGATTGATGAAATACCCGAGCGCGCACTGCACCACATTCCCGCTGATCACGCCGTACACATAGGTGCCCCAGTTGATCGAGATCGCCGCCGACGCCGCGGCCGCCAGCCGCCAGGTCCGCGCGTCGATGCCCGCCATCTCCCGCAGCCGCCCGGTCAGCGTCAGCACCGCCAGCACCACCACCAGCGTCCAGATGATCCGCTGCGCCACCACTTCGGCCGCCGAGGCGAACGCCAGCAGCCCGAAGAACGCCGGGAACAGACCCCAGATGAGGTAGGCGCCGGTTCCGAAGACGACACCCGGCGGAGACGCACTGCGCTGCATTCATCCCACGTTACGTCTGACGTAGCCTGACGAGCATGTCCATTTCCGTGCAGGAGCCGGCGGCCACCGGGCTCACGGCAGCACAGGTCGACCAACGACGCCGCGACGGACGCACCAACGATGTCCCCGCCAGAGCCAGCCGTTCGGTGGGCGAGATCGTCCGCGCGAACGTGTTCACCCGCATCAACGCCATCCTCGGCGTGCTGTTCGTACTGGTGCTGTCCACCGGCTCGATCATCGACGGCATGTTCGGCCTGCTCATCGTGGCCAACAGCGCGGTCGGCATCATCCAGGAGGTCCGCGCCAAACGGACCCTCGATCAGCTGGCGATCGTCAGCCAGGCCAAGCCGACGGTGCGCCGCGACGGCGTCGCCGAGCAGGTGACTCCGGGCGAGGTGGTCCTCGACGACCTGATCGAACTCGGTCCCGGCGACCAGATCGTCGTCGACGGCGAGGTCGAGGAGGCCGCGGCGCTCGAGATCGACGAATCGCTGCTGACCGGTGAGGCCGACCCGATCGACAAGGGCATCGGCGCGCCGGTGATGTCGGGCAGTTTCGTGGTGTCCGGCTCGGGCGCCTACCGCGCGACCAAGGTCGGCAAGGACGCCTACGCGGCCAAACTGGCCGAGGAGGCCAGCAAGTTCACCCTGGTGCACTCCGAATTGCGCTCGGGTATCGACAAGATCCTGAAATTCATCACCTACCTGCTCATTCCGGCCGGCGCGCTGAGCATCTACAACCAGCTCGTGTCGAGCGGGGAGTCCTGGCGGCCCGCCGTCACCGGCATGGTCGCCGCGCTGGTGCCGATGGTGCCCGAGGGCCTGGTGCTGATGACCTCCATCGCCTTCGCCGTCGGTGTGGTGCGGCTGGGTCAGCGCAACTGCCTGGTGCAGGAACTGCCCGCGATCGAGGGCCTGGCCCGCGTCGACGTGGTGTGCGCGGACAAGACCGGCACCCTCACCGAGAACGGCATGCGCCTGGCGCAGATCGAGCCGCTCGGTTCCTTCGACGCCGCGCAGGTGCGGCAGGCGCTGGCTGCCCTGGCCGGCGACGATCCCCGCCCCAACGCCAGCGTCCAGGCCATCGCCGAGGCGCTGCCCGACGCGCCCGGCTGGACCAGCACCGCCGTCGCGCCGTTCTCCTCGGCCAAGAAGTGGAGCGGCATCTCCTATGGCGCACAGGGCGATTGGCTGCTCGGCGCCCCCGATGTGCTGCTCGACCCCACCACCGACGCGGCCGCACGCGCCGAGGAACTCGGTGCCTCGGGCCTGCGGGTGCTGCTGCTGGCCCGCGGTGACCGCCCGGTCGACGCGGCCGACGCGCCGGGCACCGTGTCGCCCGCCGCCCTGGTCGTGCTCGAACAGAAGGTGCGTCCCGACGCCAAGGGCACCCTCGAGTACTTCGCGAGCCAGCAGGTCTCGATCAAGGTGATCTCCGGCGACAACGCCGTCTCGGTCGGCGCCGTGGCCTCCTCGCTGGACCTGCCCGGCGGCGACCACCCGGTCGATGCCCGCGGACTGCCCGAGGACCAGGCCGCCCTCGCCGACGTCCTCGCCGAGGAGACCACCTTCGGCCGGGTGCGCCCGGATCAGAAGCGCGCCATGGTCGGCGCCCTGCAGTCGCGCGGGCACACCGTCGCCATGACCGGTGACGGCGTCAACGATGTGCTCGCCCTCAAGGACGCCGATATCGGCGTGGCGATGGGCGCGGGCAGCCCGGCCACCCGCGCGGTCGCCCAGATCGTGTTGCTGGACAACAAGTTCGCGACCCTGCCGTATGTGGTGGGGGAGGGCCGCCGGGTGATCGGCAATATCGAGCGGGTCTCGAATCTGTTCCTCACCAAGACGGTGTACTCGGTGCTGCTGGCCTTCCTGGTCGGCCTGGCCGGGGTCGGTTCGCAGATCTTCGGCTACGACCCGATCGGCTATCCGTTCCTGCCGCGCCATGTCACGATCGCGGCCTGGTTCACCATCGGCATCCCCGCGTTCATCCTGTCGCTGGCGCCCAACAACGAGCGTGCCCGTTCCGGTTTCGTCGGCCGGGTGATGCGCCTGGCGGTGCCCTCGGGCGTGGTCATCGGCGTGGCGACCTTCATCGCCTATCTGATCGCCTACGCCGGTCCCGAGGCCACCGAGACCCAGCGGGTGCAGGCGGGCACCACCGCGCTGATCACCCTGATCATGATCGCGGTGTGGGTGCTGGCGCTGGTCGCCCGGCCGTATGTGTGGTGGAAGGTGGTGCTGATCGCGGTGTCGGTGCTGGCCTATATCGCGCTGTTCACCATTCCGTTCACCCGTGAGTTCTTCAAACTCGACCCGTCCAATCCCCGGTTGACGCTGGCCGCGTTCGTCTGCGGCGTGGTCGGGATCGTGCTGGTCGAGCTGGCGTGGTGGGTGCAGGCCAAGCTGTCCGGCAACCCCGGCAAGCTCGTCCCCGCGGTCGGCGCCCAGGGCGCCTGAGCCACCGCTGACCAGGCCGGGTCCGCCTCGAGAACCCTTGCGCCGGATGAACATTCGGTGTTGGAGTACCTTTGCGCACATGGAGGTATTGCTGCACCAGATCGACGCGTTCACCGACGCACCGTTCTCGGGCAACCCGGCCGCGGTCATGCCGTTGCGCACCTGGCTGCCGGACACGCTGCTGCAACAGCTGGCCGAGGAGAACAACCTCGCAGAAACGGCGTTCTACATCTCCGAGTTACCCCCGGACGCCGGTGGCCCGCCCGGCGAATGGCCCGCGTTCCACCTGCGCTGGTTCACCCCGGCGGTCGAGGTGGACATGTGTGGGCACGCCACCCTCGCCGCCGCCACCCAGATCATCGAAGACCGCCATCCCGAGCACGACCGGGTCAGCTTCTACACCCGTTCGGGCTGGCTGCACGTCGACCGCACCGACGACGACGAATACGTGCTGAACCTGCCCGCCCTCGCCTCGGTGCGGGTCGACCCCGACCCGGCCCTGGTCGCGGCACTCGGGGTCACCCCGGTGCGCGCCTACACCGGCCAGGACGAGGTGATCGTGGTCGGCACCGAGGACGAAGTGCGTTCCGCGACACCGGATTTCGGTGCCTTCCCGGAGCTGCGGCGCGGTGTGATCCTCACCGCCGCCGGCGACCGGGTCGAGGTGGTCTCGCGCTTCTTCGCGCCCGGCGTCGGTGTCGCCGAGGACCCCGTCACCGGCTCCGCGCACGCCCAGCTCGTCCCGCTGTGGAGCCGCGAACTCGGCCGCACAACCCTCACCGCGCGCCAGCTCTCCCGCCGCGGTGGCACCCTGCGCGCCGAACTCGCCGACGACCGCGTCCTGCTGCTGGGCCGCTGCCGCCGCTATCTCGACGGAGTCGTCACGCTGCCGTGCTGAACGGTGCCCCGGGTCGGTGCCTACTCGGCGGGTACCGGTCCGTCGTCGGGGGTGGGGGTGATGGTGCCGATGGTGCCCGGCAGCAACGGGCTCACCGCGAATCGTCCGGCGAGCGCGTCGGCGGGGAGTGCCTGCACTGCCCGGACGCCGGGTTGCGCTGCCAACGCACGCAATTGGGGGAGAGTGCCGCGCACGACTAGACCGGCCGTGCACGCGCAGCCCGCTCGCAGCCGGGACTCGACCACGCGGGCGATCTCGGCACTGCGCTCGTCGTGGAACTCCTGGGCGGCGAGCAAACCCGCCGCCGCCTCGGCCGACTTCACCGCGGGTTCCTCGCCTGCGGGCGTGGCGACGGTGATCACCGGGGTCTGCACGCGGTCGATCGGCACGTGCTGGATCACGCCCGCGACGCGCAGCCCGTCGGCGGCGGCCGGAATCTGCTGGGGTGTCAGGTATTCGGTGAAAGAGACCAGGGCCCAGTGCAGATCGGTGTCGGTGCCGTCCAGGGAGGCACGCGCCTGGTTCAGGTACTCCTCGACCTGCTCGCCGGGTGCGGGGCCCAGCCGGTCGGTCGCCACGCCCGAGGACGGGTGGGGGGCGGTGAAGGCGAACACCAGCAGGACGACCGCCAGGACCGCCGCCGCGCCGAGCGCAACGGTCTTGATGATCCGGTTCCGGTCGAAGTCGTGGCCGGCATCCCCGCGGTCGTCCGGCGCCGCATCCGGCGCCGGAGTGGACGACCGCGGGTCCTCAGGCATGGCGTAGTACGTCCAGTGCGCCCGCGAGATCGGCGGGGTACTCGCTGGTGATCTCGAGCCAGCGGCCGTCGGCGGGATGGTGGAAGCCGAGCTGACGCGCGTGCAGCCACTGCCGTTCCAGGCCGAGCCGCTTGGCCAGGGTCGGGTCGGCGCCGTAGGTGAGGTCACCGGCGCAGGGGTGGCGGACCGCGGAGAAATGCACCCGGATCTGGTGGGTGCGGCCGGTCTCGAGGTGCACATCGAGCAGGCTGGCGGACTGGAAGGCTTCGATCGTGTCGTAGTGGGTGACGCTGGGCCTGCCGTCGCCGGTGACCGTGAACTTCCAGTCGTTGCCGCGTGCGCGCCCGATCGGGGCATCGATGGTGCCGCTGCTCGGATCCGGGTGTCCCTGCACGAGTGCATGGTATTGCTTGTCGACCGTGCGTTCCTTGAAGGCGCGCTTGAGCATCGTGTAGGCGTGTTCGGATTGCGCGACCACCATCACCCCCGAGGTGCCCACATCCAGGCGGTGCACGATGCCCTGGCGTTCGTGCGCGCCGGAGGTGGAGATGCGGTAACCCATGGCGGCCAGGCCACCGACCACGGTCGGTCCGGTCCAGCCGACGCCGGGATGTGCGGCCACGCCGATCGGCTTGTCCACCGCGACGATGTCGTCGTCGGCGTAGAGGATGTTCAGCCCGTCCACCGGGGTGGCCTCGACGGTCACTTCCCGCTTGGGTTCGGGGAAGATCACCTCCAGCCAGGCGCCCGCGGTGAGCCGGTCGGATTTGCCCGCGGCGATCCCGTCGAGCTGCACCGAGCCCTCCTCGGCGAGCGCGGCCACGGCGGTGCGCGACAACCCGAGCAGCCGGGACAGGCCCGCGTCCACGCGCATCCCGTCCAGCCCGTCGGGTACGGGCATCGTCCTGGTCTCCCTCATCGGGTCTCCTCGCCGGTGGTGTGTTTGCGGCCGGTGCGGGTGCCGTCGGGTTCGAAGCCGAACACCGTGAGCGCGACCAGCAGGATCGCGCCGCACACGATGGCCGAGTCGGCGACATTGAACACCGGCCACCAGCCGATGGCGACGAAGTCGACCACGTGGCCCTGCAGCGGGCCGGGGTAGCGGAACAGGCGGTCGACCAGATTGCCCAGCGCCCCGCCGAGCACCATGCCCAGCCCGATCGCCCACCACAGCGAGCGCAGGGTGGAACCGATGCGGATCACGCCGACCACCACCGCGGCCGCGATCAGGGTCAGCAGCCAGGTCATGCCGGTCGCCATCGAGAACGCCGCGCCCGGGTTGCGCACCAGGGTGAAGCGCGCGAAATCGCCGATGATCGGGACCGATTCGCCCGGGTCGATGAAGGCGACGGCGAGGCATTTGGTCAGCAGGTCGAGGCCGAACAGCACGACGGCGATCGCCAGCAGTGTGGTCAACCTGCGGCGACCGGCGGGTTCGGCCTGCTTCGCCGGCTCGGGCACGGCGTCGGGAGCCGCGGCCGGCGAGCCCTCGCCCGTCTCGGGGTCGGCAGCGTTGTCGGTGGGCCGGTCTTCACTCACGCGTCCATCATTCCCTAGTCGTGATCGGCGCTGCGCCGCGGTGGGTGAGGCGGTCCCAGGTGTTACTCAGGAAGCGGTCGTACCCTGATGGCTGTGACGGTGTTGTCTAGTCCTCGCTTACCCCGCATCGCGCGTCCCGGAGTGTTGCTCGTGGCGCTCGTGCTCGGGTTCGCGTCCTTCGGTGCCGGGTGCGCCGACCGGTCGTCCGCGCCCGCCGATGCCGAGGGCACCGAGCCGCTGGGCATCGGCAAGGAAGTGACCGTGCCGATCTCGGCG
The DNA here is from genome assembly GCF_042755165.1 of Nocardia sp. NPDC059177. NCBI lineage: Bacteria > Bacillati > Actinomycetota > Actinomycetes > Mycobacteriales > Nocardiaceae > Nocardia > Nocardia sp. NPDC059177. Next base: position 4,891 of record NZ_JBHZBX010000032.1, on the reverse strand, counting down.
GCGGTCACCACGATGATCTCGCCCGGCGAGGAACCGCGCGCCGCGTTGCGCCCGAGCTATCCGCTGGGCACCACGCAGGAGGTGACCCTGCGCACCGACTATCAGATCCAGCAACAGGTCAACGATCAGCCGACGCGCGACTTCTCACCCGCCGCGCTGACCATCCCGATGACCGCCGTGGCGGGCCCCGACGGTGTCGATGTCACCGTCGGCACCGTCACCACGCCCGACCCGGCCCTGAACAAGGCGTTCACCGCCGCCGACGGCTCGCACGCCGGGCTGGAGATGAGCGATCTCGGCGCGATCACCGAACTGCGGATGGCCCCGTCGCCGGAGACCCCGAATTCGGCCCGCGCCGCCCTGGAACAGGCGTTCTACCAGGCTGTGTACCGCTCGATCGCGTTCCCCGACGAACCGGTCGGGGTGGGCGCGGTGTGGACGGTGAGCCAGGAGATCACCGGCGGGGTGACCCTCGAGCAGATCACCACCGCCACCCTCGTCGGCCGCGAGGGCGACCGGCTCACCATCGACCTGCAGGTGAGCCAGACCCCCACCGACACGGTCTGGATGCTGCCCAACGACGCGGGCGCGCTCGACATCGACGGCTACGTCATGGAGGGCACCGGCACCATCATCGTCGATCTCGGTCTGCCGCTGCCGGTGTCGGGGGCGATCGAGGTCGGCGGTCAGCAGATCTACCGGGACGAGCGCAGTGTGAGCACCCTGGTGCAGACGCAGTCGACGCGCCTGTCCTGGACCGAATGATGCGTGCCGCCCTGCTGCGCGTGAGCGCGGCCGCGTCGGCCTGTGCCGCGTTGACCGGGGTCGCCGCCTGCGGCTCCGACGACGCGCCCGCCGCCTTCCCGCCCGCCGCGACCGCGGCCCCCGGATCGGGGACGCCCGTGCGGGATTCGGCGAAGTTGTCGGCGGCCCTGCTCGCGGCGCCCGACCTGCCCGGCGCCTTCGCCGCCGTCCCACCCCGCGACGACACCGACGACACCGCGGTTCCGCCCGCGGCCCTGACCGACCCCGCCGACTGCGCCCGCCTGCTGACCCCGATCGCGACACAGTGGCCCGGCTCGGCGGCCTCGGCCTCGGTGCAGTTCGCCGGACCGAGTTTCGCCACCATCGACATCGACGCGGCGAGCTACCTCGACACCGCGCTCGCGCAGGCCTTCGACGCGCTCCAGGCCCAGGTCCGCCGCTGCGCCACCTATACCGGCGACGACGCGGGCGTGCACATCGACTACCGCACCGCACCGCTGGCTCAGCCGCCGGCCGGCGACGCGAGTTCGGCGTTCACCCTGACGGCCACCAGCGACGGCCTCACCCTCACCTCCGCGACCTCGCTCGTCCAGGTCGGCAACACGCTGGTCCAGGTGGTGGTCACCGCACCCGAAGAGGTCGACCCCGGCGTGCTCACCGATCTCACCGCCGCACAGGTCCGCAAACTGCGCGGTTGACCACCTGGCGCGGCAGTATCGATCAGACCGCCGCGGCGGCGGTCAGTTTGCTGCCGAGGTAGCCGATGTAGCCGCGGACCTCGTCGGCCGACTTGTCCGGCAGCCCGAACACGGTCTCGGTGACGCCCGCCGCGGCCCACTGCGCGAGCTGCTCGGCATTGTGGCGACCGGCGAGCGCGATCACCCGCGGCGTGCCCTCGCGGCCCGCTTCGGTCCAGACCCGGTGCAGCAGGGCGATCTTCTCGTCGAGGTCGCCCTCGGTCGGGGTGGTGATCCAGCCGTCGGCGTGCTTGGCCAGCCACCCGAAACTCTTCTCGGTGCCGCCCGCGCCCAGCAGCACCGGCACGCCGGCGCGCACCGGCTTGGGCCACGACCAGCTCGGCCCGAATTTCACGAACTCACCGTCGAATTCGGCTTCTTCCTGCGACCAGAGTGCGCGCATGGCGGCGAGATTCTCCGCGAGCACCGTGCGCCGCTTCTTCGGCGGCACGCCGTGGTGGGCGAGTTCGTCGGTGTTCCAGCCGAATCCGACCCCGAGTTCCACGCGCCCACCCGAGAGGTGATCGAGTGAGGCGATGGTCTTGGCCAGGGTGATCGGGTGGTGTTCGGCGGGCAGCGCCACCGCCGTGGACAGGGCGATCCGCTCGGTCACCGCGGCGGCGCCGGCCAGCGCGACCCACGGATCGATGGTGCGCAGGTAGCGGTCGTCGGGCAGGGAGGAGTCGCCGGTCTGTGGATGTGCCGCGGCCCGCACGACCGGGATATGGGTGTGCTCGGGCACGTAGAACGCGTCGAATCCCGCGTTCTCGGCGGCCAGCGCCGCGTCGGCCGGGGCGATGCCCCGGTCACTGGTGAACAACACGACCCCGTACCGCATGCCCCGAACCTCCGGCTAGACAGCTAAAACTAGAACAAGTTCTACCAGCCTTTCGCGGTGAAGGTAAGAGGAATAGGCTCGGAACCGTCCGTGCGTCACCTTCGACCAGGAGGTACCCGATGTCCGAAGTTTCCCCCATTCCCGCCGGTTACCCGCGAATCTGTCCCGGTATCGCGTGCGCGGGCGCGGCCGCGGCGATCGATTTCTATCTCAGCGTCTTCGACGCCACCGAACGCATGCGGATGGCCGGGCCGGACGGCACCGTCATGCACAGCGAACTACTCATCGGCGACGCGGTGCTGATGGTCGGCGACCCCGTCCCCGATCTCGGCTTCCTCGACCCGAAAACAGTCGGCGGCTCCCCGGTCGACCTGATGGTCTTCGTCCCCGATGTCGATGCCACCTTCGCCGCCGCGCTCGCCGCGGGCGCCACCGAGAACAGGCCGCTCACCAACGAGTTCTACGGCGACCGCACCGGCTCGTTCACCGACCCGTGGGGCCACCGCTGGACCGTCTCCACCCACATCGAAGACATCGAACCCGCCGAGATGCAACGCCGCATGGACGCCATGATGGAGTCCGCCGGCTGATCGAGATCACCACGCTCCGGTGGCGTCCGCCGCTGAGGCGATGCCGCCACCGGAGCGCCCGTCCGGATCAGGCCGGGTAGATGGCGTTGTTGTCGACGCGGACGGGGCGTGGGGGGAGCGGGTCGCGGGCCGGGCCGTTGTGGACGGCGCCGTCGAGGGTGAAGCGGCTGCCGTGGCAGGGGCAGTTGATGGTGCCGTTCGCCACCGTGGTCACCCGGCAGCCCGCGTGCGTGCAGGTCGAGGACAGGCCGACGAAGGTCCCGGCCGCCGGCTGGGTGACCACCGTGTCACCGGCCACCACCCCGCCGCCGACCGGTACCGCGGCGATGGTCGTCAACGCCCCGTCCGGGGCGGGCTCGGCCGCCGCGGGCGCGGGCGCGTCCCGTTCGGCGCAGGCAGGCAGGGTGACCGCGCCCGCCAGTACCGCCACGCCGGCGAAGAGCGTCCGCCGGTCGACCGCCAACTCGTTGCCATCCATCGCCGTGTCGCTCTCTGTGCGCCCTGACTCGCTTCTTCTCAGGTCAACGAGCAGCGAGCGCCCACGGTTCGACACGGTTCAGAGCAGCCGGAACTCCATGACCGCCATCGCGTCGTCCATGGCGGTGGTGAGCGTGTCCAGCCGGGCCCGCGGGTCGGGCGCGGACAGTGCGGCCTGCCGGTCGGTCTGCCCGATCGGCAGCCGCGCCGCGAGCTCGAAGGACCGCACACTCGGGTCGGCGGAGAGCCCGTCCAGCGAGGCCGACGGCGGTGGCCTGCGGAGACCGGACTTGCGGGCCAGACCGGCGGTCAGCTCGTGCAGCCGGTCGGCGCGTTCGCGCAGCCCGGCCAGCAGATCGGCGTCCTCGGTGGCCGGACCGTCCGGCCACGGCGTGACCCGCGCGCGCGGATACGGCGCGTCGTCGAGCCAGCTGTCGACCCGGATCCGGTCGGTGCCCAGACAGCGCAGCCGGAACCGGGAACCGCGCAGCTCCACCACATCGGTGATCCGGGCGAGAACACCGACATCGGTGCGCACGTCGCCACCGCCCACCTCGTGTCCGCGCGCGATGAGTACCACGCCGAACTCCGGCTCCCGGCGGCCGTCGAGGCAGTCCTCGAGCAACGCGACATAGCGCGGTTCGAAGATCTGCAGCGACAACGGCTCGCCGGGCAGCAACACCGCACCCAGCGGGAACATAGGCATCTCCACCGTCACAGCATGCCCGCTGCCGGGTGCGAAGTCCGTCATGGTTTGGCGATCGCCTCGAAGACGGTCGGGTCGACCAGTGTCGAGGTGCCGCCCAGTTCGCGGCCTTCGGCCACGTCACGCAGCAGTCGCCGCATGATCTTGCCGCTGCGGGTCTTGGGCAGTTCCGGCACGAGATGGATCTCGCGCGGGCGGGCGATCGGGCTGATCTCGAGTGAGACGGCCGCCTTCAATTCGGTCACCAGCGCGTCGCCGGGAACGCCGGCGCCGGTGAGGATGACGAACGCGACGATGCCCTGGCCGGTGGTGTCGTCGGCGGCGCCGACCACTGCCGCCTCGGCGACCGCCGGATGACCCACCAGCGCGGATTCGACCTCGGCGGTGGAGATCCGGTGCCCGGAGACGTTCATGACATCGTCGACCCGGCCCAGCACCCACAGATCGCCGTCGGCGTCGAGTTTCGCGCCGTCCCCGGCGAAGTACCAGCCGTCGGCGGCGAAACGCTGCCAATAGGTTTCGCGGTAGCGGTCCATGTCGTTCCAGATGCCGCGCAGCATCGACGGCCACGGCCGATCCAGTACCAGCAGACCGGATTCGTCCTTGCCGAGCGGCCTGCCGTCGTCGTCGACGACCTTGGCCGAGATCCCGGGCAGGGCGGCCATGGCGGCACCCGGTTTGGGGGTGGTGACGCCGGGCAGGGGCGAGATCATGATGGCGCCGGTTTCGGTTTGCCACCAGGTGTCGACGATGGGGGTTGTGCCTGCGCCGATGACTT
>NZ_JBHZBX010000031.1:0-50808 GCF_042755165.1 Nocardia sp. NPDC059177 | reverse complement strand
CCGACCGCGGCATCGATCAACCCGCCTATCGAGGAGGACCGAGCTCAGACCGCCGCATAACTCCCGCTGGACTCATTCACCTTGACAAACTCCGGGAGACCCGCTGATTGGGTGCTGGACATGGACGTGGAGTCCCGGTAGAGCGGTACTCACCACAAGCCCGGCTCCACCATGAGGACTCCACGTGATCGCTTATCCTGCCATGCTCGACGTCCCCCGGGAACTGGTGGACTACGTGTCCCGGCTGCTGGCCGTCGAACGACGGGCCCGCCGCACGCGCCGCGGCAGCCGAGCGCTGACCTGCTGGAAACAGGCATTGTTCCTGGTGGCGTGGTTCCGCAAACACGACGACATCGCCGTGCTCGGGGCCGGCTTCGGCATCAGCCGCGCCACCTCCTACCGGTATCACGAAGAAGGCGTCGCCGTGCTCGGCGACCAAGCCCCCGACCTGCACGAAGTGCTGCTCCGCGCCCACACCGAAGGGCTCACCCACCTGGTCCTGGACGGGAAGGTGTTCGACGCGGACCGCATCAGCGAGAAGACCACCAGCGTGAAAGGCGAACAGATCGACCTCTGGTACTCCGGCAAAGCCCACACACAGGGCGGCAACATCCAAGCCCTGTCCGCACCATCGGGATTGCCGTTGTGGGTCTCCGACGTCGAACCCGGCTCGGTGCACGACCTCGTCGCCGCCCGAGAACACGTCCTCGGCCAATTGTATTGGGCGGCCTCACAACTGGACCTTCCGACCTTGGCCGACGGCGGTTACGACGGCGCCGGTATCGGCGTGCACACTCCCATCAAGCAACCTGCCGACGGCCGGGCCTTGGACGCGGACAACCGCACCTACAACGCGCTGCTACGCGCTCGCGGTCTTGGAGAACGGCGATCGCCTTGGCCTATCGGGTGGTCTTGTCCGGGCAGCAACGCAGCTTCCGCAGGATCTTCCATACCTTGAGCTGGGCGAACGCTCGTTCTCCGCGGCCGCGCAGCCGCGCGTGGGCGCGGTTGGCCTGCTTCTGGGAAGCGGGCTTGTTGCGGCCCTTGTACGGGGTGAGGACTCCGGCGATGCCTTGGTAACCCTTGTCCGCCAGCGTGATCCAGCCGCCCATGACCAACTCGGTCACGATCTGCCAGATCCAGGCGGCTTTGCTGTCGTGAACGCTGCCGGGTAAAGCTGGTGAGAGCCACACGATCTCGCCCTCGGGCGAGGCCAGGACCTGCACGTTCATCCCGTGGAGACGATGTTTGCCGGAGTAGAACGGTCGACCCGCGGCGACTCGGTCGATCGCGATCACGGTGCCATCGAGGATCAGATAGCTGTGACCAGCAGCTTTGGCCCTGCGCAACGCCGACCTCAACCCCGGCGCCTGAGCGGCCAACAACGTGGTCGTTTCCTCGACGTAGCGCCAGGCGGTGCTCGTGGAAACCTCGAACCCGGCCGCGAGATCAGTGAATGGTTCACCTTTGCGCAGGTAAACCAGCACAAGCATCGCTTGTTGGCCCGGATCGAGTGCCCGCCAACGTGACCCGATCTCGCGTCGGTGGCGGCGGATCACCGCGGCGACGAAGTGCAGGGTCGAAGATGACAACGGCAGTGCGGCACGGTAGAACAACAAGGGAAGCCTCTGGTAGACGAGCGGACGTGGTAATCAGCTCTCTTACCAGGGGCTTCGCCAGTCCGCACGCTGGGGCGGCGTCAATCACGCTGCGGGGCAACACCGTTCAGCGGCAGGATGAAAAGGGCTCAATGTAATCGCTTCTACTCGAACGGGATATCAGTCGGGTGTGGCTCCGCTGGAGTGACTTGCAGCAACCGATCAGCGATCGGTTGCTGACATGGAGTGCACTGAATCTCACTGCGCTCGCACAGATTTGAAGTAGAAGGGCTCTCCCTCGTAGGTTGCTGGTTGTTGACACCACAGCCACAAGAAAGAGCCCGGATGCCAGGATACCCAGACGCGGCCACTTCCGGCACGTTCGGTAGGTCGCGCCAGTTGTTCGCCGACCTCGAAGCCGAGTTGACCGCGCCCGCCACCGACGGTCTGACCCACGACGAGCTCGAAGACCTCCTCAGCGAACGAGGACGCACGCTGATGCGGCAACTGTTCCAAGACCGCGCCGACCTGCGCGCCTGCCGTGAACAACGCCGCAGCGCGGTCACCGACACGACCGGCGTCACCCACAACCGTGTCGAGCCCGGCCACGCCACCACGCTGACAACGGTTTTCGGTCCGGTCACCGCCACCAGAATCGCCTACCGGGCACCAGGAGCCTCGAACTTGCATCCCGCCGACGCGCACTGGAACACCCCGACCGGTACTCATTCCCACGGGCTGCGTCGACTGATCGCGACCGAAACACCGCGCGGCTCGTTCGAATCGGCTCAGGCCGGGGTGAAACGAGCGACCGGGGTCCGGGTCGGGAAACGCCAGATCGCCGACATCACCGTCGCCGCCGCCATCGACATCCCCGCCTTCTACACCGGCCGCCACCACGACCCGACCAGCGACCCGGACAAGCTACTGATCCTGACCAGCGACGGAAAGGGCGTGGTCATGCGGCCCGAAGCGCTACGCCCAGCCACCGCGAAAGCCGCCGCAGCGAGTGGTCCGCGCCTGTCGAAACGCACCTCTCCCGGGGAGAAGACCGGCCGTAAACGCATGGCCGAACTCGCCTGCGTCTACGACCTGGAACCCCGGCCACGTACTCCCGCTGACATCAGCACCAGCACCAGCACCAGCACCAGCACCAGCAGCAGCAGCAGAGGTGAGGTGCGGGCCACCGATGGCGAGTCGAAACATCCACGCGCCGCACATAAATGGATGACCGCCTCGATCACCGCCAACATCCCCGCCGTGATCGCGACCATGTTCGATGAAGCCGAACGCCGCGACCCGACCCACCAGCGGAGCTGGGTCGCGCTCGTCGACGGCAACAACACCCAGATCGAGGCGATCACCACCGAAGCGCAGCGTCGCGGCATCGACGTCGGAATCGTCATCGACTTCGTCCACGTCACCGAATACATCTGGAAAGCGGCGTGGACGTTCTTCACCCCCGCCGATCCCGATGCCCAGGACTGGGTCAGCGACAAACTATCGAAAGTCTTGGCGGGACAAGCCCGTTCGGTCGCCGCCGGTATCCGCCGCCGCGCGTCGCGGTACTACGCCGACCATGAACGCAAAGGCGCTGACCAGGCCGCTACCTATCTCACCAACAAGGCCGGCTACCTGCGCTACGACGAAGCATTGGCCGCGGGCTGGCCGATCGCGACCGGTGTCATCGAAGGCGCCTGCCGCTACATCGTGAAAGACCGACTCGACATCACCGGAGCCCGCTGGGGCCTGGCCGGCGCTGAAGCGGTCTTGCGGTTACGTGCCCTGCACAGCAACGGTGACTTCGACGAATACTGGCGGTTTCACCTGCGGCAGGAACACCGACGCAACCACCTCGACCGCTACCAGCAATCACGCAGCGACTACGAACTGGCCAGTTGAACCGGTCACTCCAGGCGAGCTGCACCCGTCGACGATGGCGCGGTTCCACGCGTCTACGCCGACGCCAGGCGGCTGAGTTCAGCAAGTTCAGGGAAGTTGACTTCCCATACGCGCCGGGTTGCCGCGGGAAGCCAGATGTATGACCAAAGTTGTTTGAGCACCGCTTGATTGAGAAAGGTGTGAAGATCGCTGGGACTCATGGCCTCGTTGATGACCGCGCGGTAGAGATCAACGATTCGACCTGGCCGGTCCAGGTCGTAGTCGGCATTACCCGACCAATCGAGATGACTGGGAAGGTGCACGATCCCGCTGGTAGGGCCCTCGAGAAGCCGCAGATTCTCCGGGACCACGACAGGCTTGCTGTACTTCCTGTCTGGCATTGCCTGCTCCTCGTCTTGTCAGTCGGCCGTTCGCATAAGCCTACCGTGCGCGAAGGCTGTTGAGCAGGGATGCGGCTGGTCAGAGCGCTTGTAAAACGGGAGGCATGGGTGAGCCGCTTGCCAACTACAAGCGGGTGGTCAACGCGGTCCGCCGGATCACCGCGCCCGCCCCCGACGGGCTCGGGATCTCGCAACGTTCGGTGACCGTGTCGACCGTCGGTCTGGCACCGGCGATCCGCAAGCTGGCTGACGAGGACATGTCGGTGCGGCTGGCGGTGTCGCTGCACACCCCCGACGACGAACTGCGCGAACCTTGGTACCGATGAACAACCGTTGGTCGGTGGCCGAAGTCCTGGACGCGGCACGGTATTACGCGGATAAGTCAGGTCGTCGGGTGTCGATCGAGTACGCGTTGATCCGTGATGTCAACGACCAGGGTTGGCGGGCGGACATGCTCGGTAAGAAGCTGCGTAAGGCGTTGGGGCCGTTGGTGCAGGTGAATTTGATTCCGTTGAATCCGACTCCGGGTAGTGAGTGGGATGCGAGCCCGAAGCCTGTGCAGGACGAGTTCGTGCGTCGTGTTCGGGCGCAGGCGTGACGTGTACGGTCCGCGACACGCGTGGACAGGAGATCGCGGCGGCGTGTGGGCAGCTCGCAGCAGAGGGCTGATATCGGCAGCAGCCTGGGCCGCTGACCGCTCATCTCTCGGTAGATCTGGATAGATTCTTCGATGGCGGGGAGTGTGTTTCGTGTCGGTCGGGTTCCGCCAACTGTATCGCGAGGTTGTGGGGCTGCTGGCGAGGCCTAGGAGGTAGGTGGCGGGTCGCGGCTGGCCAAGTCGTCGAACTCGACGGCCACCCGCCGGCCACCAGCAGTTCATCGCGGGTGTAACCGCCCGAGTCCGACGCCGTTGGCTCCCCGCCGACACGCATGGGAAACGAACCGCGCCGAGCTCCGCTCGGACCGCTGGAGGCCGGTTGTTAGCGGATCCTCGTCGTCTCATCGGACTATTTGGTCGAGACGACACGGAACCAGGAGGTGCCCGCGTGTCCTTGGCGGCCCAGCCGAACGCAAGCAGCGGTGCCCCCGAACTCATCGACCTTCTTGTCCCGGTCGTGTCCGGCTCCCCAGCCCCGGCACTCCCCGGATCGCCAGTGCCTCCGGCCCACCGCATCTACTTCTATTCGCCCGATGAATGGGAAGTCTTCATCACCGACTGGGCAACCGGAGTCGCCACCTCGTATCGACAAATCAAGCAGCTCGGAGGCTCCGGAGACCGGGGAGTTGACGTCGCCGCGTTCAAACCGACCGCGGCCTTGAAGACGCATGGGACTGCTTCCAAGCCAAGCACTACGACGGATCACTCACCTTGTCGGACGCATTCCCCGAAATGCTGAAGATCTTCCACGGCGTCGTGGATGCCTTTTATCGTCTGCCGGAGGGATATGTGTTCGTCGCACCGCGGGGGTGCGGTCCGGCCCCCAATCGTCTCCTGAACAAGCTCCTGGGCGGACATCTCAGAGACCGGTGGGAGGTGGGGCGGTCGGGCTGGACACGTCGATGAGCGCACCGTTGGGATCGGTAACCAGCATGCGCCGCTGGCCGTAGAACAGATCCCGGGGCTCTTCGACGATGGGGACGCCGAGACTCTTGGCTCGGGCGAAGACCGGTTCCACGTCGTCGACGACGATGGTGATGTAGGAGCCGGTGGCTTGCCCTCTGAACGGTTCGGGTACCAGCTCGTGATCGCGGGCCATGATACCGATGGTTGCTTCGGAGCCCTTGTCAGTGAGCTGGACGAACCAATCGCTGTCGTAGTCGACCTGGAAGCCGAATAGGTCTACATAGAAGTCGCGCGTTGTCGGGAGTTGGTCACTGCAGATGTTCACAAAGCTCCGCGAGATCGCCATGTCGGCCAGGCTAGCAAGCTGATCAGTAATTCCAGCGGCCTCGGCGGATTCCCGGTCAGTCATCAGCTGGTCCCGTTGGCCGGAGCATGCGGACGTTCGACGAGCATCGGTCCGAGCACCAACGCGTCCATCTCGGCGCAGTGCTGGAATGTCGAGACAGCATCGGCCGCGCTGCACACGATTGGTTCGCCAGCGAGATGGGCAAGAAGCTGCACAAGGCGCTTGGGCCGTTGGTGCATGTGAACCTGATCCCCGTCAATCCCACCCCTGGTAGCGAATGGGATGCGAGTCCGAAACCGGTTGAGCGGGAGTTTGTTCGGCGGGTGGTCGCGCAGGGTGTGTCGTGCACTGTGCGGGATACGCGGGGCCAGGAGATCGCCGCGGCGTGTGGTCAGCTGGCAGCCGAAGGTTGAGTTCAATCGTGGAAACGGTCAGCCGGTAGCTCCCTCTGGACGGGTGACCGGGATGATCGTGACGTGGGACTCGATGCCATCGAAATCTTTGGGATTGGTGGTGTACAGCGGAAGTCCGTTTCGCGCTGCGGTCGCGGCGATCATGAGGTCGGCCGTCCGTCGACGCGGTTGTCGGCCTATCGCGTAGACCGAGGCGCAGATCAACCCGAACAGTCGTGCGGCTTCGCTGTCGTAGGGGAGCGCGTCGCCGAAGGTGGCTTCGGCGTGTTGTAGTACGGCGATCCGGCGGGCGCGCCTGCCTGGATCGTCGGTGGCGTATGGCCCACGTGAGAGCTCGCCCAAGGTGACCGCGGTGATGGCGGACTCGACGGGAAGCTCGGCCGGGTCGAACAGCGAGAAGGCCGCGACGATACCGGTGTCGAGAACGCCCCTGGCTTGACGAGTCACAGCTCAGTTCCTTCGAGTGGGTCGCCGGAGAGTTCGTCGTCTATGGCCGTGTCCAGGTCTGCTCGCAGCGCGTCATAGTCGAGTGCGGGCGCAGCGGCGAACATCGCTTGGGCCTGACCGGTCGGTACGAAGCGCCGCCGTCTGATGGGCCTTACTTCGGCCAGCGGCTCGCCATTGATGGTGAGGACATATTGCCTACCTTCCCGCAGGCCCCGGGTAACGGCACCGGAGTCGTTGACGAACTGACGCACGCTGACCTCGGTCGGCTGCGGCACCTGAGAGCCTGACATACCCACACCGTACCACACTGTGGCACGCTACCGCTCGGGTTACGCGTTCGAACCCGAGCTGCGCGCGCTCGACTATCAGATATCGACGTTTGGCCAACCGATGCAGCCAAGGCTCGAAGAATGCTTCCATGTGCATATGTGCTGGTCAGTGCCTGTGCTGAGTTCACCGCCGTTGTCGGGGATGACGGCGCATGCGAGGCAGGGGCTTTCGGGGCATCGGGCATCGATGGGACGGCTCGTTCGATCGGTGGGCCTCGGATATGTAGATCTGTTATAAGTGAACTGTATGACTCGGGCTCGGGTGGCGTGAGGTTCCCCGGCGTAGTCATCCGACGCCGGGCACTGTGCCTGGCAGGGGGTACACAGCTGGTCGGAGACGTTGGCGGCCGCCGTCTGCCGACATGATGTCGATCGAACAATCGAAGGGTAGCGCTATGGTTGCCGAAGCTCCTATCGTCCTGCGCGATCGAGTCGTCCGCCTGCGGGAGTTGCTGAGAACAGCAAAGGATTTCGTTGTTCCGTGGGGCTACTTCCACGACGAGTTGGCGATGAAACCGGATTTCCTGAACGCCGGAGGGCCCGCCGAGAGTCCACTGATCGATGCGGCGATCGAGCGCATCGCGGACAGTCGCAAGTGGAGTCGCCCACGGGGACCGCAGCCGACTGTGCATCTTCCGGAGCTCCAGTTCTGGCACGGAATTCGGGTTTTCGGGGGGAGCACCGGCATCTTCTTCTACGACGAGCACACCTGCCAGGGACTGCTGGGGGTGATGACCGGGCCGAGCGGGTCGGTCGACCTGTTTCGTTTCACCACGGTCGCCCTGCCCGGCTGAGACCGGCACGCGCTGCTGCCGTTCGGGCTCGCCGATCATGTTGCGGCCCAGGCGTTATCGTCGCGGGACCGGATCGAGGCGTGGGTCCGAGATCGTTGACTATGGCGCGCGGAACAGCCTCTGTCACAGTCACTCTCGAACTCGAGGCGGGTAACGCCTCCCTGATGATCCTCGGCAAGATGCTCGGTCCCACCGGCATCCCACCGTTCGAGGTCAAACGCCGCTACGACGCGGCGACGGCGGATCGGCGCGGGGAGATCATCCCCGCCGTCATCACCATCGATGCCCGCAAACGCTGGACCATGCGGCTCAAGACACCGCCCACGGCGTCACTGATCCGGGCCGCGCTCGGCACACCCGGCTCATCGCAACCCGGGCACGCGCCGGTCGGTGCGCTCACCCGCGAGCAGTTGCGTCGCATCGCGCTACGCAAGCTGCCGGATCTCAACACCACCGATGTGGAGGCCGCGATGCGGATCGTGGCGGGGACGGCGCGGTCGATGGGGGTGCGGGTGGCGGAGTGATCGCTGGAATCCGACGCGGCCCCGACCGGCTGGACACTGTGTTTGGTAGGGTCCAGCGCGTCGGACGACGAGCCAGATTCGGGGGTCAGAGTGGTTTCTGACGGGACGGTATTCGCCGGATACACCATCGACCGGCAGCTCGGGCGCGGCGGGATGGGGTCGGTGTATCTGGCCAGGCATCCACGCCTGCCCCGGTGGACGGCGCTGAAATTGCTGAATCAGGAGCTGTTCTCCGACAAGGAGATCAGGGCCAGGTTCGAGCGGGAAGCCGACCTGGTCGCCCAGCTCGATCACCCCAACATCGTGACCGTCTTCGATCGCGGCGTCGAGGACAACCAGCTGTGGATCAGCATGCAGTACATCGACGGGGTCGACGCGTCCACGCTCAACCCCGCCACCCTGCCGCCGGACCGGGCACTGCAGATCATCGGCGAGACCGCCGCCGCCCTGGACTACGCGCACCGCGCCGGGGTGCTGCACCGCGATGTGAAACCGGCCAATATCCTGCTGGCGCGGTCCAACAGCCAGGAGCGGGTGTATCTCACCGACTTCGGCATCGCCCGCCTGCGTGACGACTCCGGCCACCTCACCGAGACCGGCTCGTTCACCGCCACCCTCGCCTACGCGGCCCCCGAGCAGCTCACCGGCGTCCCGCTCGACCACCGGGCCGATCAGTACTCGCTGGCCTGCACGCTCTACACGCTGCTGACCGGCTCGGCGCCCTACGAGTCGACCAGCCCGGCCGCGGTGATCACCGGCCACCTCCAGTCGCCACCGCCGCCGGTCAGCCCGCGCCGCGCCGGTCTGCCGCCGGTGCTGGACGCGGTGATGGCCCGCGCGCTCGCCAAACGACCGGCGGAGCGCTTCGGCTCCTGTGAGGAATTCGTCGACGCCGCCCAGCGCGCCCTGCGGACCCCGACCACCGGCGCCCGGCCGATCGCGGGACAGCACTCGGGTGCGCACGCGCAGCCGTTCGTCGGCATGCAGCCGATGCGTCCGGTGAGCGGCACCCCGGCCGCGCCGTTCCCGGTCGCGGCGCCGCCGATGGCGCGACCGCCGCAACAACCGCCGGGTCCGGCGATGATGCCGCCGGCCTGGGGGCCACAGGCGCCCGTGCGGCAGGTGCCACCGGCGCGCAGCAACTGGGGCTCGACGCTCGGGGTGTATCTGCTCGTGGTCGTGGTGTTCGGTGCGCTCATCGCCATGGTCGCGCTGGTGTTCTGAGCGCCTCGCGGGCCGGCTCGCCCGGTGCCATAGTCTGGTCAGAATGAGCGACTTCGACGTCACCGCCGCCGACTCCATCGACCTCGCCCGGCTGCGTCGCTTCGTCGCCGTCGCCGAGGAACTGCATTTCGCGCGGGCCGCCAAGGCTCTGCGGATCTCCCGGCAGGCACTGAGTGCCACCGTCATCGAGCTGGAGCGCGAACTCGGCACCCGGGTCTTCGAACCGGGCGTCTCGCCGACCACCCTGTCCGCGGACGGCGCCGCGCTGCTCGCCCACGCCAGGGAGCTGATCCGTGCGCGGGAACAGGCCGAACGGGAACAGAAGCCGGCGGCGCCCGCGAGTCTGCGGGTCGGTTTCGTGCCGGGGGTGACCGTGTCGAAGTGGGCGCGGATCTGGAGTGACCGGCTGCCGGAACACCCACTCGAAGTCGTCGGCGTCGCCCAGCGTGCGCAGGAGACGGCGCTGCGGGAGGGGCGCGTCGATCTGTGCTTCGTCCGGCTGCCGATCGAGCGCACCGCGCTGCACGCCATTCCGCTGTGGCAGGAGACTCCGGTCGCGGTGGTCCAGAAGGACGACGCACTCTCGCTGCTGGACACGATCAGCCCGGCCGACCTGGCCGCGGAAACCATCCAGGACGGCGCCGACCTCGATCAGGCCGCCGACACCCTCGCCCTGGTCGCCGCGGTCGGCGGCGCCACGGTCGTGCCGCAGTCCATCGCCCGGCTGCACCACCGCCGCGACCTGGTGTACCGGCCGATCAGCGACACCGCGTTCACCGAGATCGCGCTGGCCTGGCCCGCGGGCACCGACAGCGACCTGCTCGAGGAATTCGTCGGCATCGTGCGCGGGCGTTCGGCGAACAGTTCGCGTGGCGCGGCCGAACCGCAGCGGCGCGCGCAGGCACCGGCGCGCAAATCCACCCCGAAGAAGCAGGCCGCCAAGCAGCAGCCGCGGCAGGGCAGTGGCCGCAAGCCGGGCGCGCGACGCGGCCGCTGACACACGAAAACGCCCGCGGCGCACAAGGAGGTGCGGCCGCGGGCGCGATGTTCTCGGTGCCGGGGAGTTACCTCGGCAGGCGGCGGGTCAGCGAGTCGACGACCAGGATGGCCGCCATCAGACCGGCCAGGCCGATGAGGAAGATGTCCTCGACGTGACCCTGGTGGTTGCCGATCGTCATGCCGAGCAGGGCGACGATGACGACCCAGGCCGCGATGCGGAAGGTCTTGCGCGACTCACCGCTCCAGCCCCACGCGGCCGAGGGCACCTCGGCGGGGTCGACGCTGGTGGCGGCGGGGCGCTCGGTGCTGGCTGATTCGAGGTCCGTGGCTGCCACGATCGCTCCTTAGGGCTCGAGTTCTGGTTGGGCGAGTAGGCATATCGTGGCATACGACCGTCCGTCGTAGCCAGCAGCCCTGCCACAATGGGCCCGTGTCCCACCCAGCAACGCGTGCCGCGCGCGAGAACTCCACGTCCACCGATCCGGTGAAGGTGCTGCTCCTGGGCAGTACCGGCTCGATCGGCACCCAGGCGCTCGAGGTGATCGCCGCCAACCCCGACCGCTTCGAGGTGGTCGGTCTGGCCGCGCGCGGCGGCAACACCGCCCTGCTCGCCGCGCAGATGGCCGCCACCGGCACCCGCAATGTCGCCGTCGCCGATCCGGCCGCCGCCCAGGCGCTCGACCTCGACCTCGGTGGCCCGGATGCGGTCACCGAACTGGTCCGCCGCACCGAGGCCGACGTCGTTCTCAACGCCCTCGTCGGCTCGCTCGGGCTGGAACCCACCCTGGCGACTCTGGAAGCAGGCACCCGGCTCGCGCTGGCCAACAAGGAATCCCTGGTGGCCGGCGGTTCGCTGGTGACGCGGGCGGCCGCACCCGGCCAGATCGTGCCGGTGGACTCCGAGCACTCCGCGCTGGCGCAGTGCCTGCGCGGCGGCCGGGCCGCGGAGGTGGACCGGCTGGTGCTCACCGCCTCGGGCGGCCCGTTCCGCGGCTGGACCACCGAGATGCTCGAATCGGTGAACCCGGCCGAGGCCAAGAACCACCCGACCTGGTCGATGGGCCCGATGAACACGCTCAACTCGGCCTCGCTGGTGAACAAGGGCCTGGAACTGATCGAGACACATCTGCTCTTCGGCATTCCCTACGACCGCATCGACGTCACCGTGCACCCGCAGTCGATCGTGCACTCGATGGTCACCTTCGTCGACGGCTCCACCCTGGCCCAGGCCAGCCCGCCGGACATGCGACTGCCGATCGCGCTGGCGCTGGGCTGGCCCGACCGGGTGCCCGGCGCGGCCCCCGCCTGCGATTTCGGCACCGCGTCCACCTGGACCTTCGAGCCCGTCGACGACGCGGTGTTCCCCGCGGTGCGGCTGGCCAGGCAG
The DNA here is from genome assembly GCF_042755165.1 of Nocardia sp. NPDC059177. NCBI lineage: Bacteria > Bacillati > Actinomycetota > Actinomycetes > Mycobacteriales > Nocardiaceae > Nocardia > Nocardia sp. NPDC059177. The sequence goes on along the minus strand of NZ_JBHZBX010000031.1, from coordinate 38,901 downwards.
GCCGGGGAGGCGGGCGGCAGCGTCACCGCGGTCTACAACGCGGCCAACGAGGTCGCGGTGCAGGCCTTCCTCGACGGCGCGATCACCTTCCCCGCGATCGTCGGCACCGTCACACGCGCGGTGGAGGCCGCCGACCGATGGCACGCCGAACCCGATACCCTGGACGACGTCCTCGCGGCCGACCGCTGGGCACGGGAGTACGCCGCGAACGTCATCGCGTCCGGATAGCGACGCCGACGACGGCGGCACCAGCCACCGATGAAACAGGAGCCAGATGGTATTCGCGCTGGGGTTCGCACTGTTCGCCCTCGGTATCACGATCTCGATCGCGCTGCACGAGTGCGGGCACATGTGGGCCGCGCAGGCCACCGGTATGAAGGTGCGCCGATACTTCATCGGATTCGGGCCGAAGATCTTCTCCTTCCGGCGCGGTGAGACCGAATACGGGCTCAAGGCACTGCCGCTGGGCGGGTTCTGCGATATCGCGGGCATGACCGCGCTCGACGAGCTCGAGCCCGAAGAGGTCGACCGGGCGATGTATCGCCAGTCGACCTGGAAGCGCCTGGTGGTGATGTTCGGCGGCATCGCGATGAACTTCCTGCTCGGGTTCCTGCTGCTGGTGGTGCTGGCGGTCGGCTGGGGCCTGCCGCAGCTCGAGCAGCCACCGGCCACCGCGCTGGGCACGATGAGCTGTGTCGCCGACGAGACTCCCGAGAACACTCTGGCGCCGTGCACCGGCGACGGCCCGGCCCAGCGAGCCGGCCTGCAGCGTGGTGACGTGGTCAAGGCCGTCAACGACGTCGAGGTGAGCACCTGGGCGCAGTTCCAGGCCGAGACCCAGAAGCAGAACGGTCCCTTCACCTACACGATCGAGCGCGACGGGCAGACCCTGATCGTCCCGGTCACCCCGGAGCGGGTGCTGCGCTCGCCCAAGGAGGGCCCGGCCCGTGAGGTCGGCGCGGTCGGTGTCGGCCCCGACTTCGCCGAGCCGCAGCAATACGGTGTGCTCGCGGCGATCCCGGCGACCGTTTCGTTCACCGGCGACTTCTTCCTCGAGACGGTGAAATCGCTGGCCAAGATGCCGCAGAAGGTGTCGGCGCTGTGGGAGGCGGTCACCGGTGGCGAACGCGACCCGGAGACCCCGGTCAGCGTCTACGGCGCCAGCCGCATCGGTGGCGAGACCGCCGAGCGTGGCCTGTGGGGCATGTTCATCCTGGTGCTGGCCAGCCTGAACTTCTTCCTCGGCGCGTTCAACCTGCTGCCGCTGCTGCCGCTGGACGGCGGGCACATCGCGGTGGTGATCTACGAGAAGATCCGCGACACCCTGCGCGGCCTGCGCGGCAAGGCCCCTGCCGGTCCGGTCGACTATCTGAAGCTGCTCCCGGTGACCTATGTGGTGGTGGTGATCGGCGGTGCGTTCATGGTGCTGACCTTGGCCGCCGACATCGTCAACCCGATCACCCTCGGTCCGTGACGGTACTGCGCGGGCGGGTGCTGTCGCGCCCCTCACAGGGCGCCGGGTCACCCTGCGCGACTAAACTCGGCCGCAAGAGACCCGGTCCATCCGAGAAACGTACGAAAGAAGGCAGCCGACCGTGACCAGCACCATCGGATTGGGGATGCCCGCCGCTCCCGCTGCTGTTCTCGCACCCCGGCGCAAGACCCGTCAGCTGCGGGTGGGCTCGGTCGGCGTGGGCAGTGACTCACCGATCTCGGTGCAGTCGATGACCACCACCAAGACCCACGACATCAACGCGACCCTGCAGCAGATCGCCGCGCTCACCGCGTCGGGCTGCGACATCGTCCGGGTGGCGTGTCCGCGCCAGGAGGACGCCGACGCCCTGGCCACCATCGCCAGGAAGTCGCAGATCCCGGTGATCGCCGACATACACTTCCAGCCCCGCTACATCTTCGCCGCGATCGACGCGGGCTGCGCCGCGGTCCGGGTGAACCCGGGCAACATCAAGGAGTTCGACGGCCGCGTCGGCGAGGTGGCCAAGGCCGCGGGCGCCGCGGGGATCCCGATCCGGATCGGTGTCAACGCCGGGTCGCTGGACAAGCGGATGCTGGAGAAGTACGGCAAGGCCACCCCGGAGGCGCTCGTCGAGTCGGCGCTGTGGGAAGCCAGCCTGTTCGAGGATCACGGGTTCGGCGACATCAAGATCTCGGTCAAGCACAACGACCCGGTGATCATGGTCGAGGCCTACCGTCAGCTGGCCGCGCAGAGCGACTACCCGCTGCACCTCGGCGTCACCGAGGCGGGCCCGGCCTTCCAGGGCACGATCAAGTCCGCGGTGGCCTTCGGCGCGCTGCTCAGCGAGGGCATCGGCGACACCATTCGGGTCTCCCTCTCGGCGCCACCCGCCGAGGAGGTCAAGGTCGGCGGGCAGATCCTGCAGTCGCTGAACCTGCGTCCGCGCAAGCTCGAGATCGTCTCCTGCCCGTCGTGCGGCCGCGCCCAGGTCGACGTCTACACCCTGGCCGATGCCGTCGCCGCCGGCCTGGACGGGCTCGAGGTCCCGCTGCGGGTCGCGGTGATGGGCTGTGTGGTGAACGGCCCGGGTGAGGCCCGCGAAGCCGACCTCGGCGTGGCCTCGGGTAACGGCAAGGGCCAGATCTTCGTCAAGGGCGAGGTCATCAAGACCGTGCCGGAAGCCCAGATCGTGGAGACGCTGATCGAGGAGGCGATGCGCATCGCCGAGGAGATGGGCGAGCAGCCGGGCGCGGCGCCGGTGGTCACGGCAGGCTGAGCCCCCGACTCACGGTCGCGCGTCGGATTCGGCGGACCCGTACCGCTGTGGCCGCTTTCGTGGCAGGCTGGTGCCGTGCGGAGTCTGCTGGAGCCGACGCGACGGTCCAAAACCGCCCCCGCGCGCCCGGTATCGGTCCGGGACCTGGGCGAAGTACTCCGTGTGCTCGATGCCGACCCGGTCGCCTCGTGCATGATCGCGGCGCGGGTCCAGGAATTCGGGCTCGACGCGCGTTCGGGCGCCGGTGAGCTGTGGAGCCGCGGCGGCCCCGCCGACTCGCTGTGCTTCTCCGGTGCGAACCTGGTGCCGCTGCGCGGTGACCGCCACGCCATCCGCGCGTTCGCCGACCGTGCGGTCCGCTGGCCGCGGGTGTGCTCCTCGGTGGTCGGCAGGCAGGAACTCGCGCTACCGCTGTGGGAACTGCTGCTGCCCGAGTGGGGGCCGGCCAGGGAATTGCGCCCCGACCAGCCGCTGCTCGCACTCGCTCAGCCCGCGGTGGCCAGGGCCGACGGGGGAGTGCGCCGGGTGCGTCCCGACGAGATCGACCGCTATCTGACCGCGGCCATCGCCATGTTCATCGAGGAGGTCGGGGTCGACCCGCGTGCGGGCGACGGTGGCCGTGGCTACCGGCGGCGGATCCAGAGCCTGATCGAATCGGGCAGGGCCTGGGCACGTTTCGAGGACGGCGTCGTCGTCTACAAGGCCGAGATCGGCTCGCTGTCGCGCCGTACCGGCCAGATCCAGGGTGTGTGGGTGCATCCGGACATCCGGGGGACCGGAGTCGGTACCGCGGGCACCGCGACCGTCGCGAATGCCGTTGTCGCGACCGGACGTACGGCGAGCCTCTACGTCAACGACTACAACCAGGTGGCCCGACGGGCTTACAGCCGTGTGGGTTTCCGGCAGATCGCCACCTTCGCCACCGTGCTGGTCGACTGAACTGCTGTGCCCCGCGGTGTCTTCCGGGGTTTGCTGCCCGGTCGCCGCTACCATCGGTGCTGATGAGGACACGGATGCTCACCCTGTACGCGGTGGCCGCCCTCGCGGTGGCGGCGACCGCCTGCTCGTCGGGCCCGCAGGGGCCGGTGCCCGCCGCCGACGCCTTCGCCGCGGCCTTCGCCGAGCACGATCTCGCCGCGGCCGCCGATCTCACCACCGCGCCCGAGAAAGCCACGGCGGCACTGACTTCGGCGTGGGACGCGCTACAGGCGGAGGAATTGCGGATCCGCACCGGTGACGCGCACGTCAGCGGCGACACCGCCACCGTCGACTACACCTACGAGTGGACCCTGCCCAAGGGCAGGCAGTGGAGCTACTCCGGCGAACTGCAGATGGGGCGCAGCGGCGGCCGCTGGCTGGTCCGCTGGACCTCCACCGACATCCACCCGCGCCTGGGTGACACCCAGTCGCTGGCGCTGCGGACCTCGCCCGCGCCACGCGCGCGGGTCAACGAGTCGGCCGGCAGCGATGTGCTGGTGCCGGGCACGGTGTCGCGGGTGCGGTTCACCCTCGCCGATGCCCCCGAACCGGATCGCGTCGCCGGCGCGCTGGCCGCGGCGCTGAGCAGTATCGACCCGGTCGCCTACACCCCGCACGCCATTCTCACCGCCGCCCGCAAGGCCGACGGCCCCTACACCGTCATCCTGCTCGACGAGCACGAGGCCGAGACCATCGGCGCGCGGTTGATCGGCTTGCCCGGGGTCACCATGACCCAGGAGTGGGACATGGTGCCCACCGACCGCAAGTTCGCGCCCGACCTGCTCACCCAGGTCCGTAAGACGGTGATCGCCGAGGTCGACGGGAAGGCGGGCTGGAGCGTGATCACCCGCAATGCCAACGGTGCCGATCTCGGTGTGCTGCACGAGGTTCCGGCCCAGCCCGCGCCGTCGTTCGCGCTCAGCATCGATCGGTTCGTGCAGAACTCCGCCCAGCGCGCGGTCGATCTGCGCACCGAGCAGGCCATGATGGTGGTGCTGCGGCCCTCGACCGGCGCGATCCTCGCGGTGGCCCAGAACAAGGCCGCCGACCGGGACGGCCCGGTGGCCACCAGCGGCCAGTACCCGCCCGGTTCGATCTTCAAGACCGTGACCGCCTCGGCCGCGATGGCCAAGGGCCTGGCCACGCCCGACACGGTGCTGCCGTGCCCGAGCCGGACGACCATCGGCGAGCGCACCATTCCCAACTACAACCTGTTCACCGTGGGCGAGGTGCCGATGGCCGTCGCCTACGAGCGCTCCTGCAACACCACCTTCGCCCGGCTGGCCAGCCGCCTCGACGGCGACGACCTCACCGAGGCGGCGGCGCGGCTCGGTATCGGGCAGGACTACGTGGTGGCCGGCCTGCCGACGGTATCGGGTTCGGTGCCGCACTCCGAGGACATTGTCCAGCGGGCCGAGGACGGGATCGGGCAGGGCCGGGTGGTGGTCAGCCCGTTCGGCATGGCCATCATGGCGGCGACGGTGGCGCACGGCTCGGTGCCGGTGCCGTATCTGATCGCGGGCAGGCCCACCGAGATCACCGGCGACCGGCCCGCCATCGCGCCGGAGGTGATCGATGGGCTGCGCGAGATGATGCGCCTGGTGGTCACCGGCGGCACCGCCGAGCGGATCAGGGATCAGGGCGAGGTGTACGGCAAGACCGGTGAAGCCGAGGTCGAGGGCGGCTCACACTCGTGGTTCATCGGGTATCGCGGCGACATCGCGTTCGCGACGCTGCTGGTCAAGGGTGGCAGTTCCGACAACGCGGTCGCCGTAACCCGGGACATGTTCGCCGCCCTGCCGCCGGGCTACTGACCCGACAGCGTGGTCGCCGCGGTGTGCTCGGTGGCCAGCAGGCCACGCACTACCGCGAGCGATGTGCTCTCGTTGTGCGCGGTCGCGGTGTTGTGCAGGACCTGATACCCCGCGACGGGCTGCGGCGCGGCTTCGATGCCGGCGTTGTCGAGCAGGTCGATGGCGGCAGCGCCGCCGAGAATCATTCCCGCAGTGGTCAAGATCAAGGTGGAACGCCTCATGCTTCGTCTCCCTCGTGCAGGGTTTCGAACGTGCTCTTCCGGGGCAGCCCTTCAAGGTCTCCGACTTTTACTGGTCCCAGCACCGTAGAACGGGCAGAACAGCGGCAACAGGCGCCGAGAGCAAGCGACACACAATTGTTGCTTTATGTGCGGGCGTGTTCGAACACAACCGGTACCCGACCGTTATGAAAAGATGAATTATCGGAAACGCTGCGGCGAATCAGCAGCTCAGCGTGGCTGTGTGGGTAAATTATCGAATTCGACGGCCGTCACGCGCGTTGCAGAGTCGCGGCCAGATGATGCTGCAGGGATTCGCCGACAGCGGCCATCCGCAGCGTGTAGTCGATGGTGTCCCCGGTCACGTGGAAAGAGCGTCCGAGCGCGGTCACCGATTTCGCTGTGGTGCTCCGGCCGATAATCGTGGAGTTCAATTCGAGCCGAATTCCGTCGACCGTTTCGGTGACCGTGCCCTCGCAGATCTCGGTGATCCCGGTGGGGTGCGCGAGGATCAGCTCGACCTTGCCGGGCGCCGGGCTGCGCAGGTAGCCGGTCTCGGCGTGCAGGGGCCTGCCGTCGTCGGCGGCCCTGGTGCGCTGACTGTAGGTCAGGAACGGCCTGCCGAGGTGACCGAAGGTGACTTCCTCGAGGTAGTCGAACTCCTCGATCGTCGGATACTCGCCGTGGCCGCGTCCGCGCCAGGTGCCCAGCAGCGGGGCCAGCGCGGTGACAGCGGGATGCGGGGCGACGGAAGCGGAGGGTTCGACCACGGGCGACAGCCTAGACCTGCACTCGCAGTGGCGGTCACGCCCACGCCGAAGCGCCGGTCAGGCTAAGGTCAGCCACGCCTGAACGCCGTCCGGCGCAGGTCGAAAGGATGGAACGTGAACGGACATGTGACGGGTGCCCGCGGGGCGCGGTCCGGACTGGTACGTAGTGCTGTGTTCGGTGCGGTGCTCCTGGTCGCGACGGCGTGCTCGAGCTCCGAGGCGAGCACCGGTGAGGTGACCGCGCTGGAGGGCAACCGCTACAGCCAGACCAACCTGGCCGCGGGCAAGGACTCCTATCACGCCCAGTTCACGATTCCGGAGCTGGTCGACGCCAGGGGCCTGGCCAACCGGCCCAAGGGCGCGGGCGGGCATTTCTGGGTCGGCGCGGGCGGCAAGACCTACCAGTTCCTCGGTGACGTGCACGCCGCGTCGGATCCGAAGCTGCAGAAGCTGAGTCAGGACCAGCTGAAGTCCGTCGGTATTCCCGGCGCCGACGCCGACACCACCGACAAGAGCATCGGCAAGACCACCGGCGTGGTCTTCAACCCTGCGCCGATCGACTCGGATGTGTTCGTCGTGCGCGATCAGTGGGTCGACCTCGACGGCATGCCGGTGCCGCTGACCGGTTCCGCGCGATACATCGTCGCCACCGATTCGGGCAAGATCGCGGCCTGGACCGAGCGGGCGCCCGACGGCGCGATCATCCGCCGCGACGGCGGCGCGAACCAGGTGTTCGACGGGTCGGCGCAGGGCATGACCTTCGCCGGCCTGGCGATCTCGCCTGCGGGAGACAAGCTGCTGGCCGCCGACTTCGGCACCGAGCCGCAGATCCGCACCTTCGACAAGTTCTGGCAGCCGGTCGCCACCACCGGCTTCGCCAACCCCTTCGCCACCGGCGAGCTGATCGACCCCTCCTCGCCGGAGAAGGGCAAGAAGGCGGTGCCGGGCGATCCGGCGCCGTTCAACATCACCACCGCTGACGGCCGGGTGTTCGTGTCGTACGCGATCACCACACCGGATGCCGAGGATCCCGAGTCCTTCGACAAGGGCGCCGAAGCCGCGCTCGACGCCGCGGCCGAGGAGTCGGCGGGCGGCACCCCGGATCGGGGCAAGGTCGCCGAGTTCGACGCGGCGGGCAAGCTGGTGCGCATCATCGACGACGGCGGCAGGCTCAACGCGCCGTGGGGGGTGGCGATCGCGCCGTCGAACTTCGGTGCGCTGTCGGGCAAGCTGCTCGTCGGCAATTCCGGTGGCCTCGGTCGCGTCCTCGCCTACGACGACACCACCGGCACCTTTGTGGACTACCTGCGTGACGGCGCGGGCGAGCCGGTCGAGATCGCCGGTCTGTCCGCGCTGATGTTCGGCAACGGCGAGAGCCTGGGCGACGCCGGCGCGCTCTACTTCACCGCGGGCCGCGCGCAGGAGAAGGAAGGCCTGTTCGGCAGCTTGCGGGTGCAGTAGCCGACCGCGGTGCACCGGCGGCGGGAGCGGACAATTCGAATGTCCGGTATGCCAATTCTTCCGCCGGGCGCCGTTTTCGGGGACAGTGGGTGGCGGGATGATTGCCGGGCCCGCGCGACCGCGCGGCGCCCGCCGCGTTCTGCCGCACGCGATGGCACCCGCACCCCGGGTGTCGTGCCCGATCCGGAGGTGTGCCAGATGAAGGTTTCGCATCCTGTGCGGCGCTCGGCCTGCCCGACGATGCTGCCCGGCCGTGAGGTGCTGCTCGCGGCGTTTCGCGGGCTGCCCCACGACGATCACCCGATCCTGGACGCGGCAGGCGAGCTGGCCGTCCTGCACCAGGTGCGCGAGCGGACCCCGGCGAGCGAGTCCGCCGGGATCGATCGCCGCCGCGCCCAGCTGATGCGGGCGATCGACCGTTGGGTCATCCTGGCCGCGCCGGTGCCGCCCGCCGCAGCCGACGAGCACAGCGAGACCCTCGGCGGTCTGGTGGACAGATTGGCCAGACACTGCAGCAAGGCCTTCGTCGCACTGGCCGGTGCGGCCGAGCCGGTCTGCTCCGACGAGTGGGTCCGGCTCGACGACCTCGCCGACAGCTACCAGCGCCTGGTCGAGGATCTCTGGGCCGGTGTACGCAGCCTGCCCGCGCACACCTACTGATCGCCGCCCCTGGAAATAGTGGGGTGGCGGCGGTTTCGTACGACGTATCATTTGGCGTGGGCTTTCACGACGATCCGAACGGCACCGCGCGGGCACCGGCCTGCGCATGGTCGCCCGCCCGGCCCGATGCCTGTCTGCCCGGCACGGGCTTCGACGAGCCGCGCGCCACGTCGGCGGCGCTGGCGCCGGTACTGCCGATCCGGCCGCGCGGGCGGGAGGTGGACGGCGCCCCGCTGTTCTGCCTGGCCGGTGAAGCGGGCCTGGCGTGGCATTACGCCGACCTGGTCACCGCGCTGGATCCGCGCACCCCGATCTACGGTCTGCAGGCGCTGACGGGCGCCACGGCCCCGCGCACGGTGCGCGAGGCCGCCGCCCGCTATGTGGCCGAGATCCGCCGGATCGCTCCGCACGGGCCGTATCAGCTGCTCGGCTGGTCGGCCGGCGGCTTCGTGGCGCACGAGATCGCCGTGACGCTGCGCGCTGCCGGTGAACCGGTCCGGGTCGTGCTGCTCGACACCGATCCGGCCGCGCGCACAGCCGGCCTGCCCGCCGCGTGGTCGGCGGGGGAGTACGTACACCAGGTCGCTGACCTGCTCGGCGTCGGCACCGACACCAGGGCACTGTCCGCCGACGCGGCGGCGGCCGATGTCGTGGCCGCGCTGGCGGGCACCGTCGAACTCGATGGCACCGACCTGGACCGGCTCGCCGCGGCGAGTCATGGTGCGCTGCGCATGGTGGCCGGTCATCGGCCGTCGGTGCTGCCCGGTGAGCTCACCGTCTGCGTGGCCGGACGTGACCGCGACGGTACCGATCGACCGGATCCCGCTGCCGCCGTGCGTCATTGGCGACCCTATGTGACCGGGCCGGTGACCGGCCTCGTGTTCGACGTCGAGCCGGGCGAGCTCACCGCGCCGGAGATCGTCGCCGAGATCGTCGGCGCGCTCGACACCGCGACCATCACGGCGTCGACCAGCCGCTGATCAGTCGGGCGGAATCGTCGCGGCGATCTCGTCGCGCGCCTTCGCGATGAGCGCCGCCGAATCGCGCGGGCTCAGCGCCATGGCGCGCAGCTGATCGAAGATGACGCCGAAACGCCGGATCTCGGAATGCCCTTCGACGAGATCGTGCACCGACATGCTCTCCACGTAGACCAGTTCGGGGTCGACCGGATCGCGGAAGTCGAGCAGTGTGAACGAGCCGGCCATCCCGGGATGGGCGCCCGCGTCGAACGGAAGCACCTGCAGGATCACGTTTTTGCGCTTGGTTTCCTCGAGCAGGCGGTCGAGCTGGCCGACCATGGTCGCAGGCCCGCCGACGACTCTGCGGATCGTGGCTTCGTCCATCACGACCCACAGCTCGAGCGGGTCGTCCTTGGTCACGTTGACCGCCCGGTCCATCCTGGCGCGTGCCCTGCTCTCCATGACCGCCGCGTCGAGGCGGGGCATCGAGGTGTCGATGACGGCGGCGGCGTACTCGAAGGTCTGCAGCAGGCCGGGCACCGTCGATGTCTGGTACTGCCTGGCCGACAGCGCCTCCGCCTCGAAATTGATGTAAGTGGCATAGACATCGGACAGCGCGCCCTCGTAGGCGTGTGACATCCCCGGTTTGAGTGCGTCGGAGAGCAGATTCAGCGCTTCTTCGCGGACTTTGTCGTTGACCTGATACAGGTCGAGCATCGCGCTCAACGTGCGCCGTTGCGGCCTGGCCTGCGCCATTTCGATGCGATACAGCGTGGTCACGTTGATGCCGGTACGTGCGCTGACGTCTTCTTTGCTGAGGCCTGCGCTTTCGCGCAACTCGCGCAGCATCGCGGCGAGCCTGCGTAGCCTGACCGTCAGTGTCGTGCGCTTGCCTGCCATGGTTCCCCTTCGCCTGTGGCGCGCTTGGTGAATCGCATTATTGCGCTGCGAGCGCGCGATGTCACGCGATCGATGAAGATGGGGCGCCGTAGCCGGATCCATGGTGGTGAGCACCGCGAACGACACGCCGGAAGCCGGTGTGGCACTGCGGATGTGACCCGGGGTTCTGTCAGGGTGGCTTTACCGCAGGAGTGACAACGCAATCTTGCGTTTCCGCTTGTGAGCGAGCATGATCCAGTTAGCCTGGTTGCGAGCAATCCGAACAGAAGACCGGGATAACCGAATCGAGAGCCAATCATGTTGGTAGACAAATCTTGGGTGTCGGGTGAATTCGGGGCGTTGCGATGAGCGCGCCGGTGATGGGGGTACTGCCGACTGCGCCACAATTGTTGTGCGCATTCCAGGGTCGGCGCTTTCAAGATCGCGAATTGTTGCGTTCGGCGCATGCGCTGGCCGAACTGCACGAGCGGCGGGCACAGGTGCGTGACGCCGCGCTGATCGCGGAAATCGATTGCCGTCGAAGTGAACTCGTCGACGACATCAACGACTGGATCGTGTCCGAGATCCCGTTGCACCGCAACGGCGCATCGCTGCACACCGAGAGCCTCGGTGCCGTCGTCGACCGGATGGCGCGCAGCTGGGTGGATGCCAATCAGGCCATCGACCTCGACGGCGCGCGCAGCGACAACACGCATAAGCACTGGTATCACCTGGCCGAGCTGGTCGACGGCTACACCGACTTGGTCACCGATGTGACCGGTGGCAGGCGCAGGCTGCCCGAGCAGTAGGCAGGCTAACCGCGCTCCGGCGACAGTCTCGCTTCGAAGGAGATCCGGTCGCCACGGTAGAGCGAGCGCACCCGTTCGATCGGTGCGCCGCAGGCGTCGACACTGCGCCGGTGCAGCAACAGCATCGGCAACGCGGTGGTGCACTCCAGCAGGCTCGCCTCCCTCGGCGCGGCGAGCACGGTCTCGATGCGTTCGCGTGCGCCGGCGAGTTCGATGCCGGTCGCGCGGATCGCCGCATACAGCGAGGTCGTCGGGTCGTAACTGCCACGCAGGCGGGCGAATCGGTGCAGTGGCAGGTAGGTGCTCTCCAGGCCGATGCGTTCGCCGTCGGCCAGAAGGATCCGTTCCAGGTGCATCACCTCGGTGTCTGGTTCGAGCCCCAGGTCGGCCGCGGTGGCCGCGTCGGCGGCGATGTCCTCCCAGGCGACCAGGATACGGCCGGGGGTGCGGCCGAGGCTGATCGCGCCCTCGGTGTAGGAGCGCAGTGACAACGGCTGGGTGAGCTTGGGGCGCGAGACAACCGTGCCCCGCCCCTTGCGGCGAATCCTGCCCTCCACCAGCAGCTCTCGCAGTGCCTGGCGGACGGTCTCGCGCGCGACGCCGAAGCGGGTGGCGAGATCGCGTTCCGACGGCACCGGATCGCCTTCGGCGAGATCGGCCAGGATGGCGTCGATTTCGGTGCGGACCAGGAACGCCTTCGGTACGCGGGTGCTGAGCGGGGCATCCATGCGTCCAGCGTACCCGGATTGGTCTATACCAAAAGTTAACCCAGCGTTCCCGCAGTACACACCTATCGGTCTAGACCATTTGCCACTATCGACGGCATGCGATTGGTCATCATCGGTGGCGGGATACTCGGCACGGCGCACGCCTTGGCCGCGATCACCCGCGGACACACCGTCGTTCAGCTCGAACGTGAACGGGAGGCGCGCGGCGCGACCGTCCGCAACTTCGGTCTGGTCTGGGTCTCCGGGCGGTCGGCGGGCGAACTGGCGCTGACCCTGCGGTCGCGGGAACTGTGGGAGGAGATCGGCGGCCGGGTCGCCGGCGTCGGCTTCCGGCCCGCCGGTTCGATCACGCTGGTCCGCACGCCCGTCGAGCTCGCGGTCGCCGAAGCCGCCGCCGCAGGCCCCACTGCGGCGGCCCGCGGCTTCACCCTGCTCGACCCCGAACAGGTGCGCGCGATCAACCCCGCCCTGCGCGGCGACTACCTCGCCGGACTGCACTGTTCGGCCGACGCCGCGGTGGAATCGCGCCAGGCGCTGCCCGCGCTGCGCTCCCATATGGCCGCGACCGGGCGCTACACCTTCCACGAGGGCACCGAGGCGCGGACGGTGCGCGACACCGGTTCCGGCGCGGTCGTCGTCGACGATCACGGCCGCCGCCACGAGGCCGACCTGGTCGTGCACTGCCCCGGCGCCGCGCATTCCGGGCTCACCAGAGAGCTCGCCGGCGAGCTGCCGGTGCGCCGGGTGCGGTTGCAGATGATGCAGACCGCCCCGCTCGGCGAGCCGCTGACCACCGCCGTCGCCGACGGCGACAGCTTCCGCTACTACCCGGGTTTCGCCGGCCCGCAGGTGGATGCGCTGACCGCCGAGCAGTCGCAGACCGCGACCGCGGCCACCAACAAGATGCAGCTGCTGTGCGTGCAGCGGTTGCACGGCGGACTCACCATCGGCGACACCCACGAATACACCGAGCCGTTCGCCTTCGACGTCGACGAGGCGCCCTACGAGCACCTCACCGAAGTCACCGAGGCGCTGCTTGGCCGCCCGCTGCCGCCGATCGTGCGGCGCTGGGCCGGTGTCTACAGCCAGAGCGTCGATCCCGGCGCCATCGTCACCCGGGTGCGCGCCGACACCAACGTCTGGGTCGTCACCGGCCCCGGCGGGCGCGGCATGACCCTGGGCCCCGCCATCGGCGAACAGACCGCCGATCAGATAGGACTGTGAGGAACACCATGCCGGACAACCGGATTCAGCTGGCCGTGCTCGATATGGCAGGCACCACCGTCGCCGACGGCGGACTGGTGCTGCGCGCCTTCGAACAGGCCGCCACCGCCGCCGGGATCGAGACCGACGGCCCGCGGCGCGAGCAGGCCCGCCGCTATGTCGTCGACACCATGGGGCAGTCCAAGATCGCGGTGTTCCGCGCGCTGCTCGGCGACGAGGACGCGGCCCACGCAGCCAACCTCGCCTTCGAAACCGCCTATGACACCCTGATCGAAGAGGCCGACATCGCGCCGATTCCCGGTGCCGTCGAGGCGATCACCGCGCTGCGGGACGCGGGTGTGCAGGTCGCGCTGACCACCGGATTCAGCCGCGGCACCCAGGACAAGCTCCTCTCCGCGCTGGGCTGGGACGATCTCGCCGACCTCACCCTGGCCCCCTCGGACGCCGGCCGCGGCCGCCCCTATCCCGACCTGGTGCTCACCGCCGCACTGCGCCTCGGCGCCGACGCCGTCGGGCGCATCGCCGTGCTGGGCGACACCACCAGCGACATCGAGACCGGTCTCGCCGCGGGCGCCGGGATCGTCGCGGGCACGCTGACCGGCGCGCACACCGAAACGCAGCTGCGCGCGGCCGGCGCCACCCACGTCCTGGCCTCGGTCACCGACTTCCCCGCGCTGGTACTGGGCGACTGACCCCGATCCGCCCGATGCTCCACCCCCCGATACCGAAAGTTGTTGTCATCGTGCGTACTTCCCTCACCGCGCGCCGCCTGTCCCGGGTCGCGCTGCTGCTGGCCGGCGTCACCGCCGTCGCGTTCACCGCGGCCTGCGGCGGCACCGGCACCGAATCCGCGGACGGCAGGACCGTCACCGTCTACTCCGCCGACGGCGTCGGCGGCTGGTACAAGAACCGATTCGCCGAGTTCACCGCGCAGACCGGGATCGCGGTCAACCTGGTCGAGGCCGGATCCGGCGAGGTGGTGAACCGCGTCGACAAGGAACAGTCCAATCCACAGGCCGACGTGATCGTCACCCTGCCGCCGTTCATCCAGAAGGCCGAGCAGTCGGGGCTGTTGCAGCCCAGCGGCATCGACACCGCCGCGATTCCCGCCGCCGACAAGGACCCCGACGGCAACTACGTCACCCTGGCCAACAACTACCTGTGCTTCATCGCCAACCCCTCGGTCGACGCCACCGCGCTGACCTGGGAAGACCTGCTGAAGCCGGAGTACAAGGGCAAGCTGCAGTACTCGACGCCCGGCCAGGCCGGTGACGGCACCGCCGTGCTGGTGCTGCTGCAGCAGCTGCGCGGCAAGCAGGGCGCACTGGACTATCTCGCCGCGCTGCAGGCCAACAATGTCGGCCCGTCGTCCTCGACCGGCAAGCTGCAGGCCAAGGTCGACAAGGGTGAGCTGCTGATCGCCAACGGTGACGTGCAGATGAACCTGACCACGGTGCAGGAGAAGGGGTCGAAGTTCAGCGTCTTCTTCCCCGTCGCCGCCGACGGCAAGCGCTCCACCGTGCCGGTGCCGTATGTGATGGGCCTGGCCAAAGGCGCCCCGCACCAGGCCGACGCCACCGAACTGATGCGCTTCCTGCTCGCCCCCGAGGCCCAGAGCAAGCTCGGCCCCGAGGCATTCGCGGTATCGCCGCGCACCGACGTGCCCGCCCCCACCACCGGCGGTCCGGCCGCCGCGCTGCGGGGCGTCGAGGTGGTCCCGGTCGACTGGAACAAGGTGCTCAGCGAACTGGACGCCGATCTCGCCGCGTACCAGCAGGCCACCGGGAGCTGACGATGTCCGACGGTGACCTCCGCGCGAAGTCCGCGACCGCCGCCGCGACCGGGACGGCGACGACGAACGAACCGGCGATCGTGTTCGACCGGGTCGGGGTCAGCTACGGCAGGGGCCGCAAGGCCGCGGTCGCGCTGACCGATTTCACCCTGCGCGTCGCCGTCGGCGAAACCGTCGCGCTGCTCGGACCGAGTGGGTCGGGCAAGTCGACCGCGCTCAAGGCGCTGGCCGGGTTCGTGCGGCCGAGTGCGGGGGCGGTGCGGCTGGCCGGGCGCGATGTCACCGCGCTCTCGCCCGCCCGGCGCGGGATCGGTGTCGTCGTCCAGTCCTACGCGCTGTTCCCGCACATGAGCGTGTCCGGCAATGTCGCGTTCGGGCTGAAATCGCAGCGGGTGCCGCGAGCCGGGATCGGCGCGCGGGTCACCGAGGCACTGGAGATGGTCGGGATGGCCGGCTACGCGCGGCGGCTGCCGCGCGAGCTGTCGGGCGGGCAGCAGCAGCGGGTGGCGATCGCCCGGGCGCTGGCCATCCGGCCACCGGTGCTGTTGCTCGACGAGCCGCTGGCCGCGCTCGACGCCCAGTTGCGGCACACGATGCTCGGTGAGCTCCAGCAGTTGCGCAAGGCGCTGCCCGATACCGCGATGCTGTATGTCACCCACGATCAGGCCGAGGCGCTGGCCCTGGCCGACCGGATCGCGGTGATGCGCGATGCCCGGCTCGTCGACATCGACACCGCCGAAAATCTGTGGCAGCGTCCGCCGACCGATTTCACCGCGGCTTTCCTCGGCGGCGCGAATCTGGTGCCGTGCACTGTCAACCACGTCACCGGCACCGCGGCGCTGGTCACCGCGGGCACCAGCACCCTGCGCGCGCAGGCACCGGCGCCCGGCGTCGGCCGCGCCGACTGGGCACCGGACGACGCGGCGCTGCTGTGCGTCCGGCCGCACACGATCACCCTCGGCAGGTCCGGGGAGCGCGACACCCTGCGTGCCACCGTGCTGACCTCGGTCTGGCGTGGTGCGTCGACCCGCCTCGAACTGGCGGTCGACGGTCTGCCCGACGATCTCGCCGCCGAAGTCACCGGCCATTTCACCGCCGAGCCGGGCACGGTCGTCGGTGTGCGTCTACCCGACCCGGCCGGTGTGCTCATCCCGAACGCGCTCGCCGGGCCCGGGGTGAGCGCATGAGCACCCGTGTCGTCGTTCCGGTGGGGCCGTTCCCGCACGGCACTGCTCGGCCCCGCCGCGTCGAGGTGACCGTGATTCACAACCGGAATTCGGTGTCTGTGGCGGTCACCACCGCGCCGCACGAGCCGATCAGGCTGGGGGCCGGGGCGTTTCGCGTGCGGTGCGGGGAAGTGCGGTGATGAGTGCTCCGGCTGTCGACCGTCCGGCGATCGACGATACGAAAACGGCTGTCGCGCAACGCTCGTGGGTGCCGGTGCTGTGGGCCCTGCCGCCGGTGCTGGTGGTGCTGGCGATCGCGGGCTACCCGATTCTGCGGGTGCTGACCGAATCCACCGTGACCGCTACCGGGCGTGGCACCGAGGTATGGACCTCGGTGCTGGGCTCGGAGGTGTTCCGGGACGCGTTGTGGCGCACCGTGTCCATCGCGGTCTGCGCGACGGCGGGGTGCCTGGTGCTCGGGACCCTGCTGGCGGTGGTGCTGGCATTCGTGCCGTTTCCGGGGTCGGGAGTGGTCGGGCGGCTGATCGACACCATCCTGACGCTGCCGTCGTTCCTGATCACCCTCGCCTTCACCTTCCTCTACGGCACCGCGGGCGCGGTCAACGCGCTGCTGGCCGAACTGACCGGTGCGACAACGCCGTTCGTCGACTTCCTGACCACTCCGCTCGGGGTGATCCTCGCCGAGATCACCTACTTCACGCCGTTCGTGGTGCGTCCGCTGCTGGCCGCGTTCGCGCAACTGCCGCGCGAACAACTCGACGTGGCGGCCAGTCTCGGCGCGTCACCGTGGCGGGTGCTGCGCCAGGTGGTGTTGCCGGAGGCCTGGCCCGCGCTGGCGGCGGGCGGCAGCCTGGTGCTGCTGCTGACGCTCAACGAATTCGGCATCGTGCTGTTCACCGGCGCCAAGGGCGTGATCACGCTGCCCGCGCTGATCTACACCCGCGGCATCGTCACCTTCGACCTGCCCGGCGCCGCCGTGCTGGCCTCGGTGCAGGTGCTGCTCTCGCTCGTGCTGTACCTGACCTACCGGCTCGTCTTTGCCCGGTTCATCGCCCGCCCGAAGGGGGACTGATCGTGCTCGTCTGGACTCCCCGCGGAAAAGCCGTGGTACTGGCCGTGTTCGGGCTGGTGGTCACGGTGGTCTTCGTCGCCCCGATCGCGACCGTGATCGCCGCCGCGCTGGCAGGCAGCTGGACCGGCCCGCTGCCTTCGGACCTCGGCTTCGCCAATCTGGGCACCGCGCTGAGCGGTGAACAGGCCGCCAGCCTGTCGGTGAGCCTGCAGACCGCGTTGCTGGCCGGCGCGATCTCCCTGATCCTCGGTACCTGGGCGGCACTGGCCTCGCGAGCAGCACCCGCCTGGTTGCGCCGGCTCACCGACGCCGTCTTCCACCTGCCGGTCGCGGTCCCCTCGGTCGCCCTCGGCCTCGGCGTCCTCATCGCCTTCAACGAACGCCCACTGCTGCTCGGCGGCACCAAGTGGATCGTCATCCTGGCCCACACCGTGCTGGTCCTGGCCTACGCGTTCAGCGCGGTCTCGGCCGCCCTGGACCGCCTCGACCCGTCCTACCGCCAGGCCGCCGAATCCCTCGGCGCAGGCCCGATCCGGGTCCTCTGCCAGATCACCCTGCCACTGTTGCTGCCCGCCCTCGGCGCCGCCGCCGGCCTGGCGATCGCCCTGTCCATGGGCGAACTCGGCGCGACGATCATGGTCTACCCCGCCACCTGGAAGACGTTGCCCGTCAGCATCTTCGCCCAAACCGACCGCGGCGAGGTATTCGACGCCGCGGCCGGCACCACGGTCCTCGTGATGGTGACGCTGGTCGTGCTCGTCGTCCTCGGCCGGTTGCGGGGTCGCGCAGCGCTGCGCTGATCCGGCCATGCGGCGGGACCGGGCATACCGGCGACACTGCGCTGATCGCAGGCACTATGGCGCTGTCCGCCCAGTGGATCGATCACAGCAGCGCGGCGCCGTTCACCGCGGTGAGTCCGCCGTCGACGCGCAGATCATGGCCGTTGATGAAGGCAGCGTCGCCGGAAGCCAGGAACGCGACGGCGGCGGCGATATCCTCGGACCTGCCGACGCGGCCCGCGGGGGACAGGCCGGCGACACCGTGCTGTGCTTGCTCGGACAGTTCGGCGCGGAAGGCCGGGGTGTCGATGTAGCCGGGGCTGACCGAGTTCACGCGGATCCGGCGCGGCGCCAATTCGGCGGTGAGCGTGCGGGTCAGGTTGTGGACGGCGGCCTTGCTCGCCGAGTACAGGGCCGCGCCGGGGACACCCCGGTGCAGCCCGAACGACGCGTTGATGACGATCGCGGCGTGATCCGGCAGCAGCGGCAGCGTCTTCTGGATCGTGAAGAACGCGGCCTTCACATTGGCGGCCATCACGTCGTCGAACAGCGCGCCGGTGACCTGGTCGATCGGCTGGAACGAGCCGATACCCGCATTGGCGAACACCACGTCGAGGTGACCGAAGCGGTCGGCGACGGCGGCGACCATGGTGTCGAGGTCGCCGAGATCGGTGACATCGCCGGCGATCCCGTGTGCGCGCTCGCCGAGTTCGCTCACCGCGGCGTCGAGCCGGGTCTTGTCGCGACCGGTCACCACGACCCCGGCGCCTTCGGCGACCAACCGGTGCGCGGTGGCCAGACCCATCCCGCTGGAACCACCGGTGATCAGTGCGATCTTGCCATCGAATCGAGAACTGTTGTGCGTCATGGATTCAGCGTGGCTGTCGGTCGGCCGAGTAGGCAGTGCGCAGTTATCAGGGGTGTGGCACCACCAGGATCGCCGGCCGTAGCGAGAACCGCGGTGGCGGTGCGTAGCCCGGAGGAGTTCGCATCGCCGATGCGTGTCGACCCGTTGAGCGTCAGTTCCGGTGCGTGTCAGGCGGATTCGGTCAGCCGTAGCCGCAGCAGTCGGGTGAGGCGTTCGGCGGTATCGGAGCCTGGTCTCGGGTTGTACAAGACCAGCGACCAATTCGGATGGTCCGCGATGGTCAGCGTGGTCGCGTCGAAGTACAGCTCGCCGACCTCAGGATGCCGCAGGGCATTCACCGCCTGCAGCGGAGCACCGACCTCATGCCGTTCCCACAGCCGCGCGAACTCCGGCTCGGCGGCAGCGAGTTCGCGTGTCACCCGGTGGAATTCGTCATCGTGCGGTGCGAGCGCGGCATCGGCCCGATACGCGGCGACCACCCCAGGCGCCGCCGCGTCCCACAGCTCGGGCAGTCCGCGATAGCGCGGACTGGTGAAGAAGGTAGCCAGACAATTGTGCGGCTCGCCGTCATCACACCCGAACACCCGTCCGGCGATGACATTGAACGCCAGAATGTTCCAGTACCGATCACGCACCACGGCAGGCCCGCGCTCCCAGCCGTCGATGAGCTGACGGATCTCCGGAGTAACCTCGGTCCCCATAGACCCACTCGCAGGTGGCGGATTCAACCCAGCGAGCAGATACAGATGCGCCCGCTCCGATTCACCCAACCGCAAAACCCCCGCCACCGCGTCGAGCACGTCCCCCGACACCGTGATGTCACGCCCCTGCTCGAGCCATGTATACCAAGACACCCCGACCCCGGCCAGCATCGCGACCTCTTCGCGCCGCAGACCGGGCGTCCGCCGCCGGCCTGCGGCGGGCAGACCCACCTCGACCGGACCGATCCGCTCCCGGCGTGACCGGAGGAAATCGCGCAGCTCTTCGCGCCGCCGGGCAGATGCCGCACTGACCATGGAACCACGGTAGCAACGGGCGAAACCTCCCGAGCATCGGAACTGGTCGGTGCTCGTGCGCATAATCGGCGCCATGGCGACCGTTCACCGAATCCCGATACCCACCCAGCTGCTCGAGAGGTTCGGTGTTGTTCCCGGCGGCGACGACGCGGTCGAGTTCGGCTACGACCACTACGACGTGAGCTTCACCGCCGATGGCCAGCACATGATCACGTTGTCCAGGGTCTACGCCGGCCCAAAGCCCTGGCGGGGTGCGGAATCGACGATCCTGAACTGCTTCCTGATCACCAAGTGCGGGTCGGATGGTGAAGCCACCGCTGCCGCGATCGGCGCGTGTTCCGACGACGACGGCCGCCCCTCGCAATTCTCCGGTCCGTGGCTGGGATCACACGTGTGCGCGCTGCCCAGCGGGTCCGTCGCGGTGAGCACCATGGGTGACTGTACGTATTTGATCGAGGAAGACCTCGCTGCCGTACAGGCGGCATTCACTCAGCCCCATCAGAGTCCACCGGAGCGAAAGAACCGCGCGGACAACCCCTTTGTCTCCGCGATGCGAAGAACACCGGGCGGACGACTACTGTGCCTCGTCGAGGAGTGTGATGTCTACTACGGCAACTCGGTGCGGAACCTGGTCGGGGTCGCTGATGACCCCCTCACCCCGACATCCCGGCCCCCGGTGCACGTGTTCGCCACACGCGACGACCGCGCCGAGCGCCAAACCCGACACCACCAACGGCCCTACCTCCTCTTCGACGGGGCGCCCGTTCTCGGTGGGCACCGGCCGCAACCGACGCTGGCCACCCTCGTACCGCGTGGCGAGGAAACCGTGTGGATCAATCCACACCGCCCACCGACGCTGCGAACCCCGGAGCCGCTGTCCGACGATCTGTTCGTGGTGCCGCTGTTCAGCCAGACACTGCGTGGCGGCAGCAAGGGGTTGCCGTTCGTCTTCGCGTTGCTCGACGACACCGGAAAACTCCACGGCAGGCTCGAGGGGATGGACGCCTACCGTCACAGCCCGTATGCCGGTTCGCATGAACGGGTGTCGACCGACCCCGACCGGGGGCTCGTCTATCACCTGAACAAGAGCGGATTGTTCGTCTGGGCGGGTGACGGGACCCTGTTGTCGTGGCTCGACACCGCTGTCAAGGAGTTCAAGCCGCTGGCCGCTTTCGAGCTGCGCGGGTGTGCGCCCGACGGCGACATTGTCTTGATCCATCCCAAACAGCATCTGCTACTGCGCATTCCGGTCCCCGACCCGAAGGATCCGGGCCCCGCGGTGGCGGACGCACTGCGGGACTATCGTCGCCTGCGCACCACCCTGAAGAAGGCGCATACCCCAGCATCGTGGGGCTGGACCTGGGTCCCCGACCAGTTGCACTACCTGTGAGCACAGAAGGTCGCCGGGCACAGTGCTGCCTGGTGACCGGGCGCGGCGTCGTGGTCGAAGTGCCGGGTCTTGTCGGTCGGCGGGCCTAAGCTGGGTGGGTGTCGGTGCTGCCTCTGATCTTCACCGCGGGCTGGGCCAGCGGGATCAATGCGTATGCGGTGGTGTTCCTGCTCGGGGTGTTCGGGCGGATCGGGTGGGCGGGTGACGTGCCACCGGGGTTGCAGCGCACCGATGTGCTGGTCGCGGCGGGGGTGTTGTTCGCTGTCGAGGCCGTCGCGGACAAGATTCCCTACCTGGATTCCTTCTGGGACGCGGTGCACACCGTGGTGCGGCCCGCCTCGGGGGCGGTCGTGGCCGCGCTCATCGCGGGGCACGACGATTCGCTGCCGACCTTGTTCGCCGCGGCGGTCGGCGGCACGACCGCGCTGGCCAGCCATATCGTCAAGGCCGGTACCCGGATGGCGATCAATACTTCGCCGGAGCCGGTCACCAATGTCGCGATGAGCACCGTCGAGGATCTGGGTGTCGGCGGTGTGCTCACGCTCGCGGTGTTCTTCCCGGTGCTGGCGGCGGTGATCGCCGCCGTGCTGCTGGCGATCGGGTTGTGGGTGGTCTACGCGTGCGCCAGCCGGATCCGCCGCTACCTGCGCCGCAGGCGGGAGCGCCGCACCGGGCGCGCCACGCCGGACGCGGCGCTGGAATAGCGGTCAGCGCACCTGCGGCGCCACCTTGTTCCCCAGCAGGTCGATGCTGTGCAGGACCTGCTCCGGCGGTAGCGTGCCGACGCTGGTGTGCAGCATGAACCGGTCGAGCCCGAGCGTGTCGCGGACCTCGGCGATCTTGCCCGCCACATAGTCGGGCGTGCCGACGAACAGCGAACCGCTCTGCGAGCGCAGGGCGTCGAACTGCTCGCGGGTCATCGGTCCCCAGCCGCGTTCGCGGCCGATGACCGACATGGCCAGCGCGTACGGCTCGTAGAAGTCGGCGACCGCGCGATCGTCGGTGTCGGCGACATAGCCGTGCGCGTGTACCGCCACCGGCTGCTTGTCGTGGCCGCCCTCGGCGAGCGCGCGGTGGTACAGCTGCACCAGCGGCGCGAACCGGGCCGGCTGACCGCCGATGATCGCCAGCGCCAGCGGCAAACCGAGCAGCCCCGCCCGGATGACCGATTCTGGACTGCCGCCGACCGCGATCCACACCGGCAGCGGCCGGTCGTCGGTGCGCGGATACACCGTCGCGTCCCGCAGCGGCGCGCGGAACCGGCCCGACCAGGTCACCGGCTCGTCCTCGCGCAGGCGCAGCAGCAGCGCCAGTTTCTCTTCGAACAGCGCGTCGTAGTCGGCGAGGTCGTAGCCGAACAGCGGGAACGACTCGGTGAACGATCCGCGCCCGGCCATCAGCTCGGCGCGGCCGTTCGACAGCCCGTCCAGCGTCGCGAAATCCTGGTAGACCCGGACCGGGTCGTCGGAGCTGAGCACGGTCACCGCGCTGGTCAGCTGGATGCGTTCGGTACGAGCCGCGGCGGCCGCGAGCACGACGGCAGGCGAGGACGCCGCGAAATCCTGGCGATGGTGCTCGCCGACGCCGTACACGTCCAGGCCCGCCGCCTCGGTCGCGACGGCCTCGTCGACGACCTGGCGCAGGCGTTCGGCGGCGGTCGGTGCGGGCCGGTCGCCGGTGGGGTACAGCTCGGCGAAGGTGGTGAGTCCCAGTTCCATGTGAACCTCGTTTCTGTTCCGCTCACCTCTTGAACGGACCGCGGTCCGCTAGCATTCCCTCGGGTCTGTGGCACCCGGCGGGTGATCCCCGGTGTGAGATGGTGAGAACGACGGTGCAGGCGAGCGGAAACGAGGCGACCATGACCCCGATCGAGGACCCCCGCGACGACGTGTCCGTCACCCCGCCCAAGACCTGGGCAGCTGGGGTCCCCGGCGTCGTGCACGCCCTCGAATACTCCTTCGCCCAGACCTCGCCCACCCGCGCCGCGCTCAGCCTGCTCAATATCAACCAGACCAAGGGTTTCGACTGCCCCGGGTGCGCCTGGCCGGAACCGAAGCACCGGCACACCAACGAGTACTGCGAGAACGGTGCCAAGCACGTCGCCGACGAGGCGACCACCCGCCGCGTCACCCGCGAGTTCTTCGCCACCCATCCCGTCGCCGAACTCGACACCATGTCCGATTACTGGCTCAACCAGCAGGGCAGGCTCACCGAGCCGATGGTGAAACGTCCCGGCGCCACCCACTACGAACCGCTCGGCTGGGACGAGGCCCTCGACCTGGTCGCGACCACGCTGCGCGGGCTCGACGCACCCGACCAGGCGCTGTTCTACACCTCGGGCCGGGTCGGCAACGAGGCCGCGTTCCTGCTGCAACTGTTCGCCCGCGCCTACGGCACCAACAATCTGCCCGACTGCTCGAACATGTGCCACGAGTCCAGCGGATCGGCGCTCACCGAAACGCTCGGCGTCGGCAAAGGCAGTGTGTCACTGGACGACATCTACGACGCCGACCTGATCTTCGTCGTCGGCCAGAACCCCGGCACCAACCATCCGCGCATGCTCTCCGCGCTCGAACAGACCAAACGCAACGGCGGCCGGATCATCGCGGTCAACCCGCTGCCCGAGGCCGGGCTGTTGCGCTTCAAGAACCCGCAGGTGCCGCGCGGGGTGATCGGTCGCGGCACCGAGATCGCCGACCAGTTCCTGCAGATCCGGCCCGGCGGCGACCTCGCGCTGTTCCAGATGCTCAACCGCCTGCTGCTCGACGCCGAGGACGCGGCACCGGGCACCGTGCTCGACCACGCGTTCATCGCCGAACACACCAGCGGCTTCGCTGATTACGCGGCCCACGCCAGATCGGTCACCTGGGCCGACACCCTGCGCGCGACCGGCCTGCAACGCGCCGAGATCGAGCAGGTGCACGAGCGGGTGCTGGCGAGCCAGAAGATCATCGTCTGCTGGGCGATGGGGCTCACCCAGCACAAACACGGCGTGCCGACGATCCGCGAGATCGTCGACTTCCTGCTGCTGCGCGGCAATATCGGCCGGCCGGGAGCCGGGGTGTGCCCGGTGCGCGGGCACAGCAATGTCCAGGGCGACCGCACCATGGGCATCTGGGAACGGATGCCGCAAACGTTCCTCGACGCGCTCGGCGCCGAGTTCGCGTTCACCCCGCCCGCCGCGCACGGACTCGACTCGGTCGGCGCCATCCGCGCCATGCGCGACGGCGAGGCCACCGTCTTCGTCGGTGTCGCGGGCAATTTCGCGCGCGCCACACCCGACAGCGCGGTCACCGAGGCGGCGCTGCGCCGGTGCGCGCTCACGGTGCAGATCTCCACCAAACTCAACCGCTCACACACCGTGTGCGGCGAGACCGCGCTCATCCTGCCGACCCTGGGCCGCAGCGATCGCGACATCCAGGCCGCCGGCGAGCAGTTCGTCACCGTCGAGGACTCGATGAGTGAGGTGCACGCCTCCCGTGGCCGGCTCGAGCCCGCCGCGCCCGGACTGCTCAGCGAAGTCGCCATCATCGCCGGGCTCGCGCGGCGCACCCTCGGCGCGGGCGGCGCGATCCCGTGGGAGGAGTTCGTCGCCGACTACGCCACCATCCGCGACCGGATCGCGCGCGTGGTACCCGGCTTCGCGGACTTCAACGCCCGCGTCGCCGAGCCGGGCGGGCTGCGGCTGATCAACCCGGTCAACGAAGGCGTTTACCGCACCGCCACCGGCAAGGCGCGCTTCACCTGCAACGACTTCACCATGCTCGACGTGCCGCCGGGCTACCTGCTGCTGCAATCACTGCGCTCCCACGATCAGTGGAACACCATCCCGTACGCGCACAACGACCGCTACCGCGGCATCCACAACGCGCGCCGGGTGGTCCTGGTCAACCCCGTCGACCTGGCCGAACGCGGCATCGACGACGGCGCGGTGGTCGACATCGTCAGCGTCTGGCACGACGGCACCGAGCGCCGCGCCGAGGGCTTCGTCGCCGTCGCCTACCCGGCCAGCCGCGGTTCGGCGGCGGCCTACTACCCGGAGACCAATGTGCTGGTGCCGCTGGACAGCGTGGCCGACATCAGCAATACGCCGACCTCCAAGGGCATCGTGGTCCGATTGGAACCCGCGTAGCTAGACTCGCCCTATGTCCGTGCGCACCCGTCAGCCACTCGTTCCCGGCACCCCGACGCCGATCCGGGATGTCCCGCGTTCCATCGAGCGCCCCGAATACGCGTGGAAGAAGACCGCCAACGAGGGCAGCGAGCCCTGGGTGCAGACCGCCGAGACCATCGAGAAGATGCGCATCGCCGGCAAGATCGCCGCCCAGGCACTCGACGAGGCGGGCAAGGCCGTCGTGCCCGGCATCACCACCGACGAGCTGGACCGCATCGCGCACGAGTACATGTGCGACCACGGCGCCTACCCCTCCACCCTCGGCTACAAGGGCTTCCCCAAGTCCTGCTGCACCTCGCTCAACGAGGTCATCTGCCACGGCATCCCCGATTCGACGGTGGTTCAGGACGGTGACATCGTCAATATCGACGTCACCGCCTACATCCACGGCGTGCACGGCGACACCAACCGGACCTTCCTGGCCGGCGATGTCGACGAGGAGGTGCGGCTGCTGGTCGAGCGCACCGAAGAGGCCACCAACCGGGCGATCAAGGCGGTCAAGCCGGGGCGCGCGCTCAATGTGATCGGCCGCGTCATCGAGGCCTACGCCAACCGCTTCGGCTACGGCGTCGTACGCGATTTCACCGGCCACGGCGTCGGCCCCACCTTCCACAGCGGCCTGGTCATCCTGCACTACGACCAGCCCAAGATCGAGTCGGTGATCGAGCCCGGCATGACCTTCACCATCGAGCCGATGATCAACCTCGGCGGCATCGACTACGACATCTGGGACGACGGCTGGACCGTGGTCACCAAGGACCGCAAGTGGACGGCCCAGTTCGAACACACCCTGGTCGTCACCGAGACGGGCGCGGAAATCCTGACTCTGCCGTGAGTCCGGCCGGGTCGAGGGCCGACGTGGTGGCTTCTCGTGTCGCCGGCGACGGGCAGCCGTCGGGTGCGCTCGGCAGTGTGGGTGGCCCGCTCGGCCGGCGATGCCGGGTGCTGTCGTGAACGCAGCACGGTTGCGCGGGGCCTTGCTGATCGCCGGGACGACCTCCGACGCGGGGAAAAGTGTTGTGGTGGCGGGCATCTGCCGGATGCTGGCCCGGCGCGGGGTGCGGGTGGCGCCGTTCAAGGCGCAGAACATGTCCAACAACTCCGTCGTCACCCTCGACGGCGGGGAGATCGGGCGCGCCCAGGCGTTGCAGGCGCGTGCGTGTGGGCTGGAACCGAGCGTGCGGTTCAATCCGGTGCTGCTCAAGCCGGGCAGTGACCGGCGCTCGCAACTGGTGGTGCGCGGCAAAGCCGTCGGTACGGTCGGGGCACGTGACTATTTCACCCGCAGGCAGCAGTTGCGCGAGGTGGTGGCCGACGAACTCGCTTCGCTGCGTGCCGAATTCGATGTGGTGATCTGCGAGGGTGCCGGGTCACCCGCCGAGATCAACCTGCGGGCCACCGATCTGGCGAACATGGGTCTCGCGCGGGCCACCGACCTGCCCGTTGTGGTGGTCGGCGACATCGACCGGGGTGGGGTGCTGGCGCATCTGTTCGGCACGGTTGCGGTACTGGAACCCGAAGACCAGCAACTCGTTTCGGGTTTCCTGATCAACAAGTTCCGTGGTGATGTCGCGCTGCTGCGACCCGGCCTCGACCAGCTCACCGCGCTCACCGGCCGCCCCACCCTCGGCGTGCTGCCCTTCGCCGACGACCTCTGGCTCGACGCCGAGGACTCCCTCGGCACCGTCGCCGGCACCCCCGTCGGCCGCCCCGGCCCACCCCACGGCACCGAGTGGCTCACCGTCGCCGCCGTCCGCCTGCCCCGCATCTCCAACTCCACCGACATCGAAGCCCTCGCCTGCGAACCCGGCGTCGCCGTCCGCTGGGCCGACGGCCCCGACCAGATCGCCACCGCCGACCTGGTCGTCCTGCCCGGCTCCAAGGCCACGATCTCGGATCTGGAATGGTTGCGCGCCAAAGGAATCGACGCGGCCCTGCGCGCCCGCGCCGCCACCGGCCGCCCGATCCTCGGCATCTGCGGCGGCTACCAGATGCTCGGCCGCAGCATCACCGACGGCGTCGAATATCGTCCGGCCGCAACAGCTCCGGACCGCCACCCGGCCACCGGCGGCGACCGTGCCCCGGAGACCGACGGCACCGCCACACCCCCGCCCACCGTCGTCGCGGGCCTCGGCCTACTCGACCTGGACATCGAATTCGCCGACCCCAAGATCACCCGCCAGGTGACCGGCACCGCAGCCCGGATCCCGGTGAGCGGCTACGAAATCCACCACGGCCGAGTCCGCCACCACGCCGACCCTTCCTGGCTGACGATCAACGGCATCCCCGAAGGCAGTGCCCGAGAAGCGATCTGGGGCACCCACGTCCACGGCCTCCTCGAATCCGACACCTTCCGCCGCACCTGGCTCACCGAAGTAGCCGCCCGCGCAGGCCGCACCGGCTTCACCGTCGCCCCCGGCACCTCCGTCGCCGACACCCGCACCGCCCAACTGGACCTGCTGGCTGACCTGATCGAACAACACGTCGACCTCCCCGTCCTCGACCAGCTGATCGCCGGCGGCAGCCCACCGACCCTCCCGACCGTCCACACCGGACTCGCCCGGTCAGCCGGCACCTGAGCTCAGCGAAACTGCGGGCACAGCGTCCGCAGCGCCTGCCCGCCCTGCTCGGTGCGCCGAAACTCCGCCAGACCCGACTGCCGCGAAGGATGCGACACGTACTCGGTAGTGAGCCGAGCCTCGGCCTCACCGCCGGGCGCGGCGCTGTGACAGGTCTGGCAATTCGGGCCCCTCGGGTTGGGAAACCGCAGGATACGGGGGGAAACAGACCGGCCGGGCGGAGCGGAAGACGGTGCTGTGTTCAGTCCGGGCGTGTACCGTACACCGGCATGAAATCTCGGCAGATCACGGTCGGTGACCAGGCCTGGACAGTGCGGGTCGACGGCCCGTCATCGCGGCACAATGTGCTGTTGCTTCCCGACACGGACGACCCTGCCGACGTGTTCGATCAAGTATGCGCGCGGCTGCACGAATCCGATCTGCAGACCGTCGTGGTGGAGTCGGTGGCGGGGCTGGAACCCGCCGGGGTGCACGCGATCCTCGACGCGCTCGAGCTGCCGTATGTGAACGTCGCGGGCCGGGGTGCGGGCGCGGCACTGGCCTGGCGGGTGTGCGCGGGGCGGTTCGGGCGGTTCATGAGCCTGGTCGTCGCCGATCACGGGCATCCCGCGGTGCCCGCCGCCGACGGCACCGTGTCCGACGCGACCTGCCCGCCGCTGGAGCTCCCGGTCACCATGCTGGTGACCAAGAGCCTGCCGCGCGCCACCGCCGACGCGTCGGGGCGCTACGTCTACGGCGAATTCCGGGTGGTCCCGCTCGAGGTCGACAACGTCGCCACCGAGGGCGCCCACGAACTGGCCACCGAGATCGTGCTCCGTACCAGCCTCTGGTAGCCGGTTCGCGATCACCGCGCCGAGCGTGCGGGCGTGGTGATCGCGGCCCCGGTCAGGCCTTGCGGTAGGCGGCCAGCCAGTCCAGCCAGCTGTCGGTTTCGGCGAAAGCGTTGGCGCGCACCGATTCCGAGGACAGGAACACGTCGTGGCGGGCGCCGTCGATCGGGACGATCGTGGTGCGCTCGCCCAGGCAGCCCGCCCACCGCTGGATCTGTCTGACATCGAGCACGGCATCGGCCACGTCCACCGCGGGGCTGTGCGCGCGGGCGAACTTGCTGATCCGCGACCGCAGGATCAGCGCGGGCACGCCGATCGCCAGACCCCGGTGCAGACGGGCCTGCCCCTGCCGGATGGCGCGCAACCAGCCCAGCCGCACCGGTTCGCCCGAGAGCGGCTTCCAGTCCAGGTCGTAGTCCCACTCACCGGCGCGGGTGTGGTGCAGGCTGTCGCCGTAGGCGGTGCTCACGCCCAGACCTGGCAGCTCGACGAAGGCGCGCAGCTTGCCGACCGTGTTGACGATCGAGGTGCCGACGGTCCGGTAGTACGCCGGACCCTGCAGGTCGAACCACGGGCTGTTGAGCACGACGCCGACGATCCCCGCCGCCGCCGTGCCGCCCGCCGCCTCGAGCCGGTCCAGCCACAGCGGCGCCACCAGCCCACCGGTCGAATGCGCGACGATCAGCACGTCCCGGCCGGTCTCCGCGCGCACGATCCGCAGCGACTCGTCGAGTTCGGCGTCGTAGAGCGCCAGATCGCT
Organism: Nocardia sp. NPDC059177; assembly: GCF_042755165.1. NCBI lineage: Bacteria > Bacillati > Actinomycetota > Actinomycetes > Mycobacteriales > Nocardiaceae > Nocardia > Nocardia sp. NPDC059177. The sequence goes on along the minus strand of NZ_JBHZBX010000031.1, from coordinate 9,204 downwards.
GACGAAATGCGCACTCTGCCCCTCGCGCCGCGAACGGCCGCATTTGCGCAGGTCCAGGGCATAGAAGCGGTGACCGCGGGCCGCGAAGTGCTCGGCCAGATGCTCCTGGAAGAAATAGTCGGTGAAACCGTGCAGGTAGAGCACGGCCGGTTCGTTCGCTGGGGCGGCGTTCGCGGGCAGGTAACGCACCAGGGTGGCCACCACTTCGCCCTCACCGTCGGGGTCGGGGCCCAACGGCAGCGTCCGCTGCTGGTAGTCGGCGCCGAGGATGTCGGAGCGCCACTGTTCGTCGGTCCGATCGGCGGTGCCGAGGGTTTCGTTCGTCACACCCCTCAATCTATCGCGCGGTCATCGCGACGTGCGGCGTTGGTTTACGTCACATTCGGGAGGTCGGTTGCAGAACTCCGGTGAGCTGAGGTGCACAATTGGCCTTAGGTGAACGACGGGTAACCTATCGCCCGGCGATTCACCGCGAGTCGCATCACCACCCAAAGCGCCCGCGCCCAAGCGAACTCACCCGCCGGTGAGTAGCTGAGAAGGACAAGGAAGTCGAAGTACCCGTGTCGAACGCTGCGAAGACTGAAAAGACCGATGTAGTACTCATCGGCGCAGGCATCATGAGTGCCACGCTGGGCGCGCTGCTGCGGCAGCTGCAGCCGGAGTGGTCGATCTCGGTGTTCGAGCGGCTCGACGCCGCCGCCGCGGAGAGCAGCGACCCGTGGAACAACGCCGGCACCGGCCATTCGGCCCTGTGCGAGCTCAACTACAGCCCGCAGAACGCCGACGGCTCGGTCGACATCGGCAAGGCCGTCGACATCAACGAGCGGTTCCAGGTCTCGCGCCAGTTCTGGGCCTCCGGCGTCGACGCCGGCTTCCTCGGTGACCCGGCCGGCTTCATCAACCCCATCCCGCACGTCAGCTTCGTGCACGGCGCCGACAACGTCGACTACCTGCGCAAGCGCTATGAGGCGCTGGCCCCGCACCCGCTGTTCCGCGGCATGGAGTACATCGACGCCCCCGACGAGTTCGCCGCGCGCCTGCCGCTGATGGCCAAGGGCCGTGACTTCACCGACCCGATCGCGCTGAACTGGACCGACGGCGGCACCGATATCGACTTCGGCGCGCTCACCAAGCAGCTGCTGGCCTACATCGGCTACTCCGGCGGCGAGATCGCCTTCGGCACCGAGGTCCGCAACCTCGACAAGCAGTCCGACGGCTCCTGGAACGTCACCGTGCGCAACCTGCGCACCTACCAGTCGCGCACGATCAACGCGAAGTTCGTCTTCGTCGGCGCCGGCGGTGGCGCGCTGCCGCTGCTGCAGAAGTCCGGCATCTCCGAAGCCAAGGGCTTCGGCGGCTTCCCGATCAGCGGCCAGTTCCTGCGCTCGACCAACCCCGAGCTGATCGCCGCGCACGAGGCCAAGGTGTACGGCAAGGCCGCGGTCGGCGCGCCGCCCATGTCGGTGCCGCACCTGGACACCCGCGTGATCAACGGCCGCAAGGGCCTGCTGTTCGGCCCCTACGCCGGCTGGACCCCGAAGTTCCTCAAGGACGGCTCCAACGGCGACCTGTTCAAGTCGATCAAGCCGAACAACATCGGCTCGCTGGTCGGCGTCGGCCTCACCGAGATGGGCCTGACCAAGTACCTGATCACCGAGCTGCTGAAGTCGCAGAACGGCAAGGTCGGTGTGCTCGAGGAGTTCCTGCCGCGCGCCGAGGGCCGCGACTGGGAGCTGATCACCGCCGGTCAGCGCGTGCAGGTCATCCGGCGTAAGGGTGCCGGTGGCGTGCTCGAGTTCGGCACCGCGGTCATCTCCGCCGAGGACGGTTCGATCGCCGGTCTGCTGGGCGCCTCGCCGGGCGCGTCGACCTGCGTCACCGCCATGCTCGACGTCATGCAGCGCTGTTTCCCGCGCGAGTACACCGAGTGGACCCCGCAGCTGCAGCAGCTGATCCCGTCGCTGGGCCAGAAGCTGTCGGAGAACCAGGCCCTGTTCCAGGAAGTCTGGGACTGGACCAACAAGTCGCTGAAGCTGGACGGCAATGTGTCGTCCGCGCAGCCGGAGGCCGCCGGCTTCGCCCAGGTCTGAGCCGTGCCGTCGACGGTCGCGCCGCACCAGGCCCGGGCGGCGGACCTCGACGCCGCCACCCTGTACCGGCTGCTGCGGCTGCGTGTCGAGGTGTTCGTCGTCGAGCAGGAGTGCGCCTATCCCGAACTGGACGGGCGCGACCTGCTGCCGACGACCCAGCACCTGTGGTTCGAGGACGACGGCGAGGTCGTCGCCACGCTGCGCCTGCTCCAAGACCACGAGGACGGCGTGCGGAGCTTCCGTATCGGCCGGGTGTGTACGGCCGTACCCGCCCGCGGGCGCGGCTACGCCACCCGGCTGCTCCGGGCCGCGCTGGCCGAGACCGGTTGGGCGGCCGTCCGCCTCGACGCCCAGTCCCACCTGGTGGACATGTACGCCGCCTTCGGGTTCGCCCCGGACGGCGCGGAATTCCTCGACGATGGCATCCCGCATACCCCGATGCGCCGGGGCTAGCTCCAGGTCCTGCCGATCGTGAAGCCGGATGCTGCACCAGCTCGTGGACCGGTGCCGCGGCGAACCCGGCGTATTCGTGCAAAGCGCGTCGTCTCGATCAGTATTCTGACTCGCGGTGCGCCGATTGCACGATTACGCCGGTCGCCCGGCGCGGGGCGTGATCAGGCGCGCGCATAGAGTGGGGGCGTGCCTGGTTTCGCTGATGTCGCCGCTGGTCCGCACACCGCCGCTCGGCCGGTCGGTGAGGTGGGCTTCCCGTTCTCCGCTGTGGTCGGCCAGGAACAGCTGCAGCTGGCGTTGATCTTGTCGGCAGTGCATCCCGGGATCGGTGGGGTGCTGGTGCGCGGCGAGAAGGGCACCGCGAAGTCGACGGTGGTGCGCGCGCTGGCGCAGCTGCTGCCCCCGGTCGTCGACGAGACCGGTGCCCGGCCCGCGCGGCTGGTGGAACTGCCCGTCGGCGCCACCGAGGACCGCGTGGTCGGCTCGCTGGACCTCGAACGGGTGCTGCGCGACGGTGAGCAGGCGTTCCGGCCCGGTCTGCTGGCCGCGGCCCATCACGGCGTGCTCTACGTCGACGAGGTGAACCTGCTGCACGACCACCTGGTCGACGTGCTGCTCGACGCGGCCGCGATGGGGCGGGTGCACGTGGAGCGCGACGGGGTCTCGCATTCGCATCCGGCGCGGTTCGTGCTCGTCGGCACCATGAATCCCGAAGAGGGCGAGCTGCGTCCACAGTTGCTGGACCGCTTCGGCCTCACCGTCGACGTGGCAGCCTCCCGAAATGTGGACACCCGCATGGCGGTGGTGCGCCGCCGCCTCGACTACGAGGCCGATCCGGCCGGTTTCGCCGCCCGCTACACCGACGCCGATCAGGTTGTCGCCGAACGCATTCTGACCGCGCGGGACCGGCTGCCCGGGGTGGGACTCGACAATGCCGAGCTGCGCCGGATCGCGGCGCTGTGCGCGGCCTTCGATGTGGACGGGATGCGCGCCGACCTGGTGGTCGCCCGCACCGCGACCGCGCATGCCGCGTGGCGTGGGCGCGACCAGGTCACCGAGGACGACGTGCGGGTGGCCGCCGAGCTCGCGCTGCCGCACCGGCGCAGGCGGGATCCGTTCGACGAGCCGGGGATCAGCGAGGAACAGCTGGACGAGGCGATGCGGGCGGCGGCCGACGAGGTCGAACACGCCGCCACGGCCGAAGATTTCGACGAGTCGATGATGGACGGGGCGGAGTCCGCGCCGGATATCGGTCCGGACGGACGGTCGGCAGAGGACGATCCCGATCCGGGCGAGGGTTCCGGCGGCAACAACCCGCGGAGCCAGGGGCACAGCGGTGGGGACCTTGCCGGCAACGGCCCCGAATACGGTGCCCCGGATGGTGGCCCCGACGGCGATCCGGACGGTAGCGGTCCCGACGACGGCGGTCCCGACGGTAGCGGCCCCGATGACGGTGGTCCTGACGGCGGTGGCCCGGACAACGGTCCCGGCGGTCCGCCGAACGGTGGCGGCTCGGGTTCGCGTCCCGCCGGCGAGAGTGTCTCGGGCACACCGGGTTCGGCGGGCAAGCCGGCGCCGCGCTGGGAGGTCCCCGGCATCGGTGAAGGCGCGCCGGGCCGACGCTCCCGGGCCCAGACCCGCACCGGCCGCACGGTCCGTCCCAGCACCGACACCTCCACCGGCCTGCACCTGCTCGGCACCGTCTTCGCCGCCGCCCCACGGCAATTCGAGCGCGGCCGGTTCGGCGGACCGCTGGCCCTGGCCGCCGAGGACCTGCGTGGCGCGTATCGCGAAGGGCGCGAAGGGAACCTGGTGGTCTTCGTCGTCGACACCTCCGGTTCGATGGCTGCGCGGGACCGGCTCACCGCCGTCACCGGCGCCATCGTCACCCTGCTGCGCGATGCCTACCAGCGTCGCGACAAGGTCGCCGTGATCAGTGTGCGCGGCAGCGAGGCCGAACTCGTCCTCCCGCCGACCTCCTCGGTCGACATCGCCGTACGCCGCCTCGCCGGCCTGCGCACCGGCGGCAAGACCCCGCTCGCCGCCGGTCTGCTGAAGGCCCGCGAGGTGATCGCCCGCGAACACGTCCGTGACCCCCGCCGCCGCCCGATGCTGGTGCTGCTCACCGACGGCCGCGCCACCGGCGGCACCGACCCGCTGCCCCGCGCCCGCACCGCCGCCCGCCTGCTGGCCGGTGAAGGTCACACCGCCATGGTCATCGACTGCGAACGCGGCATGATCCGCCTCGGCCTGGCCGCCGAACTCGCCCGCGACCTCCGCGCCCGCTACCTCCGCCTGGACGAGCTGACCGGCGACACCGTCGCCGAGGTCGTCCGCGGTAGCGCGCACGGACCGGCTGCCCGCGCGGCGTAGCCCGGAGTGGTGTCCGGCGGCCGAACGGCCCGATGTGGACGGGTCGGCGGGTGACACCGTGGGCGAGGTCTTTCGCGGTATGCTCGCGCCCCGGCTGCCCGCGTGGTGTAGCTCGGTGTGGTGTCCGGCGGCCGATCAGCCTGTTCTGGACGCATCGGCGGGTGACACCGGTCGCCGAAGTCGTCGGTGGTAGCGCGCACGGGCCGGCTGCCCGCGTGGTGTAGTTCGGAGTGGTGTCCGGTGGCCGTACCGCCTGTTCTGGATGAGTCGGTGGGTGACACCGTCGGCGAGAGTTGTTCGCGGTACTGCTCGTAGGCCGGCCTGCGTAGGTCGGCGCGGACTCCGGGCGACGGGGTCGGTGGCAGGACCGTCGCTGGCGTCGGGTGTCGCGGGGGAGTGCAATCGGTGTTCGGGCTGACGCACGGTGCTGATGTGCGTGGTGTGCGGTGGATCTGCGTCTGTGGTCGCGGGGAGTGCTGGCGTCGTTGTCGATGGCGGGCTGAGGGAGCGGCTGGGAGTGGGTCGGGGGGTGTGGGTGGGTGCTGATAGAAAGAGGGGCGATGCGTCGAGGGTCGGTGTGTGCCGAGAAGAGGAGTTTCCTGTGCCCAAAGGTGTTCCCGAGGTCGTTCCCGAGGACGGGCTGACCACGCGGCAGCGGCGCAATCAGCCGGTGCTGGCCGTGCACACGGGGCCGGGCAAGGGGAAGTCCACCGCCGCGTTCGGGATGGCGTTGCGGGCCTGGAACCAGGGCTTCGACGTGGCGGTGTTCCAGTTCGTGAAGAGCGCCAAGTGGAAGGTCGGCGAGGAGGCCGCCTTCCGCACCCTCGGCGCCCTGCACGAGGAGACCGGCGCGGGTGGCGCGGTCGAGTGGCACAAGATGGGTGAGGGCTGGTCCTGGACCCGCAAACACGGCACCGAGGAGGACCACGCCGCCGCCGCACTGGCCGGCTGGCAGGAGATCTCCCGCCGCCTCGCCGCCGAACAGCACCGCTTCTACGTCCTCGACGAGTTCACCTACCCGCTCAAGTGGGGCTGGGTCGACATCGACGAGGTCGTCGACACCCTTACCCACCGCCCCGGCAACCAGCACGTCGTCATCACCGGCCGCGACGCCCCCCAAGCCTTGATCGAGGCCGCCGACCTGGTCACCGAGATGACCAAGGTGAAGCACCCGATGGACGCGGGCCGCAAGGGCCAGCGCGGCATCGAATGGTGACTGCGCCGGCGGTGGTGATCGCGGCACCGGCGTCCGGCAGCGGGAAGACGACGTTGGCGACCGGGCTGATCGGTGCGCTGGGGCGGGCCGGGCATCGGGTGGCGCCGTTCAAGGTGGGGCCCGATTACATCGACCCCGGATATCACGGGCTCGCCGCGGGCAGGCCGGGTCGCAATCTCGATCCGGTGCTGGTGGGGGAGCCGCGGGTGGTGCCGCTGTATCGGCACGGTGCGCGCGGCTGCGACATCGCTGTGGTCGAGGGCGTGATGGGCCTGTTCGACGGCCGGATCGACGAGCACCGGACCGAGGCCGTGGCGGAGGGGTCCACCGCGCAGGTGGCGAGTCTGCTGGGTGCGCCGGTCGTGCTGGTCGTCGATGCGCGCGGCCACTCCCAGAGTCTGGCGGCTCTGCTGCACGGCTTCGCCACCTTCGACTCCTCGGTGCGCCTGGGCGGAGTGATTCTCAACCGCGTCGGCAGCGAACGGCACGAGCAGGTACTGCGCGCCGCCTGCGACCGCGTGGGGATCCCGGTCCTCGGCGCGCTGCCCCGGATGGCCGAATTGGAAGTCCCCTCACGGCATCTGGGCCTGATCCCCGCCGTCGAGCACGGCACCGCCGCCACCGCCGCCGTCGACGCGATGACCGAACTGGTCGCCGCCCACGTCGACCTGCCCGCCTTGGTCGCCCTCGCAGGCACCACCGTCCGCGGACCGGCCTGGGACCCTACCGCCGAACTCGCCGAAGCCGCTGCCCACGGCCGATCGCGTGGACCCGCGTCGGCCGCTCGTATCGCGTCGGCGCAGGGTGTGTCGGGTGGCGGTGCGGGGGCCACTCATAGCGACTCGGCGCAGGGTGGGTCGGAGGAGTCTGTGGCCGCCGCCGGGGACTACCCGACCCTGGGGCGATGGGGTGGATCGGCGGCTGACGCCGGCCGTGGCGTCGACCTGGTTTGGTCGGCCGACGGTGTGGTGGGTGAGTCGACGGTCTTCGGGTGGGCGCCGGTGACTGGTGCTGCGGGCGATGTGCCGTTGATCGCGATCGCTGGGGGACCGGCGTTCACGTTCGGTTACGCCGAGCATCGGGAGCTCCTGATCGCGGCCGGTGCCGAGGTCGCGGTCTTCGATCCGCTCAGTGACGAACTCCCCGATGGCACTGCGGGATTGGTGTTGCCGGGTGGGTTCCCGGAGGAGCATGCGGGCGAGTTGTCGGCCAATGAGCGACTGCGCCGGGCGGTCGCGGACCTGGCGGCCGGTGGGCTGCCGATCCATGCCGAATGCGCCGGACTGCTGTACCTGACCCGCACCCTCGACGGGCATCCGATGGCCGGTGTCGTCGACGCCGACGCGGAATTCGGCCCACGCCTGACCCTCGGCTACCGCGACGCGGTCGCCCTGCACGATTCGCCGCTGTGGCGAGCGGGTGCCCGCGTCCGCGGTCACGAATTCCATCGCACCCGGCTCGTGCGAACCGGCCAGGAGAACGCCGCATGGGGCTGGCGCGCAACGGGTTCCGTCGCCGAGGGCGCCGTGGTCCGCCAGGTGCACGCCTCCTACCTGCACACCCACCCCGCGGGCAATCCCGGCGCCATCGCCCGATTCGTCACCGCCGCAGCCCGATTCACCCCCCGCTGACCACGATGACGGGTCATGGGGTGGCCGGCTCGGCGGATTCCGCTGTCGCGATCGGTGTCGGGGTTCGTCCGGGCACCGAGGCGGCGAGGATTCTGCGGGGCGTCGAGTCGGTGGCCGGTGACGCGGCTGTTCGTTGCCTGGCGACGCTCGATCGGCGCGCGGCCGACTCCGGCGTTCGCGCGGCCGCCGACAGCCTGGGCGTACCGCTGATCACCTTCACTGCCGAGCAACTGGCCGGGGTCGACGTGCGATACCGGTCCGTCCGGACGGAGCGGGCCGTCGGTACCCCCGGTGTCGCGGAGGCGGCGGCACTGCTCGCCGGCGGTGGCGAACTCGTCTGCGGGAGAACAGTTGTCGACGGTGTGGTCGTCGCGGTCGCCACGGTGGATGAGCGCTGACCGGCGACGGCGCAAGCTGACACACTCTTGTTTCTCATATCGGAACACCTAGGCGCCCGAATTAATTCGGTGGCCGGGATCGGAGGGGTGCAGTACCTTTCAGTTCAGCAGTCGCACGGCGGACCGGATTCGATCGGTTACCAATTCAGATGGGGATGTCGCGGGTTCGAATCCCGCCCGCCACCGCGAGGTGGTGGTAGCTCAGCTGGTAGAGCACCTTCCGGTCGAACACACACGCCCGCCGCGCGATTGCCCTGGGTAGATGAGCAGGACGGACCGGATTCGGTCGGTTATCTGGTAATGACCTTCGGGTCGAGCGGGTTCGAGCCCCGCGGCGGAAAGCGATTTCCGTTCTCGGTCGAGCACACATGTCCGTCCGCTCATCACCGCACACATGTCCCGGAGGGTCCCGGGACCGACACTGCAACGCCGGTCGACGTATCGGAGGGGGAACCATGAACATTCTGTCGCGCATTTCTCGTCGCGCCACGCCACAGACCTCGCCCGCCGACCGCAGGCAGGTCCCCGGTGACGCGGGCGGCTTCGTCTTCGAGATCACTGCGCAGGCGCGCGTGCGCCGGTTCTTGACACTCGGCACGGAATCCGGAACGTACTACGTCTCCGCCGCCGCGCTGACCGCGGACAATGCCGATTTCATCGTCGAGTACGCGCGTGCGCACACCGCCGAGCTGGTGCGCGAGATCGTCGAGATCTCGACTTCCGGCCGGGCGCCGCGAGCGAACCCGGCACTGTTCGCCCTGGCGGCCGCCGCTTCGGTCGGCGACCTCGACGGCCGCCGTGCCGCGCTGGCCGCGCTGCCGCTGGTCGCGCGCACCGGCACCCACCTGTTCCTGTTCGCCGGCTACGCCGAGCAGTTCCGCGGTTGGGGTCGCGGCCTGCAGCGCGCGGTCGCGCACTGGTATCTCGACAAGCCGGTCGACGCCCTGGCCTTCCAGGTGGTGAAGTACCGGCAGCGGGAGGGCTGGGACATGTCCGGCGGCCAGCAGCAGCGCGTCGGTGTTGCCCGCGCGCTCGCCGCCGAC
>NZ_JBHZBX010000030.1:0-52782 GCF_042755165.1 Nocardia sp. NPDC059177 | reverse complement strand
ATCAGGCGCCGTTGCGTAGGCGACGAAGGAGCAAGCAACGGTGCCTGATCGACGGGACCCAAGGGGGCGCGAACTCGAGCGCGCCAGCGCTCCAACAAACACAGGAGCAACACACCGTGACCGATACCAATACTGACCGGACCGCCTCGGTGATCGAGGTACGTAACCCAGCGACCGGCGCTGTCAGTGGCACCGTGCCGGACACCTCGCCCGACGATGTCGCGGCGGCGGTCCGGGAACTGCGTCTCTACCAGCCCGAATGGGAGGCCATCGGCCCCGAGGGCCGCAAAGAGTGGCTGCTGAAGCTGCAGGACTGGCTCATCGACAACACCGAGCAGCTCGCCGACGTGTTGCAGTCGGAGACGGCCAAGCCGCGCGTGGACGCGCTGATCGATCCGGCTTTCGCCGTCGACCTGATCGGCTACTACGCGCGCCGGGCCGCGAAGTTCCTCGCCGACGACCATCCGTCCCCGCACAGCCCGCTGGCGCGGGTGAAGAGCCTGACCGTCGCCTACCGCCCGCACCAGGTGGTCGGGGTGATCACGCCGTGGAACTTCCCGCTCGCCATGCCGGCGATCGATGTGTTCCCGGCGCTGGCCGCGGGTGCCGCGGTGATTCTCAAGCCGTCGGAGGTGACCCCGCTCTCGGCGGTGGAGCTGGCGCGCGGCTGGGCCGAGATCGGCGCGCCGCCGGTGTTCAAGGTGGTCACCGGGGCGGGCGCGACCGGCGGCGCGGTCGTCGGCAATGCCGACTACATCCAGTTCACCGGTTCCACCGCGACCGGCCGCAAGATCGCGGCTGCCTGTGTGGAGCGGATGGTGCCCTACAGCCTCGAGCTGGGCGGCAAGGATCCGGCGATCGTGCTGGCCGACGCCGACCTGGACCGGGCCGCGCACGGTATCGCCTTCGGCGGCATGTTCAACGCCGGTCAGGTGTGTATCTCGGTCGAGCGGGTCTATGTCGAGGCCCCGGTCTACGACGTGTTCGTGGAGAAGCTGACCGCGGCCGTGTCCGCGCTGCGGCAGGGCGCCGACGGGCGCGCGTCCGCGCACGAGGTGGGCGCGCTGGCCAACGAGAACCAGGCGCGCATCGTGCAGCGCCATGTCGATGAGGCGGTGGCGGCCGGCGCGCGGGTGACCACCGGCGGCAAGCGCACCGGGGTCGGTACTTTCTTCGAGCCGACCGTGCTGGTGGATGTGGATCATTCGATGTCGTGTGTGGCCGAGGAGACCTTCGGGCCGACGCTGCCGGTGATGAAGGTGGCCGATGAGGCCGAGGCGATCCGGCTGGCCAACGATTCGATCTACGGCCTGTCGGCTTCGGTGTGGACCGGTGACAAGCAGCGTGGCGAGCGGGTGGCCCGGCAGCTGAACGCGGGGGCGGTGAACATCAACGACGTCTTCGCGAACCTGTTCAATTTCGCCATGCCGATGGGCGGCTGGGGTCAGTCCGGCGTGGGCGCGCGCTGGGGTGGCGCCAACGGGCTGCGCAAGTACTGCCGCGCCCAGGCCATCACCAAGCCGAAGCTGCCGACGATGGCCAAGGAGCCGCTCTGGTTCCCGTACGACATGAACAAGATCATCTTCTCGCTCGGGGCGATGCGGGCGGCGGGTGCGCGCGGTCTGCGCCGCATCGATCTGCCTGCCTTGTTGCGGCTGAAGGACGGTAAGTAGCAACGGATTCCGGCTGCGGCGAGCGTGTCGCCGCAGCCGATTCTCCGGCCGTGAAACCTGTAAGTGATGAACATCACTCCCCTAACCGCCCGGGGCGCGCTACACCCGGTCGGCAGCGGGATTCCGCGCCCGTTTCCGGGGTCGCCACACAGCCCGCGGCCAGGCACGATGTGTGAATCCCAACGCATTTGCGCTGGTCAACCGTCCAGCGCTACGAGAAGGGTCCCGGGGGTACCGATCTCGGCCAGGAAAACCGGACTCGATGGTGCGGCGCACCATGTCAGGCCATATGCTGTGCGTTACCAACCTGGTGACTGTTTTGATCCACCTCCGCGAACTTCCTTGCCCGTTTCGGCTGGAATTTCCCGACCGATTCTGATAGCAAGGTGCTATGGACCCGCATTTGCGCGATCTGCGGTATTTCGTCGCCGTCGCTGAGGAACTGCATTTCACCAACGCCGCCCAGCGGTTGCACATCGCTCAGCCGACGTTGTCGCGGCAGATCCGCCAGCTCGAACGCCAGCTCGACGTGGTCCTGTTCGACCGCAACCAGCGCAGCGTCGCCCTCACCGTCGCGGGCAAGGAACTGCTCGAAGGCGCCCGCAAGATCCTGGAGCTGTGGGAGGTGACCAACGTCTCCCTGCAGGAAGCAGGCGAAGTGCTGCGCGTCGGTATCCAGTCCGCGCTCGGGCGCGGCCTGCTCAACGATCTGGAGAGCGCCAGCGGACACCGCCTCGCCCTGCACTCCGCCTCCTGGAACGACCCGTCCAGCGGACTCGCGGGCCGCCAGGCCGACCTGGCCCTGGTGTGGCTGCCGCTGCCCGACCCCAACCGCTACCGCTGGCAGGTGCTGCGCACCGAGCCGCGCTGGGTGCTGCTCCCCGAAACCCACCCGCTGGCCGAGCAGGAGACGATCGAGTTCGCCGATCTGCTCGACGAGCCGTTCATCGCCCTGCCCACCGAAGCCGGTGCGGTGCGCGACTTCTGGCTCGGCAACGACGCCCGTGGCGGCCGTGCGGCCAAGATCGGTGCCGAGGCGGCCACCCCCGAGGACAAGCTCGAGGCCGTCAGCCTGGGCCTCGGCGTGTGCCTGCTCGCCGAGAACAATGTGCCGATGTACCGCTGGCCCGGCCTGACCGCCCGCCCGGTCGCCGGACTCACCCCGTGTGAGCTCGCGGTGGCCTGGCGCGCCGACGACTCGCGCCCGACCATCCTGGAGTTCGCCGGTCGCGCCGTCGACGGCGGTTTCTCCGAGCCCACCCCGCAGCCGCAGGCGATCGCGGTCTAGTTCGACAGCTCCAGCTGGGCGGCGAGGCCGAGCAGGGTGGCCTCGCTGCCCGGCGGCCCGGCCAGCTGCGCGGCCAGCGGCGTGTGTGCCTCCGGGTGCACGCCCATCGGCACCGACGCGGCGGGCCAGCCGAGCAGATTCCACAGCCCGGTGAACGGCGCGTAGCGCACCGAAGCGAAAACATTGGCGCCCCAGCCACGCCCGCTCCACCGCCGGGCCTTCGGCGGCGGCGCGGCCAGCGTCGGGGTGATCACCACATCGAAATTCTCGAAGAAGTCCAGCAGCCGGGCCTCGGTCCGGTCGACCTGTTGCGGGCGGACCAGCCCGAGCCTGCGGATCACCCGGCCCAGCGCCAGATGCCGCCGGGTCCGGCGCTGCAACACCGCCGGATTCGGGAGCCGCTCGGCGTCGGCCAGGCCTGCGGTCGGCCAGCGCAGCAGCATGCTCACCGCCGCGTCGCCGTAGGGCAGTTCGACCGGTTCCACCAGATGCCCGGCCGCTGCCGCGCGCGCACCCGCGGTGCGCGCCGCCGCCGTCCAGTGTCGATCCATCCGGACCAGTCGCGACGGCGGAGCCACGGCCAGCCCGACGCGTAGTCGCTGCGGCGCGCGCACCTCGGCCAGATCCGAGCGCCCGGCCAGCACCGACAGCGCCAGCGCCGCGTCCGACACCGTCGTCGCCAGAATCCCGTTCTCGGCCATGCCGCCCCAGGAATCGGCGCCGATCTCGCTGGGCACCACCTGCCGCCCCGGCTTGATCCCGAAGACACCGCAGGCCGCGGCGGGCACCCGGATCGAGCCGAGCCCGTCGTTGCCGTGCGCGATCGGGACCAGACCGGCGGCCACCGCCGCGGCCGCGCCCCCGGACGACCCGCCCGGCGACCGGCCGACATCCCGCGGATTCCGGGTGACCCGCCCGTCCCCGTCGGTGGTCGCCCACAGCCCCAGCTCGGGCATCGCCGTCAACCCGACGACGATCGCGCCCGCGGCCCGCAACCGCGCGACCACCGGGTGATCAGCCGCCGCAGGCGTGGCCGAGGTCGCCGCCGAACCGACGCGCGTGGCCTCCCCGGTCACCGCGATGTTCTGCTTGATCGCCACCGGCACCCCGGCCAGCGGCAGTTCGTCGAGATCGTCGCGCGCCGCCAGCTCCCTGGCCTCGACACGGGCCCGTTCCGAGCGCACGACGGTGAACGCGTTGATCTTGCGATTCTCCGAGGCGATCCGGGTGAGCGCCTCGCCCACCACATCGACGGGCGTGATGGTGCCTGCGCGGACCCGCGCGGCCACTGCCGCGGCCGGACCCCCGATGGGGTATTCGTCGTCGGGTGGGTGGGACGAAATCATCGTCACCTCAGCGTCCGTCACGCCGTCGTCGTCGACGGACTCCCATGCTACCGCTGTGAGGTCCTCGTGCATCTGCGGATTCGCCCCCGTTCGCATGGTCGTCGAAATTCGGGTGATCAGCTCTCGAGGCGCAAGTTATCATTTCGGGAGCGGCTCGAGGGCCCATGGCGTTGGGTGTCGCACGAACCTTTAGGTCGGTTGATGAGCGATAACACCGCAAGCGGTGAACGACCCGACGAAGGTGCCGGTCGTCGGGTCGAGCTGCGCGCAGACATGGTCGATGCGTTCTACTCGGCGTGGAGCCGGACCGCCGGTGAACCGCCCGAACTGGCCGATTTCCTGCCCGACGCGCAGACCCTGCGCAGGCAGGCGCTGCACGAACTGATCCGCGTCGACCTGCGGCACCGCTGGCTGCATCACGCGAGCGAGCACATCGACCGCAAACGGCTCGCGCAGTACTGCGCGGAGTTCCCCGAACTGGATCCGGCCGGACTGCCGCCCGGGCTGGTGTTCGAGGAGTTCGTCATCCGCAGGCACAGCGGCGAGCGCGTCGATCCGCGCGAGTGCCTGCGCGAATACCCGCATCAGGCGGCCAGCCTGCGCGCCCTGCTCAACAGCGACGAACTCGACCAGAGCACCCACCGCAGCGAACCGGCGGTGAACCAATCACCGGACCCGACTCGTACTACCGAGATGACCAGTCCGGAGCTCGACCTCACCGCGACCGCGACCTCGGCAGCCACCGCCGCGGACTCGGTTCCCGATGCGTTCGAACCGCTGGACCGCATCGAGATCGGCCAGCGGATCGGCGATTTCGAACTGCTCACCGGGCTCGGTTCCGGCGCGTTCGCGCGGGTCTTCCTGGCCAGGCAGACCTCGATGCAGCGGCTGGTCGCGGTGAAGGTCTCCGCCGACCGCGGCACCGAACCGCAAACCCTGGCCCAGCTCGACCACGACTACATCGTGCGGGTATTCGATCAGCAACTCCTCGACACCGGCACCACGGCCGGTCCGGACTCGCGCCGGCTGCGCCTGCTCTACATGCAGTTCCTGCCCGGCGGCACCCTGCTCGGACTGCTGCGCTGGGTCCGCGCGACCCCGGCCGGCGAACGCAGCGGCAAACTGCTGCTCGACGCGGTGGACGCGGCGATGGAGGAGAAGGGCGAGATCCGGCCCACCGATTCCAGCGTGCGCGACGAACTGGCCGCGCTGAGCTGGCCGGAAACCGTGGCCTGGCTGGGCCGCCGCCTCGCCGAAGCCCTCGACTACGCCGCCGCGCACGGCGTGCTGCACCGTGACGTGAAACCGGCCAATGTGCTGCTGACCGCCGAGGGCGTGCCCAAGCTCGCCGACTTCAACATCAGCTTCAGCCGCACGGTCGCCGGGACCAGCCCGGTCTCGTACTTCGGCGGGTCACTGTCGTACATGTCCCCCGAACAGCTCGAGGCATGTCATCCCGGCCTCGGCCGCACCGCCGCCGACCTGGACACCCGCTCCGACATCTACTCCCTCGGGGTCGTGCTGTGGGAGTTGCTGACCGGGGCCAAGCCGTTCGACGACAGCACCGCCCAGGAGGGCCACGGCGACGAGACCACCCTCGAGGCGATGCTCGAGCACCGCACGGCGGGAGTCGACGCCGAGGCTCTCGACCGGGTGCCCCCGGACTGCCCCGCCGCACTGCGCCGCGTGCTGCTGACCTGCCTGGAACCCGACCGGTCCCAGCGCTGGCCCGACGGCGCTGTGCTGGCCAAGCAGTTCGAGCTCTGCCTCGACGACCGGGCCCGCGACCTGGTCGACCCACCGCCGCACAGCTGGCGGCTGCGACTGCGGAAGTGGACGCTGCCGGTGCTGGTGCTCGCGATCGGCGTCCCGAACGCCTTGGCCTCCTGGTACAACATCCAGCACAACGAGAACCTGGTGGTGAGCAGGCTCGGCGAGTCCGCCCAGCAGACCTTCATCCTGATCACCGCCGCGGTGAACCTGATCTTCTTCCCCGGCGGCGCCGCGCTGCTGATCTACCTGTCGCGCTTCGTCCTCGGGGTACCGCGCGGCCTGCGCAAAGGCCGCCGCTACGACACCGACACCCTGCTGCGCGCCCGCCACGACACACTGCGTTTCGGTGACCGGGCGGTGGTCGTCGCCTTCTCGCTCTGGGCGGTGTCCGGGCTGACCTTCCCGTTGGCACTACAGCTGGCCACCGGCGACGTCCCCGGCCGGGCCGTCGTGCATTTCCTGGCGTCGCTGCTGGTCTGCGGCGCGATCGCGGTGGCCTACCCGTTCTTCCTGGTGACCTACTACCTGGTCCGCTGCGTCTACCCGGTGTTCCTGCGCCACGGCGAGATCAGCGCCGAGGACGGCCAGTGGTTGCGCGCGTTGAGCAGACGCAGCACCTGGTATCTGGCCGTCGCCGCATCGGTCCCGCTGCTCGCCGTGGCCGGGCTGACCTTCCTGCCGCCCACCGATATCCCGTCGGTGATCATCGCCGTGCGCGTCCTGTGCGTCGGCGGGATCATCGCCTTCGTCACGTCCTACCTGCTGTTCCGTGCCCTGGAGGCCGATCTGAAAGCGCTGGAGCGCGTCGTCAGCTGACCGGTTCCACCGGCAGCCACAGCTCGCAGGTCGCGGTGCGGAAATCGGCGGCGCGGTCGAGCACCGCCACGATCGACGGCCCGGGACGCAGCCGCCACGGGTTGGACGGGAACCACTCGGTCGCCGTCGCCGCCCAGGCCCTCTGCATGGCCTGCGGGTGCGGGCCCTCGGTCCGGAAGACCGCCCAGGCGCCGGCGGGCACCTCGATGACGTCGAGGTCAACGGGTGCGCTGGTATCGGCGGCGACCGCGACCCCGTGCAGGTAGGTCAGCTCGCTGCCCTCGGCACTGTCGGGTTCGAGACCATCGCTGACCTGCAGCAGACCCGCCGGTTCGAGGTTCCCGAGCGCCTTCAGCCGCGCGTGCTCGTGTGGCGGCAGCGCCGCGATGTGCTGCTGGATGTGCGGGTTCACGCCCTCGTGCACGAGCGGAACGCGGGTCGCGTGGCCGATGAGGCGGAAGGCGGGGCGGTCGGCGATACGGGTGTCCATGGGGGTGTTCCCTTCGACGGTCAGGCGGAACCTGAGCTGTGGTTGTGTGCGAAGGGGGCCGCCGTCACGACGGACGTCACCGGGACTGGTGCCGTGCACCGCGCGGAACGCACGGCCGAACGCCTCGGTCGAGCCGTAGCCGTAGCGGACCGCGATGCTCAGCAAGTCGTCCGCACCGCGCACGACATCGGCCGCGGCCACGGTCATCCGCCGCCGCCGGACGTACTCCGACAGCGGCATACCGGCCAGCGCCGAGAACATCCGGCGTAGGTGGTATTCGGTGGTGCCGAGCTCACGCGCCACCTCGGTGACGGTGAGTTCTTCGGTGAGCCGCTCCTCGACGATGTCGACGAGCCGGTTGAGTGCCGAGATCACGCGACCTCCTTCGACCTCAACCTTGGCCGGGCACCCCCGGCCCGCGCCCGACTATCGCGGTCCGATCCGATCGGGCCGGCCGGGAGCTACGAGTAGACCGCGGGGTTCAGGGTGCCGATGTAGGGCAGGTCGCGGTAGCGCTCGGCGTAGTCGAGGCCGTAGCCGACGACGAACTCGTTGGGGATGTCGAAACCCACGTGGGCCACGTCGACGGGGGTGCGCAGCGCGTCGGGCTTGCGCAGCAGGGTCACCACTTCCAGCGAGGCGGGGTTGCGGGTGGACAGGTTGCGCTTGAGCCAGGACAGGGTCAGGCCCGAGTCGATGATGTCCTCGACGATCAGCACATTGCGGCCCGCGATGTCCTTGTCGAGGTCCTTCATGATCCGCACCACGCCCGAGGACGAGGTGGACGAGCCGTAGGAGGACACGGCCATGAATTCCAGCTGGGTGGGAATCGGCAACGCCCTGGCGAAGTCGGTCATGAAGAAGATCGCGCCCTTGAGCACGCAGATCAGCAGCAGGTCGCCTTCGGGGCTGTCGGGCGGGTACCGCTTCGCGACGAGCTCGGCCAGTTCCTCGATCTTGGCCTTGATCTCGGCTTCGGTGATCAGCACCGATGCGATGTCGTCTCCGTACACGGAAGTGGGTGTCCCTTCGTGATGTCGATCCCGACCGGGCCGGTTCATTATGTGGCATCGATACGCGGCTGTGCGCGCACCGTCAGCGTGCCATGCTCACGCGTCACGACCAACCTGTGGGCCCGGCTCCCGCCACCCACCGCGACCCCGCCCTGCCCCCGCCAGCCGCTCACCAGCTCGTCGACAGCTTGTAAATGCGCGTTCTTCACCCCGCTGACGCCCAGGTCGGCCAGCCAGGCCCGCACCGCCCGCCGCCGCAAGGCCGCGGGTGCAGTGAGCAGGATCTCGATCGAGAGCCGGGGGCGTTCGGTGTCGTCGAGGCCACCCGGCGCGGGCGGGAGGGTCGCCGAATGTCGTAGCTCGTCGGCGAGGGCGTCGAGGACAGCTCCGTCCTCACGCAGCTGATCGGCGGTGCGGGCCAAAGCCTGGGCGACCCCGCCGCCGAGGACGTCCTCGAGCAACGGCAACACCTCGGCGCGCACCCGCACCCGGGTGTATCCGGGATCGGTGTTGTGTGGGTCGTCCCATGGCTCGATCCCCAAATCGGCGCACATCCGCACCGTCTGCGCCCGCCGCACCCCGAGCAGCGGCCGCCCCCACGGCGCGTTCCAGGCCGCCATCCCCTGAATCGAGCGACCGCCCGACCCGCGCCCCAACCCGAGCAGCACCGTCTCGGCCTGATCGTCGAGCGTGTGCCCCAGCAATACCGGCCGCCCGTCCCGCACCGCGTCCAGCGCCGCGTACCGAGCCGCCCGCGCCGCCGCCTCGACACCCCCCTCGCGCCCGACCTCCACCGGCACCACCACCGCGTCCACACACCCCAGCCCCAGCGCCTGCGCGGCCGCCCGCCGAGCCACCTCCCCCGACCCGTCCTGCAACCGATGGTCGACCACCACCGCCGTCACGTCCCCGGCCTCGACCACAGCCGCCGCCACCAACGCCAGCGAATCGGCACCCCCGGACAACCCGACGACAACCGGCATCCGCCCGCCCTGCCCGGCCACCCACTCCCGCACGCCCCGCCGCACCGCCAGCACCGCCGCCGTCTCCGGCAACCGCCCCGGAACAGGCGTCGGCCCGGAACCACTCACCCGTCCCACCCCACCCGAACCACCCCGCCCCACCGCCGAACGCTCACGAAATCGGCGACTCGCCCACCACCACCACCACCCGTCCCCCACCGGCCCCCACTCCCACGCACCACCGGCTTACCACCACCCGAACTCATGCATGCAGGCTACCGACTCACCACCAACCTGGACGGTTGATCACCAGGCCCTCAGGTAGATGGCCTCTCGGCCGATAGCTACCTGGAGGCCTGGTGATCAACCGTCCAACACAGGCTTAGGCGAGGACGCGGGTGATCCAGCGGGTGGGGTCGTCTATTTCGTCGAGGAGGGGGAGGGTTTCGGGGTTGGTCCAGATGGTGTTGAAGTCGGTGACGCCTACCCGGTCGACCACGGCGTCGACGAATTTCTTGCCGCGGACGTATTGGGCCACCTTGGCGTCGACGCCGAGCAGGGCGCGCATGACGCGCTGGATCGGGTTGGACGGCTTCTGGCGCCTGCGGTCGAACGCGCCACGGATCTCGGCGACGGTGGGCACCACGGCGGGGCCGACCGCGTCCATCACGTGGTCGGCGTGGCCTTCCAGGAGTGTGCCGAGCATGAGGAGGCGGTCGAGTGCCTCGCGTTGCGGCGGGGCCTGGGCGGCACGCAACAGGCCGACGATGCCGCGGCTGTTGGGGTCGTCGACGGCGTCGGCGGCGCGCCGGGAACGCACTTCGGCGAGCAGCCGGGTGAGCATGTCGCTGAGCGGTTCCTCGCCGACCTCGCTGAGGATGTCGACATTGGTGCGCATGTAGTCGGCCAGCCACGGCGCCGAGGAGAACTGCACGCGGTGGGTCACCTCGTGCAGGCAGACCCAGAGCCGGAAGTCGGACGGGTCGGCGCCCAGCACCTTTTCCACCCCGACGATATTGGGCGCGACCAGCAGCAAGGTGCCGTCGGCGCCGGTGAACGGGTCGTATTGGCCGAGGATCGCGGTGGACAGGAAGGCCAGCATGGTCCCGGCCTGCACTCCGGCCGGTTTGCCGACGAACCGGCCCGTCGGGGTGGTCTCGGTGCCAGTGAGCACGGCCATCGACTCGGCCGCCGCGGCGATCCAGCCGGGCCGGTCGACGATCCTGGCCTCGGGCACCGGCCGGTCGTCGAGCAGCCCGCTGACCTCCCGGACCGGCCCCTCGGCCCGTATCGAGGCCGCCGCCAGCTCGGCGACGGCCTGTTCGGCCACACCGCGGGAGGTGCGCGGCCCGGCGGGGACCAGCGCTGCGCCGGTCCTGGCGGCCAGCCGCCAGTCCACCGCGCCGCTGAATCCCGACGTCGCGCGTCCGGTCTTGTTCTCCGTCATCGCCACCCGCTCTCAGGAGCAACCGCAGTTGCGCAGGGCACCCGCCACCGCGTCGAGTGCCGGCCTGCTGACCTCCGGCAACCTGTCGTTGGACATCAGCGCGAAGGTGAGCACCCGTCCGTCGCGGTCGAGCACATATCCGACCAACGCGCTCGCCACGCTCAGAGTTCCGGTCTTGGCGCGCACCCACCCCGCGCCCTGCCGGTTCTGGGTGACGAAGCGCGGCGCGAGCGTGCCGGTGCCGCCCGCCACCGGCAGGTCGTCGAGCAGTGGCGCGAGAGCCGCTGCCCGCGGGTCGGTTTCGGGCCTGGCCTGGGTGCCGGCCGGGACGACGGCGGCGTCGCCGGTGGGTTCGGCGGCGGTCGCGATGATCGAGTCGAGCAGTCGCGGCGGCACCCGGTCGTCGACGGACAGGCCGCTGTTGTCGGCCAGATGCAGCCCGGTGACGTCGAATCCGGCGGTGCTGAGTACCGCCGTTGTCGCCGCGACCGCGCCGGCGAAGGACGCCTCCTGCCCGGTCGCCAGCGCCAGTTCCCGGCCGATCGCCTCGGCGAGCACATTGTCGGAGTGGATCATCATGTCGTGCAGGCGAACTCGCAGCGGCGCCGATTCCACCTGCGCGATCCGCGCGCCCCGGACCCCCGCCTGACCCACCCGCACTGCCGCAGGGTCGATGCCGAGTTCGGCGGCCAGCGCGCGGCCCGCGTCGAGCGCGGGTGTCGCGGTGCGCGGGGAGTAGTCGGCCGAGGGGTCGAAGCGGCCGCCGTCGAGCATGATCGGTTCGATCGGCGCGATCGAGCCCTCGGGAATGTCGATCGGGTCCCAGCCGGATGCCATGGTCGGGCCCGTGTAGGCGGAGGTGTCGACGACGATCGCGTTCGCCTGCGTGCCCGCGGCCTTGACCTGCGCGGCCAGATCCGCGATCCGCGCGCCGTCGGTGTAGTAGCCGCCGTCGGCCCTGGTGGTCAGGGTCGGGTCACCGCCGGCCACCAGCACCAGTTCGCCCGGCGCCCCGGCGACGATCTCGGTGCTGACCCGCTGCTCGTCCGGCATGGTCAGCAGCGCGGCCGCGGTCAGCATCACCTTGGCCGTCGAGGACGGGATCATCGCCGTGTTCGGCTCTTGGCTCCACAGCACCGTCCCGCTGGCCGGATCGGTCACCTGACCGGCGAAGGAACCGAGATCGGGATTGCCGACGACCGGCGCGAGGGCGGCGGCGATGCCGGCCACCGTCGGTGCGGGCGCGTTCGACTTCGCCGGCGTCACCGCGGCGGCGGGCGGGGTGAGGCGCGGCGCGTCGGCGACGATCAAACCCCCGTGCCGGAATTCCGGCGTCCACGGCTGGGCGATCGCCGCGAAACCGCCCGCGATCACCAGCAACGCGACCACGACCGCCGCGGACCAGATCCACAGCGACCGGCGCCGTGATCGGGTCGTATCCTCATTGCGGTCGATCACGACCGTCGGCGCCTCGCTGCCGTAGGGCGGATGACCCTGTCCGCGCTGGTCCATCACACGCCTCACCGATCCTCGACTGTCGCCCGACACGCCTCGACTGCGCGCGCTGAGCCGCCTGCCGCACCGGTGTTCCAGCACACCACACTATCCTCGTTGCGCAACGGTTCCCCAGACCAGCTGGCGAGTCGGCAGATGAGCACTCGAACGAGCAAGGAGATGGCGTGGAGTTCGACGTCACCATCGAGATCCCCAAGGGCTCTCGGAACAAGTACGAGGTCGATCACGAGAGCGGCCGGGTCAAGCTCGACCGGTACCTGTACACCTCCATGGGCTACCCGGCCGATTACGGCTTCATCGAGAACACCCTCGGCGAGGACGGCGATCCGCTGGACGCGCTGGTTCTGCTGCCCGAGTCGGTCTTCCCCGGTGTGATCGTGGAAGCCCGCCCGATCGGCGTGTACCGGATGACCGACGAGGCAGGCGGCGACGACAAGGTGCTGTGCGTGCCCGCCGGCGACCCGCGCTGGGACCACATCCAGGAACTCGGCGATGTCTCGGAGTTCGAGCTGTCGGCGATCAAGCACTTCTTCGAGCGCTACAAGGATCTCGAGCCCGGCAAGTTCGTGCAGGGTTCGGAGTGGCTGGACCGCGCCGAGGCCGAGAAGGTCATCGACGAGTCCTTCACCCGCCTGAAGGAAGCCGGCCACTGAGCCAGCGGAAGCGAACGTAGAACGGGAAGTCCGAGTACATCGGACTTCCCGTTCTCGTTATCCGATCCGGGTCGCCGACCCCCCGGCGACGACGCGGTCCGCTACCGCGGGTACCGGATACATAGGACACTCTATCCTACGGCTTCGGTCCGGCTTCCTTGCGCGCACCGGACGCTTCGATCCCGCCCTGCATACGCAGCGGGACCTCCTTCCAGAACAGCACCAGCAGCAATGCCACCGCCGCGACCGCGCCCGCGGCCAGGAACACCGTCGACATCGACTCCGCGAAGCCGACCTGGAACGGCTTGGCCAGTTCGGGATCGAGCTGCTGGATGATCGAACTGTCCGCCAGCACCTGCCCGGCGGCGGAGGTGTCGTGGGCGAGCAGCCCCTTCGACAGCGCGACATCGGCGGGGTTGTCGCTGTGCGTGCCGGCGATCACGGCCTGCTGATAGGCCGGGTCGGACGCCGCCTGTTGCATCTCGTCGGTGATGTTCGGGGTGAGCAGCGAGAACAGGATCGACAGGAACACCGCCGCGCCCAGGGTGCCGCCGATCTGGCGGAAGAACGTGGCCGAAGCCGTCGAGACACCCATGTCCTTGGGCGGCAGCGCGTTCTGCAACGCCAGCGTCAGTGGCTGCATCAGGTTGCCCAGGCCGAAGCCGGTGAACGCCATGAAGAGCATCGCCAGCCACAGCGGACTCTCGGCGTCGAGCAGGTGCAGCAGGAGCAGACCGGCGGTGAGCATGATCGCGCCGATCACCGGGAAGATCCGGTAGCTGCCGGTCTTGGAGATCAGCCGGCCCGAGAGGATCGAGCCCGACATCATGCCGAGCACCATCGGCAGCATCTGCAGACCCGCCTCGGTCGGCCCCGCGCCCCGCACCACCTGCAGGTACTGCGGCAGCAGCAGCATGCCGCCGAACATCGCGGCGCCGACGACGAACGAGATCACCACGCCGAGCGCGAAGGTCGTGTTCCCGAAGATGCGCAGCGGGATCAGCGCAGCGTCACCCATCATCTTCTCGATCACGACGAAGCCGATCAGGCCGAGCACGCCGATCACATAGCAGGCCACCGAAGCGGTACTGCCCCAACCCCATTCGCGGCCCTGTTCGGCCACGATCAGCAGCGGCACCAGTCCGACGGCCAGCACCAGCGCACCGCCGAAGTCGATGCGATGGGTGGCGTGCGGCTTGCGCGGCAGTTGCAGCACCCGGGTCACCACCACCAGGGCCAGCAGGCCCAGCGGCACGTTGACCAGGAACACCCAGCGCCAGCCGGTGATCCCGAGGATGGTGTCCTGCCCGGCCAGCAGACCGCCCAGCACCGGACCGAGCACACTCGAGATACCGAACACCGCCAGGAAATAGCCCTGGTAGCGGGCCCGTTCGCGCGGGCTGATGATGTCGCCCATGATGGCCAGCGCCAGCGACATCAGCCCACCGGCGCCCAGGCCCTGGAACGCGCGGAAGGCGGCCAGTTGATACATCGAGGTCGCCAGCGTGCACAGCAGCGAGCCGATGATGAACAGTCCGATAGCGGTGAGGAAGAACGGCTTGCGACCGAACATGTCGGAGAGTTTGCCGTAGAGCGGAGTGCTGATCGTCGCGGTGATCAGGTAGGCCGTGGTCGCCCAGGCCTGCAACGAGTAGCCGTGCAGGTCGTCGGAGATGGTGCGGATCGAGGTCGACACGATCGTCTGGTCGAGCGAGGCCAGCAGCATGCCGAGCATCAGGCCGGACAGGATGGTCAGGATCTGGCGATGGGTGAAGCCGGCGGGTGATTCCGCCGTCGGCGCCGCGGTGGTGGTCACGAATTGTTCTCCGTACAGGTGGCGTTCGGCGTCGCGGGTCTGCTCAGCAGGGCGGGGCGGGCGCGGTCGTAGTCCGCGACGAAGCGGGTCAGCAGGGCCGCGAAGCTCTCGAGTTCTTCCGCGGTCCAGTCCGCGGTGACCAGAGCGATGTTCTGTTGGCGCCGGGTCCTGATCCGTTCGGCCGCCTCGCGGCCTTTGGGGGTGACTTCGAGGACGGTCGCGCGGCCGTCGTCGGGATCGGCGGTGCGAACCACCAGACCTCGCTCGACCAGCTGCGCGACCTGCCTGCTCACCGTGGACGCGTCCGAGTGCACGGCATCGGCCAGTGCGCCCGAGCGCATCGGTCCGTCACAGGTCAGCCGGAACAGCACGACGAATCCGGCCGGGTCGAGACCGGATTGATCCTTGGCCTGCGCCAGCGCGCGGTCGCGCAATCGGTGCAGGCGGACGAGCTGGGTGGCGATCACACCGATCGCCGGTTCGCTCTGACTCACTGGGTTTCACCTTTTACTTGCATCAATCAATTAGTTGTGTGATGCAAGTATGTAGACAGAACGGTCGCCGGGGCAACCGTTTGACCTGCCTTTACTCGCCCTTGAACTCGGGGGCGCGCTTCTGGAACACCGCTGTGATCGCCTCGGTGAGGTCCTTCGACGGCAGGAATGCCGCGTTCCAGGTCGACACGTAGCGCAGGCCGTCGGCCACCACGGGGGCGGTCCGGTGCTCGAGCACATCCTTGATGCCCTGCACCACCAGCGGCGGGTTGTCGGCGATCTCGCGCGCCATCGCACGTGCGGCCGCGACCACCGCGTCCTGATCGGCGAACACCTCGTTGACCAGGCCGATACGCTCGGCGCGGGCCGCGTCGATGTCCTTGGCGGTGTAGGCCAGCTCGCGCAGGTTGCCCTCGCCGATGATGCCGGGCAGGCGCTGCAGTGAACCCATGTCGGCCACGATGGCGACCTTCGCCTCGCGCAGGCTGAACTTGGCGTCCACGCTGGCCAGCCGGATATCGGCGGCGGCGATCAGGTCCAGGCCACCACCGATGCACCAGCCCGAGACCGCGGCCACGACCGGCTTGGCGCACTCGGCGACCGCCGTGATCGCGTCCTGCATATCCCGGATGACCTTGAGGAATTCGGTGCGCGGCGCGACCTTGGCGTCATCGGCCAGCACCGGCGCGAGCATGCCGCCCATCGCCGCCAGGTCGAGGCCGAAGGAGAA
Source organism: Nocardia sp. NPDC059177 (assembly GCF_042755165.1). Taxonomy (NCBI): domain Bacteria; kingdom Bacillati; phylum Actinomycetota; class Actinomycetes; order Mycobacteriales; family Nocardiaceae; genus Nocardia; species Nocardia sp. NPDC059177. Next base: position 36,766 of record NZ_JBHZBX010000030.1, on the reverse strand, counting down.
GTGCTTGCCCGCGCCGGTGAGCACGACCGCCCGAACCTGGGGGTCGGCGTCGAGCGCACGGAAGATCTCCGGCAGCTCACGCCAGAAATCCGGTCCCATCGCATTGCCCTTGCCCGGCCCGATCAGGGTGACCTGAGCGATATGGTCGGCGATCTCGACGGTGAAGGCTTGCCAATCAGTCATGCACCGAGTCTATTGGCGCCTGGTCAAGCGCGTCGCCGCGCCCTGGCCGAATCCCAAAATCGCACTCCCCCGGCATATTTCCCGCAATCGTCCTACTCTGGAGAGATGCGTAGGTCGTCTCTCCCGGCGGTCGCATGCCGCGTCGCCGACACGCTCATCGCCCGCGGGCATCACGGCGTCATCGTTTCCCCCGAGACGCCGACCCCCACCGCGGCCGACGCCGCCCGCGCGATGGGCGCCGACCCGACCGCCATCACCACCTCCCAGGTCTTCCTCCTCGACGACGACCCGGTACTGCTGCTGGTCGCCGACCACCACGCGGTCGACCTGGCCGCCACCGGCAAACGCCTCGAAGGCACCCTCACCCCCGCCCCGCCCGCCCTGGTCGAGCGGATCACCGGTCAGCCCATCGACGGCACCGCACCGGTCGGCCACCCGACCAATCTGCCCACCTGGGTCGACACCGCCCTGGCCGCGCACACCGAGGTGTGGGCCGCGGGCGGTCACCCGAACACCGTGTTCCGCACCAACTTCCGCGAACTGGTCCGCATCACCGCTGGCCTGCCGATCCAGATCGACTGACCTCCCCCACCGCCGCCCCTTCAACGCCGCAGCCTCCCGCATTACCAGCCCCGCACATCCCGACCTCGAGGAGGGATCGCCGCGAAGCGGCGGTTCGCGCCCGTCCCGTCGATCAGGTGCCGTTGCGTAGGCGACGAAGGAGCAAGCAATGGTGCCTGATCGACGGGACCCAAGGGGGCGCGAACTCGAGCGCGCCAGCGCTCCAAAAACAGGGGCCGCGACCTCGAGCGCGCCAGCGCTCCAATAGCATCGGTCGGTGGGTGATTTACGGCCGAAGCCGGGTGAACTGGTAGTTCCTGACGATCTGAGCGGGATCACCGCCGAGCAGTACCGGGCGTCGATGCGCCACTATCCGGCCGGTGTCACGGTGGTGACGATCGGCGCCGAGCACGGCCCCGTCGGCTTCACCGCGACTTCCTTCGCCTCATTGTCGCTGGAACCGCCGCTGGTCTCGTTCAATATCGCGCACACCTCGTCGAGCCTGGACGCCCTGCGCGCCGCCGACTCGGTGGTCATCCATTTCCTCGGCGAACACCAGCACCACCTGGCCCACCGTTTCTCCCGCACCGCCGCCGACCGCTTCACCGACCGCGCCCTGTGGACCACCCTCGACACCGGCGAACCCGTCCTGCACGGCACCCCCATCTGGCTGCGCACCACCCTCCACCAACTCATCGACATCGGCGACCACACCCTCGCGGTAGGCCTGGTCACCCGAGTCCACGACGAAACCCAACTCTCCCCCTCCGCCGCCCCCCTCCTCTACTACAACGGCAAATACCACCGCCCCACCGCCCTCGACACCTGAGTGCGCATGGTCGTACAATATTTCGTACGACTATCCTGTGAGGCTCGCATGACTGCACTTCCGATCTCCACCGCCCGCCAGAACCTTTTCAAGCTGGTTCAGCAGGTCAACGATGACCACGACACCGTTACTGTCGTCACCAAATCCGGTGAGAATGCCGTGCTCGTCTCCGAATCCGATTGGAACTCCATCCAGGAGACGCTGTACGTCCTCGCGACGCACGGCGGGGTCCGGCTACTCGAATCCGCTCGTGACGCGCGCGAAGGAAAGTTCGAGGCGCACGAGTTGATAGATCCCGATGCCTGACCGCAAGCTGGTCTTCAGCGCGTATGGCCGGGAGACCTACACGTCGTGGCTCACGAGGGACCGAACGGTGCTGAAAGCCGCGAACAAGGTGATCGCCGCCGCGCTTGCCGATCCATTCACCGGCATCGGCAAGCCGGAGCCGTTGAAACACCATCTTGCGGGCACCTGGTCGCGTCGGATCACTCGCGAGCATCGCATGCTCTACCAGGTCACCGACAACGCGATCATCGTCGTCGCGGTCGGCGGGCACTACGAGGAGTAGCCCACCGACCGCGCCAACCCGCCTTCAGCCGATCAGGCAGGGGGCGGCGCCGGTGAGAGGGTCGGGGGTGAGGGGGCGGGTTTCGGGGGTGGGGTTCCAGTGGCCTGCGGTGGGGGCGTAGGTCCAGGTGGGGCCGTGGGTGACCAGGGTGGTGACGGCGTGGATGAGGCGGTCGATGTCGGCGGGGGTGGTGCCTAGGCCGATGCTGGCGCGCAGGGCGGCGTCGAGGCCGAGGCGGGTGAGCAGGGGGTGGGCGCAGAAGCGGCCGTCGCGGACGCCGATGGCGTGTTCGGCGGAGAGGTAGGCGGCGACCTGGCCGGGGGCGTAGCCGTCGACGGTGAAGGCGACGATGCCGACGGTGTCGGGGCTGTCGGTGAAGATGGTGACCAGCGAGACGCCGGGGATCGCGCACAGGCCGTCGCGCAGGCGATCGGCCAGGGAACGTTCGTGGGCGAGGAGTTCGGCCGGGTCGATGGCGGCGATCGCGTCACAGGCGGCGGCGATCGCGGCCGCGCCCAGCACATTCGGCGATCCGGCCTCGTGCCGCTGCGGCGCCGCGGCCCATTCGGCCTCGGCCACACCGACATTGCGCACCGCGCCACCACCGGCCAGATACGGCTGCCCCGCGTCCAGCCAGTCCCGCCTGCCGACCAGCACACCGGCCCCGAACGGCGCGTACAGCTTGTGCCCGGAGAAGGCGAGGTAGTCGATCCCGTTCTCACGCAAGGAGATCCGCCGATGCGGAGCCAGCTGCGCGGCGTCGACGAGAATCCGCGCACCGCACTGGTGGGCGATGGTGGCCAGCCGCTCCAGCGGCAGCACCTCCCCGGTCACATTCGAGGCGCCGGTGACCGCGAGCAATGCGGCGGGCTTGCTGCACAGTTCGGCGACGACGCGCCGGATCGTCTCCTCCACCGTCTCGGCGGCCCGCACCACCCGGCGCCCGCGCGCGGTCCACGGCAGGAAATTGGCGTGATGCTCGATGTCGAGCACCACGGTGTCCCCGGGCACGCACCCGGCCAGCAGGTTCAGTGAGTCGGTGGTGTTGCGGGTGAACACCACCACCTGGTCGTCGCCGGCATCGAGGAACCGGGCGACCGAACCGCGGGCGGCCTCGTAGCACTCGGTGGAGATCCGCGAGGCGTAGCCTGCGCCGCGGTGCACGCTGGCGTAGTACGGCAGCAGCTGTGAAATCCGGTCGGTGACCTGCCGCAACGCCGGCGCGCTTGCCGCGTAGTCGAAGTTGGCGTAGGTGCTGGTGCCGCCCTGCACGAGCGGTACCAGCAGGTCGGCGCCGGAGACGGCGGCCAGGGCACAGGTGGGGTCGATTACTGCGGTCATCACGAAATCCCGTCGGCTCAGGGACTCGTTCCCGAGGAGGGTGTGCCGAGTCCGCGCTTGCCGCGCCCACTGCGGGCGGCGGCCTGGTCGTCACCCGGAGCACCCCACCGCGGAGGAGGGTTGCCGACCAGCTAGCCGGGGCTTGTCGCTGGTACTCGTGACCTGGTCCGAGAGTGACAGACGATCCGGCGGGCTGTCAACCACCGAAATCGGCTCACCGGAATTCGGCTGTCCGCCAGCGCATCCGGCGCGACACGTGATTGCCCTCGAATTGCCCACCCGCCGGGAGACCCGCAACCATCGGACGACTCCACGATGGATCACCCAAATGATTGAGTTCCCCCACTATTTGTTAGAGTGGCCGCCATGTCCACGAACCCGAACGCTGTCCGCGGCCTGCCGCGCTACCCGGTGTACGCGCTCGGACGGCTCAGCAAGGCCCTGCACGCCGCGATCGGCATCCCGCTGCGCGATCACTGGGTGCTCACCTTCATCGCCGAAAACGCCGACCTGACCCAGAAGAAGGTCGGCGAGGCACTCGGCATCGACCGCAGCGAAGTGGTCCGCCTGGTCGACGCCCTGGAAGGCGCAGGCCTGGTGGAACGCACCCGCGACGGCAAGGACCGCCGCAAATACCGGCTGCGGATCACCGACGCCGGCCGCAAACAGTGCAAGCGCACCGACAAGGTGATCGCCGAGGCGACCGCCCGCACCCTGGCCGGTCTCGACGCCGGCGAGCAGGCCACGCTGCACCGCCTCGTCCTCGCCGCGCTCGGCGACACGGCCGATCCGTCGCTGTGATCGACACCGCGGCACACGCCGCGCACGCGGCCCGGCAGACCGTCCGGCGAGTACCGTTGGCATCTGGTGACCATCCCGTTTGCCCTCCGGTAACCCGACCGTGAAACAACAGACACCGATGGGGGTCAACCGATGAGAGGTGGACGTAGCGCGATGCTCGAGCCACACACCGAATTCGGGGCAGAGCTGCTCCGCGACCCGCTGCTGCGCGCCGACCTCGCGGCCGCGCCACGCACCCTGGTCGACATCCTGACCAGCACCGCCCTCGCCCACCCCGACGCGCCAGCGGTCGACGACGGCACGACCGTACTCAGCTACCTGGAGCTGATCGCCGCCGTCGAGACCAGGATGACCGAACTGACCGCGGCGGGCGTGCGACCGGGCGACCGGGTCGGCGTGCGGATGCCATCGGGCACCGCCGGGCTGTACGTGACGATCCTGGCCGTCCTCTACTGCGGCGCCGCCTACGTCCCCGTCGACGCCGACGATCCCGACGAGCGCGCCCGGCTGGTCTTCGGTGAGGCGCGGGTGAGCGCGATCGCCACCGGCGCCGGTATCGAATCGGCCACCACCGCGACCGGCGACGCGCACTGGGACACCCTGCCCGCCCCCACCGACGACGCCTGGATCATCTTCACCTCCGGCTCCACCGGCACCCCGAAGGGCGTGGCGGTGACCCACCGCAATGCCGCCGCCTTCGTCGACGCCGAGGCCCGGCTGTTCTTACAGCGCGCGCCGATCGGCCCCGGCGACCGCGTGCTGGCCGGCCTGTCGGTGGCCTTCGACGCCTCCTGCGAGGAGATGTGGCTGGCCTGGCGTCACGGTGCCTGCTTGGTTCCCGCGCCGCGTGACCTGGTCCGCACCGGCGCCGACCTGGGCCCGTGGCTGATGCGCCGCGAGATCAGCATCGTCTCCACGGTGCCGACGCTGGCCGCGACCTGGCCGGCCGAGGCACTGGAATCGGTGCGGCTGTTGATCTTCGGCGGCGAGGCGGTGCCGCCGGAACTGGCCGAGCGGCTCGCCGGTGGCGCCGAACGCGAGGTGTGGAACACCTACGGCCCCACCGAGGCCACCGTCGTCGCCTGCGCCGCGCAGCTCGACGGCACCATGCCCATCCGGATCGGCCTGCCGCTGGACGGCTGGGATCTCGCCGTGGTCGACCCGCAGGGTAATCCGGTGCCGCAGGGCGAGACCGGCGAACTCGTCATCGGCGGTGTCGGCCTGGCCCGCTATCTCGACCCGGCCAAGGACGCCGAGAAATACGCGCCGATGCCCACCCTCGGCTGGGAACGCGCCTATCGCAGTGGCGATCTCGTCCGCAACGACTACCAGGGCCTGATCTTCCTCGGCCGCGCCGACGACCAGATCAAGATCGGCGGCCGCCGCATCGAACTCGGCGAGATCGACAACGCGCTCCAGCATCTGCCCGGCGTCAGCGGTGCGGCCGCGGCGATCCGGACCACCAAGGCGGGCAACAAGATCCTCGTCGGCTACCTCACCGGCGCCGGTCCCGACTTCGATGTCAAGAAGGCCAGAGAGATACTGGCCGAACAACTTCCGGCGCCGCTGGTCCCCCGCCTCGCGGTCGTCGCCGACCTGCCGACCCGTACCTCCGGCAAGGTCGACCGCGACGCGCTGCCCTGGCCGCTGCCCAGCACCGACGACACCGCCGAGCACGGCCTGCACGGCACCGCCGCCTGGGTGGCCGGACTCTGGGACGCCATCCTCGGTGCCGAGGTCACCGGTCTCGACACCGATTTCTTCGATGTCGGCGGCGGTTCGCTGTCGGCGGCCCAGCTGGTCGGCGCGCTGCGCGAACGGTATCCGCACGTCACCGTGGCCGATCTCTACGACCATCCGCGCCTGGGTTCGCTGGTCGAACTGCTCGACGGGAGCGCACCGGTCGACGCCGTCGACGAGCGCGTCGTCACTCCGACACCCTTGCGCGCGCAGCTCACCCAGGTGCTGGCCACCATCCCGCTGACCACCCTGACCGGCCTGCAATGGGTCACCTGGCTGACCGTCGTCTCGGCGATCGCCGGCTGGTCCGGCTCGCTGCCATGGCTGCCGCGCCTGTCATGGTGGTGGATCGCGCTGGCGTTCATCCTGTTCATCTCGCCGCTGGGCCGGATGACACTGTGTGTCGCCGGCGCGCGCTTGCTGCTGACCGGCCTGCGCCCCGGCACCTACGCCCGCGGCTCCGGGGTACACCTGCGGCTGTGGGCTGCGGTGCGGCTGTCGGAGGCCAGCGGCGCCGAAAGCCTGTCCGGCGCACCGCTGATGGTGCCGTTCGCGCGCGCGCTCGGCGCCAAGATCGGCAAGGGCGTCGACCTGCACACCCTGCCCCCGGTGACCGGCATGCTCGAACTCGGTGACGGCGCCAGCGTCGAACCCGAGGTGGACCTGTCCGGCTACTGGGTCGACGGCGACCGCGTGCACATCGGCGGCATCACCGTCGGCGAGGACGCGGTGATCGGCGCCCGCTCGATCCTGCTGCCCGGCACCAAGATCGGTAAGCGGGCCGAGATCGCACCTGGTTCCGCGGTCTCGGGCAAGGTGAAGGCCGAGCAGGAGTGGGCGGGCTCGCCCGCGGCGAAATCCGGTAAGGCACCGCGCCGCTGGCCCGATCACGCGCCCGAACCCGCCCGGCACTGGCTGCTGGTCTTCGGCGTGTCCTCGATGGTGCTGGCCGCCATGCCGGTGTTCGGGCTCGCCGTCGGCGGTACTTTCATCGCCTGGTGGGTCCGCGAGGAGACCACCATCGGCGCCGCCGCGCTGCACGGTTTCGCCGTGCTGCCGGTGGCCACCCTGCTCAGCCTCGGCGTGTACGCGGTGGCGACGGTACTCGCCGTGCGTCTGCTCGGCATCGGCCTGCGCGAGGGCTACCACCCGGTGCGCAGCCGCACCGGCTGGCAGGTGTGGGCCACCGAACGCCTGCTCGACTCCGCGCGCACCTTCCTGTTCCCGCTCTACGCCAGCCTGCTCACCCCGCTGTGGCTGCGGCTGCTCGGCGCGCGGATCGGCAAGAACGTCGAGGCCTCGACGGTGCTGCTGCTGCCCAAGTTCACCGTGGTCGCCGACGGCGCGTTCCTGGCCGACGACACCATGATCGCCAGCTACGAGCTCGGCGGCGGCTGGCTGCGGATCGGCGAGGCCAAGGTCGGCAAACGCGCCTTCCTCGGCAACTCCGGCATGACCGCGGTCGGGCGCCGGGTGCCCAAGAACGGTCTGGTCGCGGTGCTCTCGGCGGCTCCGAGCAAGGCCAAGGCCGGCTCGTCGTGGCTGGGCAGCCCGCCGGTGCGGTTGCGGCGCGCGGCCGAATCCAGCGACACCTCACGCACCTTCGACCCGCCGCTGCGGTTGAAGCTGGCCCGCGCGTTCGTGGAGACCTGCCGGCTGATCCCGGTGATGGTGACCTTCGCGATCGGGCTGGGCGTGCTGTTCGTGCTCGCGCTGATCGCCCAGCACTCGGACTATCTGGTGGCCGCGCTGGTCTCCGGCCTGGTGCTGATGGCGGCGGGTGCGCTGGCCGGTGCCATCGCGGTGGCGGCGAAGTGGTTGCTGGTCGGGCGGATTCGCGCGGTGGAGCATCCGCTGTGGAGCTCGTTCGTGTGGCGCAACGAGGTCTCCGACGCCTTCGTCGAAACCGTCGCCGCACCCTGGTTCGCGCGCGCCGCGACGGGTACTCCGGTGATGAATCTGTGGCTGCGCGGACTCGGCGCCACGATCGGGCGCGGGGTATGGTGCGAGTCCTATTGGCTACCGGAGGCGGACCTGGTGACACTCGGTGACGGCGCGACCGTGGAACGTGGTTGCGTGGTACAGACCCATCTGTTCCACGACCGGATCATGGCCATGGACACCGTCACCCTCGACGCGGGCGCCACCCTCGGCCCGCACTGTGTCGCACTGCCCGCCGCACATATCGGCGCGGGCGCCACCATCGGCCCCGCCTCGCTGGTCATGCGCGGTGATGTCGTCCCGCCGTCGACGCGCTGGTGGGGCAATCCCATCGCGCCGTGGACCGGCCCCGTCTCGACCGTGGAGTCGAGGCAGCGCGGGGCCGCCTGATGCGGAGCAAGTTCTACGAAGACCCGATCGACCCCTACCTGCCGCAGAACGGCAATCGCGGCTATCGGGTGTCGCGCTACGAGCTCGAACTGAGCTACAAACCGGCCAGCAACCGGCTGGCCGGGCGCGCGGTGATCATCGCGGTCACCACCGCGGTGCGGACCTGGTTCACGCTGGATCTGTCGCAGGCGCTGACGGTGTCGAAGGTGCTCGTCAACGGGTCCAAGGGCGCGAAGTTCGCGCACCAGCACGGCAAACTCTCGGTCACCCCGCAGCAGAAGATCCCCGCCGGCGGCGTCCTGGAGATCACCGTCCATTACGCGGGCACCCCGAAACCGGTGCGTGGGCCGTGGGGCGAGGTCGGCTGGGAGGAACTCACCGAGGGCGCGCTGGTCGCCAGCCAGCCCAATGGTGCCGCGTCCTGGTTCCCGTGTGACGACCACCCGAGTTCCAAAGCGTCCTACCGGATCTCGATCACCACCGACAGTCCCTTCTACGCCATGGCCAACGGCACGCTGATCAGCAAGCAGGCCAAGGCCAGCCAGACCACCTGGGTCTACGAGATGGCCGAGCCGATGGCGAGCTACCTGGCCACGATCCAGATCGGCAACTACCGCAAGTACCGCATCGGCACGCCCGGTGAGCCGGTGCCGATGCAGGCCGTCGTGCCGCCGCGGCTGCGCGCGGTCTTCGAACACGACTTCGCGCGGCAGCCGGAGATGATGGCGCTGTTCACCGAGCGCTTCGGGCCGTACCCGTTCGAGAACTACAGCGTGGTCGTCACCGAGGACGAACTCGACATCCCGATCGAGGCCCAGGGCATTTCGATCTTCGGCGCCAACCACTGTGACGGCAGGCGCGGCTCGGAGCGGCTGGTCGCGCACGAACTGGCCCACCAGTGGTTCGGCAACAGCCTGACCTTGAAGCGCTGGAGCGATATCTGGCTGCACGAGGGCTTCGCCTGTTACGCGGAATGGATCTGGTCGGAGGCCGCGGGCGGGCCGAGCGCCGACCAGCTGGCCAGGGCGGCGCGGGCGAATCTGGCACGTCAGCCCCAGGACATCGTCGTCGGCGATCCCGGCCCCAAGGACATGTTCGACGACCGCGTCTACAAGCGCGGCGCGCTGACCCTGCACGCGTTGCGGCTGGAACTGCGCGACCACCTGTTCTTCGAACTCGTCCGGGAATGGACCGCGCGCTACCGCCACGGCGCGGTAACCACCGAGGAATTCGTCGACCTGGCAGGTCATTACAGTGTGGCGCCGCTGCGCGCACTGTTCGCGCTGTGGCTCGGGACCAAGCCGCTGCCGCAGCTACCGCCGCTGGGCGGGCAGGCGCATCAGAACACCAAGTAGCGCTGCGCCAGCTCCTCGACCAGCGGATCGTCGGAGGGCACCATCTCCAGCGCCTCGAGGTCGTCGGACACCGAGATGCTGCGGGAATCGTCGCGCTCGGGGTCGGGGCCGTCCTCGGCGAGCCGGCGCAACAACTTCTGTCGGACTCGCTCCTTCAGTGAATCGCGCATAGCTCCAGATTGCCCGTCCGGCGGCCGGGATTCCAGTATCAGACGGGGGTGAACCAGGTGCCCCACGGCGTGTTGCGCAACACGGAGTAGACGGCGAGCAGGCCGAAGAATGTCCACACCGCCGGCGCGGGCAGCCCCGGCAGCCGCCAGCTCAGGCCGCGCCGGGCGCGCAGGGTCCAGTCGAGGACGAACGCCGCGAACGCCACCACCAGCGCCACGGCGAGCAGGTTGCTGTGCAGCGCGTCGACGATCCGGCCGTCGGTGAGATTGTGGATCGCCCGCATCCCGCCGCAGCCCGGGCAGTACACCCCGAGCAGCGCGTAGGACGGGCACACACCATAGGAACCCTGGACGTGTGGGTCGCGCAGGTGCAGCAGCGCCAGCGTGCCGATGCCGAGACCGGCGGTGATCAGCGGTGGCGCCAGCCGCCGCCAGAGTGGACGCGCGTCCTCGGTCTCCTGCCCGGAGATTGCCGCCGTGACGTGCGAGATGTCCACGCTCCTACGGTAGCGGGGGCGGATCCGGGCCGCCAGCCGCGTGACAATTCACGCCACGCCGTAACTTTCCGGCGATTTCGTGCGATTTCACAGTGTCCGAGCGCTCCAGGACACACTCCGCAACAAATGAGACACTCTGACCCGCTAACACTAGCTAGCACGCGCGCTTGCACGGTACGGTGGCCTACGACACAAAGGAGTGCCGACATGCTTGCGAAGTCGATGATGACGCTCGCGGCAGCGCGAAACCTGGTCTCGAACGTAGAGACCGGCGCCCTGACCGCCCCGTTCCGCGCCGGACTGCGGAATCGCAGTTTCGCCACGGCGAGGCTCAACACCCCCGCCGTCGCCCCCCGGGTCGTTCCGGTCCACACCGCCGACGGCGCGGACCTGCGGGTGCACGTCTACGGTCCCGATACCGCCCCCACCCTGGTGCTCATCCACGGCTGGGCGTGCAGCATCGAATACTGGAACCCGCAGATCAGCGCCTTCGCCGGCGAGTACCGCGTGGTCAGCTACGACCAGCGCGGCCACGGCGAGTCCACCCTCGGCACCGTCGCCCCCAGCGAGCACACCCTCGCCGACGACCTCACCGCCGTCCTCGACGCGACGCTGCGTCCCGGCGAGCAGGCCGTCCTGGCCGGGCACAGCATGGGCGGCCTCACCATCCAGGCTTGGGCCAAGCATTACCCCGAGCAGGTCGCCGAACGGGCTTCCGCGGTACTGCTGGCCAATACCGCCAATGCCGATATCCGCTGGGAAACCGACATGCTGCCGGTGCTGAACAAGCAGCTCACCGTCGGCCAATACCCGGTCACCGTGCTCGGCGCGCCGGTGCGCATGCCGCAGCCGATCAGCGAGTCGCTGCTGTTCGCGCCGCTGCCGATCCCCGGCGGCTGGCTCACCGAGCAGATCTTCCGCTACCGCATCGTCACCCCGGAGGCCACCGCCGACGAGGTCGATTTCGCGATCGGCATCATCCGCTCCTGCCGCCCGCTCGCGCGCGGCCGCCACGCCGCCGCGATGGCCGACATGGACCTGTCTCAGGGCACCGCCAACCTCAATGTCCCCACCACCGTGATCGCCGGCGCCCAGGACCGGCTGCTCCCGCAGCGCCTGTCCCGCCCGCTCATCGACACCCTCCGCCGCACCGGCCACCTCGCGGACTTCCACATCCTCCCGCACGGCCACCTCGGCAATATCGAAGACACCGCCGCCTTCGACGCCATCCTGCGCCAGATCCTGCGCTCCGCCAAGAACTCTCGGGCCACCCGCCGCAACGTCGCCGCCCGCTGACCCGAGTCCGTTCCTTCCGAGTCCGGTCAACGTCGCCCGGCTCGGAAGCAACTCGAGACAAGGCCTCGCCTCCCCGGCGGGGCCTTTTCGCGTTCACGGCACCAGCAGTCCCCAGTACAGCGCCCAGACCACGAAGCCAACGCCGCCACCGACCAGCACCGCCCACCGCACCCGCGCGGCCGTACCCACACCCGCCAGGGTGGAGCGCGCGCCGGCGACGACGAATCCCAGGGCGAGCACCGCGACGACAGCCACCACCTGCAACCCCAGCCAGGGCAGCGTCCGCCCGAACACCAAGGGACCGAAGTCGGTGGCCCGCGAGGTGAGCAGATAGCCGAGCAGCACGACCGCGCCGACGACGCCGACCAGTCCCGCGCCCACCAGGATTCGCGCGGGCAGCCCACCGCGCAGCCGCCACGCGGCGACCCACCCGGTCAACGCGTAACCACTCAGCGCCGCGATCACGACGAACAGCAGCACCAGCTGCACCACCGCCGCCTCCCACCACGCGACAGGTTCCAGCTCACGCAGCGCATGCGCTTGCACCGCGGGATCATCCGCTGACGGCTTGTCCGCTGTTCCCGGAAGCCCGTTCACCCACGTGCCCATGAGCTCCGCGTAACCAGGGACCAGCCCCGGCAGCTTGTCGAAACCGTCGGTGGTCGGCTGACCGCCGTGCTGGGCGTTCGGCAGTGTGCGCAGCGTGTAGTTCGTCTTGCCGACCCGCTCGAAGGTCCGCTGGAATTCGCGCAAGCTGTCACCCGGCGGGGTGAGCCGGTCCTGGTCACCCCAGATGGCCAGGACCGGCTGATCGATCCGCTCCAGGACCGGAATCGGGTCGTAGCCGGCCTGGGCGAACTGCCCGGCCCCGACGAGCTGGCGAATAGCGTTGCGGGCCAGGACATCTGCCATCGATCCACGAATCCCCGAGGCTGCCAGCCTGGTCTCGTTCGCCCAGTTCTGCTGCGCCGACGGCGTGGCCGAGTTCGCGGCGACGGTGATCAGGAACGCCGCGTCACCCGATCGCGACGCGGCCAGTGGCGCCACCCAGCCGCCCTCGGACAGCCCCCAGATCCCGACCCTGGCCGGGTCGACCTCGGGCCGCGCCCGCAGGGCCGCGAGGGCGGACAGCACGTCATCGGCGAGCAGCGAATAGTCCCGGTGCGCCGGGGTGTACCCCTCGGTGCGCTTGGCGTAGCGCAGCGCGACCACACCCTGCTCGGCGAACGCGGCCGCGACCACGTCGTAGTGGTCACCGGTGCCGTCCCCCGACCCGTGGACCAGCACGACACCCGGTTTGCCGGTGGCGCCGGGCGGCGCGTACACCGTGCCTGTCGTCGTGGTGCCGTCGCCGCGCTGGAAGGTGATCTCGGTCGTGGCCGGCTGCGCGTGCGCCGCCGGAATTCCGGTGACAGCGGCGATCAGCAAGACCAGCAGGATGATTCGACGAAGCACGATGGGCCTTACTCTGCGGTGTTCATACCGGGTGCCGGAAAGGCGAGAAAACGGGTCAGCACGCGACGCGCACCGGGCCGATCCCGCTGATGGGTGGCCTGAAACCGCTTGAGCAGCACCATGTACTCCTCGAAGAACGCCTCCAGTTCCGCCGGCGTCGCGTAGATCGCCCCCCGCGAGAACGGCATCATGTCCGCCCACTCCCCCAGCTCCCCCCGCTCGGCCCTGAACTGCTCGAACGCCGCCACATCCTCGGCGATGTGCTGCTCGACCAGCCCCTCCAGCAGCCCACGCACCTCCGGCGACCCCGCCCGATCCATCCGATACCGCAGATCCTTCGCCGGCGACCGCCACCACCGCTCCTTCCCCTTCCCCAGCTCCGGCGCCTCCTCGACGAACCCGTACTCCGCCAGCCGCCGCAGGTGATAACTCGTAGCCCCCGAGTTCTCCCCCAGCACCTCCCCCAACCCCGTAGCGGTGGCGGGCCCCCGCTCCGCCAGCACTCGCAGAATCCGCTGCCGCAACGGATGCGCCAACGCCCGCAACGCCGCCGGATCACCAATCTCCCGAGCCCCCGGAACCTCATCCACCATAGTTACAAACTACTCTTTGCACAGATCCCTATGCAAACACTTCTTTGCACATAGCGAACGCGAAACACCGCAGGCCCTCCCCGGAATCCGGGAAGGGCCTGCGATCGTGGAGCCGCCTGGGGGAATCGAACCCCCGACCTTTTCATTACGAGTGAAGCGCTCTACCGACTGAGCTAAGGCGGCGTGCCTATCGGCGGTGCGAGTCTATCGCCTCGCGGTCAGAACGCGAAAACTGCAGGTCGTTGTCGTCAGCAGGTGGGGGGCGAAGGGGTAGCAGGTCGGCTGCGTCGTCGGTGATGGCGCGGTGGAACCCCCGCTGCGCACATCCCCTGATCGCATGTCGGAAGTATGACGCCCGGGTCCGACATGTTCCGCGCCTTCGCGAAGACCGCCCGGGCAGTCAGGTAGAGCGGGCGGCGAGGAGGGTGGCGACCATGGCGGCTACCGCGAAGCGGGGTTTGACGTTGAGGTCGAGGGCTTCCCGGCAGGCCAGGACGGCGTCGATGCTGCGGAGCAGGCCCTCGGGGCGGACCTTGGCGGCGAGGTCGGTGATCTCGCCGGCCATGTCGGGATGGGTGAGCGTGATGGTGGCGCCGCGGCCGGCGAAGCGCAGGGCGAGGGCGTCGCGGTACATGCCCGCGACGTCGATGAGGGCGCGGTCGAGGGCATCGCGGCCGGTGCGGGTGGCGCGGGATTTCTGGCGACGTTCCAGGTCTTTGATAACGCCGGCCGAACCGCGGGTGGCCGAGGCTGCGCCCTTGCCGGTGCCGCCCGCGCCCAGGGCGGTGGCGAGTTCATCGCGTTCGCGGTCGTCGCGTTCGGCGCTCATCTGTTTGGCTTCGTCGTCGGCCGATTTCACCAGTTCGTCGGCGGCGGCGTAGGCGGCGCCGGGGCGTTCGGTGGCAGTGACCAGGGCCAAGGCGCGCTTGCGGCGTGCGCGGGCGTCGTCGTCGGTGGCCAGGCGGCGGGCCCGGCCGACATGTCCGCCGCTGACCGAAGCCGCCCAATTAGCGGTCTTCGCATCGAGCCGATCCTGTTCGCGCAGCACCTGCGCGATCGCGGGCACCGACGGGGTCACCAGGTGCACATGCCTGCACCGTGAACGCAAGGTGACCGAGATGTCCTCGGGGTCGACCGTGGGCGCGCACAGCAGGAACACGGTCCGGTCCGGCGGCTCCTCCACCACTTTGAGCAGCGCGTTGGCGGCGCCCTCGGTGAGCCGGTCGGCGTCCTCGACGACCACGACCTGCCAGCGCCCGGTACTCGGCCGGCGTGCGGCGATCTGCACGATCGCGCGCATCTCCTTGGTGCTGATGCTCAGCCCCTCGGGCACGATGCGCCGCACGTCACCGTGCGTCCCCGCCATCGTCGTGGTGCACGCATGACATTCCCCGCACCCGACCCGCTCCGGATCGGTGCACTGCAATGCCGCGGCGAAGCACAGCGCCGCCACCGATCGGCCCGATCCAGGCGGCCCGGTGAACAGCCACGAATGCGTCATCGCCCCGGTCACGACCCCGGCCCGCGCCACCGTCGCCGCAGCGGTCAGCTCCGCCTCGACCACGCCCTGGCCGACCAGTCGATCGAAGACACCTGCCACGCCGAACACCCTAGCCGCGCCCCCCGACACCCCCGAATCCCCACCTGGAAGCTGGACCGTTGATCACTAGGCCTTCAGGGATTTCGCCTCTCGGCCGTTGTCTCCCTCATGGCCTGGTGATCAACCGTCCAAGTGCGGTCAGGCCTCTTCGGTGCCGGTGGCTTTCGTCGGGGCCTTCTTGGCCGCGGTCTTCTTGGCGGGTGCCTTCTTGGCGGCGGTCTTGGTCGCCGTTTTGGTGGCGGTCTTCTTGGCCGCGGCCTTCTTCGCCGGCGCCTTCTTGGCCGCCTTCTTCGCGGGCGTCTTCTTCGCGGCCTTCTTCACCGGACCGCGTGCCCGGCGATCGGCGAGCAGTTCGGAGGCGCGCGCGTCGGTGATGGACTCGACCTCGTCGCCCTTGCGCAGGCTCGCGTTGGTCTCGCCGTCGGTGACGTACGGACCGAAGCGGCCGTCCTTGATCACCATCGGCCGGTCGGTGGCCGAGTCGTTGCCCAGTTCCCGCAACGGTGCCGCGGCGGCTGCCTGCCTGCCGCGCCGCTTGGGCTCGGCATAGAGCTTGAGCGCCTCGTCGAGGGTGACGGTGAACAGCTGATCCTCGGTCGCCAGCGAGCGGGAGTCGGTGCCCTTCTTCAGATACGGGCCGTAGCGGCCGTTCTGCGCGGTGATCTCCTCACCCGAGGCGGGATCGGCGCCGACCACGCGGGGCAGCGACAGCAGCTTCAGCGCGTCGTCGAGGGTGATCGTCGCCAGGTCCATCGACTTGAACAGCGACCCGGTGCGCGGCTTGACCTCGGCCGCCTTCTTGGTGGTCTTCTTCGCCGGCGTCGCGGCCGGGTCGGGGGCGGGCGGCTCGGGCAGCACCTCGGTGACGTACGGGCCGAAACGTCCTTCCTTGGCGACGATTTCGTGCCCCGACACCGGATCGATGCCGAGCGAACGCCCCTCCTGCGGAGTGGAGAACAGCTTCTCGGCGACCTCGGGCGTCAGCTCGTCGGGCGGCAGATCGTCGGGCAGGTTCGCCCGCTGCGAGACCGGATCACCTTGCGGGTCATCGGGATTGACGACCATCCGCTCGAGATAGGGACCGAAGCGACCGACCCGGACCACGACATCGCGACCCTCCTCGTCGACGAACATCTTGATCGAGTTCACTTCACGGGCGTCGATGTCGTCGAGCTGCTCGCCGACCATCTTCTTGAGCCCGCCGGAACGCGCGACCGAACCCTCAGCACCGTGATCGCCACCGAAATAGAAGCTGGACAACCAGTTTCCACGCTGTTCGCGACCACCGGCGATGGCGTCGAGGTCGTCCTCCATCGCGGCGGTGAAGTCGAAATCGACCAGCCGGCCGAAGTACGCCTCGAGCAGACCGACCACCGCGAACGCCACCCACGACGGCACCAGCGCGCTGCCGCGCTTGTAGACGTAACCGCGGTCGAGAATGGTCTTGATGATCGAGGAATAGGTGGACGGGCGGCCGATGCCGAGCTCTTCGAGCGTCTTGATCAGCGAGGCTTCGGTGTAGCGGGCAGGTGGGTTGGTGCTGTGGCCGTCGGGGGTGAGCTCGACGGCGGTGACGCCCTGGCCCTCCGCCAGCGCGGGCAGGCGCGATTCGGCGTCGTCGGACTGGCCGCCCGCCTCCTCGTCGACACTCTCGACGTAGGCCTTGAGGAAGCCGGGGAAGGTGATCGTGCGGCCCGAGGAGGAGAACACGCACTCCTCGCCGGTCCGGGCGGTGCCGGTGATCCGCAGCGTCAGCGTGGTGCCACGCGCGTCGGCCATCTGTGAGGCGACGGTGCGCTGCCAGATCAGCTCGTAGAGCTTGAACTCGTCCTGGTCGACCTTGGCGGCCAGCTGGCCGGGGGTCATGAAGGTGTCACCCGAGGGACGGATCGCCTCGTGTGCTTCCTGCGCGTTCTTGACCTTGCGGGTGTACTGGCGTGGCGACGGCGAGACGAATTCCGCGCCGTAGAGCTGGGTGGCCTGCGAACGCGCCGCCGCGATCGCCGACTCCGACAGCGTGGTCGAGTCGGTACGCATGTAGGTGATGTAGCCGTTTTCGTAGAGCCGCTGGGCGACCCGCATAGTGCGCTCGGAGGTGAAACGCAGCTTGCGTCCGGCCTCCTGCTGCAACGTCGAGGTCATGAATGGCGGATACGGCTTGCGCGTGTAGGGCTTGGCCTCGGCGGAGGACACGACCAGGTCGGCGCCGTCGAGTGCCTCGGCGAGCCGGCGCGCGTAGGTCTCGTCCAGCACGACGACACCGGAGGCCGACTTGAGCTGTCCGTCGGACCCGAAGTCGCGGCCGGAGGCGACGCGGTCGCCCTGGACCTGCACCAGCCGCGCGCCGAAAGTGCGGGGGTTGGTCGAATCGGCGGACTCGTCGACGCCGGCATCGAGCTTGGCGGCGATATCCCAGTACTCCGCGGAGCGGAACGCCATGCGCTCACGCTCACGCCGGACGATCACCCGGGTGGCCACCGACTGCACGCGACCGGCCGAGAGCCGGGGCATGACCTTCTTCCACAGCACCGGACTGACCTCGTAGCCGTAGAGGCGGTCGAGGATGCGGCGGGTTTCCTGCGCGTCGACCAGATCGTTGTCGAGTTCGCGCGTGTCGGCGGCGGCGGCGAGGATGGCCGGCTCGGTGATCTCGTGGAAGACCATCCGGCGGACCGGGACCTTCGGCTTGAGCGTCTCCAGCAGGTGCCAGGCGATCGCCTCGCCCTCGCGGTCGGGGTCGGTGGCGAGATAGAGCTCGTCGGCGTCGGCCAGCAGGCTCTTGAGTTCGGAGACCTTGGCCTTCTTGTCCGGGCTGACGACATAGATCGGTTCGAAGTCGTGGTCGACATCGACACCGAGGCGCGCCCAGGACTGGCCCTTGTATTTGGCGGGCACATCGGCCGCGCCGCGCGGAAGGTCGCGGATGTGACCCACCGAGGCCTCGACCGTGTAGTTGCGGCCCAGGTAGGGCGCGATCTTGCGGGCCTTCGTCGGGGACTCGACGATCACGAGACGACGCAGGGGACGCCCCTGGTCGGCTGAACTGCGGTCTCGTGTTGCCACCGGCGAACACCTTCCTTCTAGATCCGCGCGTCGGGATGTCCGCTCGGTGCGCGGCTGGGGCAGACGGCGCGACGTTCGGACATCGCCACCAGTGACGTTTATACCCTGCGCACCTGGGTAGCCGTGTCGACCAGGCTACGAAGACACCCGAAAGTCATACGCATCGGGCCCGGAAAACGGCTCGTCCCCCACCTCCGAAGACGGAGGTGGGGGACGGGCGTTGATGGGTTTCGCAGCTCAGGAGAGCGCGCGAACGCCGGTGGCCTGCGGGCCCTTGGTGCCCTGGCCGACCTCGAACTCGACCTTCTGGTTCTCCTCGAGGGTACGGAAGCCCGTGCCCTGGATCTCCGAGTAGTGGACGAAGACGTCAGCGGAGCCGTCCTCGGGCGCGATGAAGCCGAACCCCTTCTCCGCGTTGAACCACTTCACAGTTCCCTGTGCCATTCTGTTCCTTCTCTTTCTTACCGGAACGGCGGACAACTGGGTTCGTCCACCGGGCCCGTTCCGACCGCTGTACCGTTGGTCCCCCTGCAAGGAAATCCTGAGCACGGCGTTCGCAACATCGATCCTGCTGATGGTTTGGACCTTCGATCCGTCCCTCGAACACAGAAGCTTGCGACCGAGACCCAGTGAACCATGTCTTTGAGCAATTCGACAGCCGAGTTACCGACAATTTGCAAAATTCTTGATCTTGCGAATGTGCAGGTAAGGGACACAATGGGTGAATCCGTACTTTGAGTCTGTTTGCTTCATGATAACCGGGCGAGCTTCCAGCAAACCCGCTGTGACCCAGGTCGCTATTGGGTTACGAAATCGCAGGTAGCGGTCTCGACACACACACGTTTCACACTTCCCGTGTCGCGGGAGAGAGGTCTGGGATGAATCCGACAGACCGGACCGAGCTCCGGGAGGCCGAATCGAGCCGCAGCTACGGTCGATCGTTGCTGAATCGTGTCCTCCTGGACGCGGCAGGCGACGACAGCCCGCTGACCCATGCCGCTGAGCTCCCCGCACAGCGCGCCCGCACCACCGACTGGCCGGAGTGGGTGCCATCGGAGCTGGTCACAGCGTTGCGCGCGAGCGGGATCGAGCGGCCGTGGGCACACCAGACCCGCACCGCCGAGCTCGCGGCCGCCGGCGAGCACGTCGTCGTGAGCACCGGGACCGCCTCCGGGAAATCTCTCGGCTACCAATTGCCGGTACTCACCGCCCTACACGAGGATCCGCGCGCCACCGCGCTCTATCTGTCGCCCACCAAGGCGCTCGGCGCCGATCAGCTGCGCGCCGTCGGCGGCCTGATCCACGACAATCCCCTGCGTGAGACCCATCCGGCGAGCTACGACGGTGATACACCCGCCGAGGTCAGGCAGTGGGTCAGGGCCAATGCGCGGTGGATCTTCACCAATCCCGACATGCTGCACGTCGGCATCCTGCGCTCACATCAGCGCTGGGCCAGGGTGCTACGCAACCTCCGCTACATCGTGGTCGACGAGTGCCACGCCTACCGGGGCGTGTTCGGTTCGCATGTCGCACTGGTGTTGCGCAGACTCCGCCGTATCGCCCGTTTCTACGGCGCGGACCCGGTGTTCGTCCTGTGCTCGGCGACCAGCGCCGACCCGGCCGCCGCGGCGAGCAGGCTGATCGGCGCGGCGGTCACCGCCGTCACCGCGGACGCCTCACCGCGGGGCGCGCGGACCGTCGCGCTGTGGGAACCGCCCCTGAGCAAGGCCATGACCGGGGAGAACGGCGCGCCGGTACGACGCACCGCGACCAGCGAGGCCGCCAAGATCATGGCGAGCCTGGTGGCCGAGGGCGCGCGCACACTGACCTTTGTCCGCTCCCGGCGCGGCGCCGAGCTGATCGCGCTCGATGCCCGGCGGGTGCTCGCCGAAACCGCCCCTGAACTGCAGGAACGGATAGCGGCCTACCGTGCGGGCTACCTGGCCGAGGACCGCAGGGAGCTGGAACAGTCGTTGTCGCGGGGCGAGCTGCTCGGCGCGGCCAGTACCAACGCACTCGAACTCGGCGTCGATATCGCCGGGCTGGACGCCGTCGTCATCGCCGGTTTCCCCGGCACGGTCGCCTCGTTCTGGCAGCAGGCCGGGCGGGCGGGCCGACGGGTGCAGGGGTCACTCGTCGTGCTGGTCGCCACCGACGATCCGCTCGACACCTACCTGGTAAACCACCCGGAGGCGCTGCTCGACCGGCCGATCGAGGCCACCATCACCGACCCGTACAACCCCTATGTGCTCGGTCCCCAATTACTGTGTGCCGCGCTGGAACTCCCCCTTTCCGAGGCCGAGGTGGCCGAACTGCAGGCCGGCGAAGTGCTCGCTGACCTGGCCGAACAGGGCCTCATCCGGCGCAGGCCCGGTCTGCGCGGGCAGGCCGCGCGCTGGCATGTCACCGCGCACAGTCAGCCGCACGACGCCGTCGACGTCCGCGGCGGTCTCGGTGCGCCGATCGCCATCGTCGACGCCGAAACCGGGCGGCTGCTCGGCACCGCCGATGCCGGTCGTGCGCCGGCGACCCTGCACGACGGGGCCGTTCACCTGCATCAGGGTGAAACCTACCTGGTCGACGAGCTCGATCTCGACGGCGGCGTCGCCTTCGTCAACGAGGTGGATCCCGGCTTCACCACCAGTGCACGGCAGGTCACCTCCCTCCGCATCGAAGCGGTGCTGGACGAGCGGGCCCACGGTGCGGTCACCGCGGCATTTGCGCAGGTCGCGGTGACCAATCAGGTCGTCGGCTACCTACGCACGCTGGTCACCGGCGAGGTACTCGACCAGGTGGAACTCGACCTGCCCGCGCACACTCTGCACACCAAGGCCGTCCTCTATACCGTGACGCCCGTGCTGCTGGCCGCCGCGGACATCACCGACGACCAGCTCCCCGGTGCACTGCATGCCGCCGAGCATGCGGCGATCGGCATGTTGCCCCTGGTCGCGGGTTGCGACCGCTGGGACATCGGTGGTGTCTCCATCGCCGAACATCCCGACACCGGTGCGCCGACGGTGTTCGTCTACGACGGGCAACCCGGCGGTGCCGGCTTCGCCGAGCGGGGATACGCCCAGCTCGAGGCCTGGTTGGCGGCCACTCTCAGCGTGATCGGGAGCTGTGGTTGCCAGCACGGCTGCCCGTCCTGCGTGCAGTCGCCCAAGTGCGGCAACGGCAACAACCCGCTCGACAAGGACGCCGCGGGCCGCCTGCTGAGCGCCGTTCTGCGCGAACTACGCGCCGCCACACCAGGGCCCGCCGTCCCGTGATGCCGCCGTCCCGGTGACGTGACAACCGCTACACCTCGCCAGCCGATTACTGGTCGGCTGACCGAATTTGCGTTGACCAGCAACGACGGACCTGCGGCTGATCAACCGGAGAATAAAAAGGACGACTCTTCTGTTAACTGACCCATTGCCCACCGGTACGCGCGAGTAACCAAGACCATTCTTTTCATTTTTTTCTCGGCCGTCTCAAAGAATGCGCAGGGAATGGCACCAGCGGTATTCCATTGAATTTCGTAATAGTTCGGTCCGGAACAACCACCGACCAGTGTCTATCCTTCCGCGTCACCCACTCTCGTCCACCGGACCGGCGCGAGCCGACGCCACGACAGTGCGCACACCGAACACTCCGAACGACACATTCGCCTCCACTCCGACCACCACATCCCACTGCTGGACCACGCACCGCCGCACCCCCACCCCCATCCGCCCGGCGACCACACCGGCCTCCGCGCACCCCGCCTCCGCACCCTCCACCAACAGCCCCGCCGCGGCCAGCGCCCCGAGATCCGCCGCCGCCTGCGCCCGATGCCGAGCCACCACCACCGCCCCGACCTGACCCACCAGCACCGTCAGACAGATCAGCCCGGCCAGCGCGATACAGGCGAACGCCGTCGCCCCACCCCCGTCACCACGCACCCGACTCCCCCACCTACAGGCGTCCCCCGCAACCCACCCCTCCCCGCTGACCGGCGTCACTTCCGCACTCCCGGCTCTGCGACGGCCACTGCTCGAGCCTGTAGGTGCAGGCCGGGTAGCAGCGGGGTTGTGGCCGTGACGGTGGCGACGACCTGGGCGCCTTCGGTACGGAGGTCGATGGTCGCGCCGGGTGGGGCAACGGATTTTCCGGCGGACAGGGCGTGGGTGGTGTCGCCGCGGGCGGCGAGGCGGGCGGCTTCCCGGGCGGCGTCGACACAGCGGACCTGGGTGGAGGCGGCCAGTAAGGCGCCGATGCAAAGGGTGACGGCGCAGACCAGGGCGGCCAGGGCGATGGCGGCCTCGACCGTCACCGCACCTGCGTCACCTGCGAGAGTTCTTGCGCCGCTGCGGTTTACACGCTGGTGTTGAGCGCCTTGTCGATGATCTGGGTCAAGGCGTTGACGATGCTGTCGCCAGTCACCACCCCGTACAGCACCGCGCCGAAGGCCGCCGCCGCAATCGTGCCGATCGCGTATTCTGCCGTGCTCATACCGTCGTCGTCGATCAGCAGACGGGTGAGCCTGGTGCGCGCTCCTATATATACGGTGCGAACGAACGTCATCGTGATCCCCTCTCCTTCCACACCGCGCGGCCGATCCGCGCGGTGACGTTTCGGTGGCCTCGACGTGGCCGGTCACAGCAGGCCGCCGTCGCCGAGCACCCGGTCGGCGAGGCCGATCACGACCGGGACGATCCCCAGGCAGACGAACGCGGGCAGGAAGCACAGTCCCAGCGGCCCGCCGATGAGTACGCCGGCCCGCTCGGCGCGGGCGACGGCGGCGTCCTCCACCGCTTCGCGGCGCTGCACCGCCAGCTCACCCACCGCCGCTGCCAGCGAGGCACCGGATCTGGCCGAGCGGCGAGCCATCCGCGCCAGCGACTCGACTTCGTCCGCGCCGGGCGAACCGGCCGCGTCGGCCGCCGCCCGCTCCCAGGCCGTCGCCGCATCCGCCCCCAGCGCCAGCAGGTCGGCTGCCCTGAGCAGCGCGGCACGTAATACCGGTGGCGCGGTCGGCGCACTTGCCCGCGCGGCGGCCGCCATCGGCAGGCCTGCCCGCAAGCACGCGGCCAGCAGATCGAACGCCGACGCCGACCCGAGTGGATCGCCCCGCACTGACCCTGGCGCCGCGCCCGACACAACGGCCTCCGGCCCCATCAACCACCGCACCCGCCGACTGACCGCGACCCGCCCCGGCAACACCAGCACCGCGACCGCGGCCACCAGCAACACACCGGGCGACACCCCACCGTTCACAGCCACCACGACCCTCCTCCTCGGTCATCCAGTGATCCCCACTCATCCACACCACGCACCCGCCGGACCCGATCCACAACCTTCCGCCGCCTGTACTCGCCCGGAACGACAAGCTGATCGGGGGCAATAACGCCTGCGGACCTGGTCGAGCGCCGACCACCACCCACCCCGAGCACACCCGCACGAGTACAAAGGCAGCGGCTCAT
The DNA here is from genome assembly GCF_042755165.1 of Nocardia sp. NPDC059177. Taxonomy (NCBI): domain Bacteria; kingdom Bacillati; phylum Actinomycetota; class Actinomycetes; order Mycobacteriales; family Nocardiaceae; genus Nocardia; species Nocardia sp. NPDC059177. Next base: position 12,939 of record NZ_JBHZBX010000030.1, on the reverse strand, counting down.
ACAGGTGCCGAGCGGAGAACCGCTGACTGCGCAGCGAATTACCGCATCCACATAGACAGCCCTCGCCCGCCTGATACCGCGACACGACGTCGCGCAAGGTGACCCGGGAGCGCCGTTGCGCACTCCCAACCACGCGAAGGGTCTGTCGTGTCGCGCCTCGACGGGCGATGACTGCGGTGGACCGCATGCCAGGCCACACCGAGGAAAACGTAAGCGGCGCACAGGAACACCACATCCACGCTGCGACGACCACCTGCCTGAGACCGCGCCACAGCAGAACCGGAGCACGACGACAGGAAGCAGCCGGGATCGACTCGCCGACCTCGCGAAGGGCGGTCGTGTCGCGCCCCGACAGGTGATCACATCTGTCCACAGCACCCCAGAGCCCCGCCGAGGAAAACACCGACAACGCACAGGAACGCCACATCCACACAGCGGCCACCACCTGCCTGAGACCGCAACACTGCAGAACCGGAGCACGGCGACAGGAAGCACCCGGGGACGATTCACCGACCTTGCGCAGGACCGTCATGTCGCACCTCGACGGGTGATGACATCTGTCCACAGCAGTCCACAGCAGGCCAGGGCTGCGCCGAGTGGCAGGAGGAGTTCGCCTGCGGGGGAACCGAAGAGAATCGACAGTGGGGCGGCTCCCATCAGTTGACCGAGGGCTATGCCGACGAGTGGGAGTGCGGCCAGGACCGTGGCGGAGGCGCGGGCGCCGGCGAGGGCCGCTTCGGTGCGGTCGCGGAAGCGGATGCGGCCGAGGAGGTCGGCGCGGGCCGCGGACAGGAGTTCGGCCAGGGCGAGACCGTGGTCCTCGGCGACCCGCCAGGCGACGCCGATACGCGAGAGTTCCTCGGCCACAATCGAATCCGGGTGGACCCACCCGTCCGCACCGGAGCCGCCGAGTCGGCTGCGCCCCGCACTGATGGCCAAGACACGGGCGGCTTCGCCGCGTGACTCCCCCGCGGCGGACTCGGCCGCCGCGCTCGGATGGGCGCCGACCCGTAGTTCGCCGACGACGGCTTCGAGGCCGGCCAGCAGATATCCACATTCCTGACGGCGGCTACGATCGCCTCGCCCACGGCGCCGCCGCACCGCGAACGTCACCCCGACCATGAGTGCTGCCAGGCCGGTACCGATGCCGAAGGCGAACGCCGAACAGCCCACCGCGATCCCTCCACACCACTCCACAGGTACGTGCACCCGCACGGGACTCCGGTCGGTCTCGAACATCCGCCTGAACCTGCGCCGATCACTCGCCCTCGGCAGGACAAGCACCGCAATCGCGCAGCACAGCAACCCACTCCCCATGACCCCCACCTCCTTCCTCAGGCAGACGTGCCATCACGCGACGTATGCCGCGGCATATCACTCATCCCCACCGTGCGGCCCGCCCCTCAACTCGATGACCGACCTGAAGCACGATCGAACGACCGAATCCCATTCCTCCAGAATCGAATTCCGCTCCGAACGTGCGCGGCACCGGCACCCTCACAGGCACCAGCTCGAACACCGGCACCAGCACAGGCACGGCCACCGACACCCGCACAATCACGCGCACCGGCAGTGACAGAGCCACCAGCTCCGGCACCGGCACCGGCTCGAACACCGGCACCGGCACCAGCACCAGCACCAGCACCAGCACCAGCACGGACACCGTCTCGGGTACGCATCACAGCCCGCCGCCAGGTGTCGCAGCAGCACGGCACGGCGCCATATCGCACGGAAGTAACAGCGCTCATCCGAGTCGCACCTCGAGTAGACGCTCCAACTCGCCCGCCCCGGGTGTCGGGAGGTCGTCGGATCGCCACGCGGGCGTGATCCGGATTCCATCGGAATCCCTTTCGAGCACACCGATTTCGCGAAGTTCACGAGTGCCGTCGGCGCGCCGGTGTACATGCAGGATCACCTGTACGGCGGCGGCGAGCTGACTGTGCAGGGCGGCCCGGTCCATCCCGCCCAGGGCCGCCAGTGCCTCCAGACGGGCGGGCACCTCCTGCGGTGAGTTGGCGTGGACAGTCCCCGCGCCACCGTCGTGCCCGGTGTTGAGTGCGGTGAGCAGGTCGACGACCTCGGCGCCGCGGACCTCCCCGACGACAATGCGGTCGGGACGCATGCGCAGCGCCTGGCGGACGAGATCGCGGACCGTGACCGCGCCCACGCCCTCGACATTGGCGGTGCGGGCGACCAGGCGGACGACGTGGGGATGGACAGGCGCGAGCTCGGCCGCGTCCTCGACGCAGACGATCCGTTCGGCCGGATCGACCGCGGCCAGTAGTGCGGACAAAAGCGTAGTTTTGCCTGCGCCCGTGCCGCCGACCACCAGAAATGCCAGGCGGGCGCGGACGATGTCGGCGAGCAGCCGCTGGGCGCGGGGTGGCACCGAGCCGGCGGCGGCCAGCGCGTCGAGCCCCTGGGTGGCGGGGCGCAGGATGCGCAGGGACAGGCAGGTGCCGTCGTGGGCGACCGGGGCCAGGACCGCGTGCAGGCGGACGCCGAACGCGTCGCCCAATGTCGCCTCGGTGCCGGTGAGTTTGCCGTCGACCCAGGGTTGTGCGTCGTCGAGGCGGCGGCCGGCGGCGAGGGCGAGCCGTTGGGCCAGGCGACGGACGGCGGCCTCGTCGGCGAATCGCACGTCGGTCTGTTCGAGGCCGTGTCCGCGATCTATCCACACCGATTCCGGTCCGGTGACCAGCACATCGGCGACCCGCGGATCGTGCAGCAGCGGCTCGAGCAGTCCGGCGCCGGTCATCTCCGTCTGGAGCAGGCGCAGTGCCCGCAGCAGGTCGGTGTCGGCGAGCACGCCGCCCGCCTCGGCGCGGATGGCGGCCGCCAGCTGGGCCGCGTCGGGTGTGCCTGCGTGCTCGGCGAGACGTTCCCGCACGCGTTCGAGCAGCTCGACGGTGACGAAGGCGGTCATCGTGGCGCCGCCCCGACCATCGCCAGCACCGCGTCGGCCGCATCCCGCAGTGGGCCGCGCCTGCGCACACTCAGCCCGCCGCGTTCGAGCCGCCCGGCCAGTCCGGCCTCGCCGCGCACGGCGGCGAGCAGCGGCAGGCCGAGCACCTCGGCGACCTCGGCGCCACGCAATCCACCAGGCGCGGGACCTCGAACAATCAAGCCCCGGTTGGGATTTCGCTCGCCGAGATAGTCGGCCACCACTTCGGCTGCCGCGATCGCACGCAGTCTGGCGGGAACGACGAGCACGACCAGATCGGCGGCATCGACCATCGCGTCAGCCGCCGATCCGCGTTCACCGGAGACATCGCAGACGACCAGATCGCCTGCAGCCCTGCCGGATTCGATGACGGCACGTACCGCTGCCGGCGCCAGCTCGGTCGGCGGACGACCAGCGCCCGGCTCGTGCCCGCCCCGCCGGATCCGTCCGCAGGAGAGCACAGCCAACCCCGGTGCGGCCGCGGGCAGCGCGTTGTGCAGCGCCGCGGCGGATACCCGGCCGTCCTCGATCACCAGGTCGGGCCAGCGCAGTCCGGCGGTGTTCTCCATGCCGAGCACCAGGTCGATGCCGCCGTCGAGCGGCGCACCGTCGATCAGGACCGTGTCGCGCCGCAGCTGTAAGGCCGCAGCCCGGAGCGCGGTGGCGGCGGCGAGCGTGGTCGCGCCCGCACCGCCGCCCGCGCCGGCGACCGCGACGACCATGCCTTCGCCGGTCCGCAGCTCGGCGTGTTCGGCGAACTGTTCGACCAGCGCGACCGCGCCGCCGGGCAGCGCGACGACCCGCTCGGCGCCGACCGCTGTCGCCGCCTGCCAGTCGGATACCGCCGGTTCACCGTCGGTGACCAGCACGATTCCGGGGCGTCGCGGACATCCGGTGGTGGCGGCCGCTGTCGCCGCGGCGGTATCGAGGATCACCATTCCCGCACCGGACCAGGCATGCCTGCTGACCGGCAGCACCCGTTCGTCGGTGACGCGCTCGGCCGCTGCCGCGACGCGGCGGACTTCGGCGCGCAGTCGCGGGTCGGCGACGAGCAGCAGAGCGGGAGCGAGCGTCGAGCTGCGGGGTGCCGCGGTGAGGTTCATGCGATTCAGCGTGCGCGAAGCCGCAAGCCGGCGACACCCATCATCTGCCGATTGTGGATAACTCGGGGGTGTGGAGAACTTTTTCCGATTGTGCCGGAAATAGAGGACGGCCCCAGCCGGGGGGGAGGAGGCTGGGGCCGTCGGGTTCAGCCCCGGGGGGTCGGGCTGAACGCGCCTGGACTATGTCCAGGTGTCAGCAATACTACACCCATCCCCCGGCGCGGGCGCAAGTAGCGTTCGCCACCATCTTTCGGCGATTCGCGCCCTCCGGCGTCCCCGGGGCAAACCCTGGGAAGTAGCTGTGAAGGGTGGTTCCTGCCGGGGGCGGCGGTGCGTGCCTATTCTGTTGAGGTGACCGACGATCGCGACCAGACATCGCCCCAGAGCACAAGTCTCGCCGATACCGGCCGGGCGCCGGTGCCCGGCGGACGCGTCGCGGCGTTCTTCGATCTCGATAAAACGGTGATCGCGAAGTCGAGCGCGTTCGTGTTCAGCAAACCGTTCTACGCACAGGGTCTGCTCAACCGCCGGGCGGTCCTGGAGAGCAGCTACGCGCACTTTTTGTTCCTGCTCTCGGGGGCCGATCACGACCAGATGGAACGAATGCGGGCAAACCTGGCCAACATGTGCGCGGGCTGGGATGTCGAGCAGGTGAAATCGATTGTGGCCGAGACACTTCACGATCTGGTCAACCCGCTGATCTACGCCGAAGCGGCCGATCTGATCGCCGATCACAAGATCCGCGGGCACGACGTGGTGATCGTCTCGGCCTCTGGCGAGGAGATCGTGACCCCGATTGCCGAGGTGCTCGGCGCCTCGCACACCGAGGCCACCCGGATGGTCGTCGAGGACGGCAAGTACACCGGCGACATCGAGTTCTACTGCTACGGCGAGGGCAAGGTCGCGGCCATCGAAAAGCTGGCCGCCACACAGGGTTACGACCTGTCCAAGTGCTATGCCTACTCCGACTCGGTGACCGACGTGCCGATGCTCGGCGCCGTCGGCCATCCCACGGCGGTGAACCCCGACCGGGGGCTGCGCAAGGAGGCGGTCACCCGCGGCTGGCCGGTGCTGACCTTCTCCAATCCGGTCTCGCTGTGGTCGCGTTTCCAGACGCCGTCGAGCACCACCGTGGCGGCCACGGCGGCCGTGGGATTGAGCGCGATCATCGCCGGCGCGATCAGCTACCGACTGCTGCGGAAACGTCGCTGACCTGCATCGAGACGGCAACCCCCCAGCACGGATCGCGGGCGGACACGCCGAAAATGACGGTATTCGGTAATGCCGGGGAAATGCTTGATGTGAGTGCGGTCACAGTGTAAGAATGGAGGCACGGAAGGACGGAAGGCCAAGACGGAGCCGGAAGAGAAGGCGTCGCCTCCCATCCCACCCTTCCCAGCACGGACGCCAGGCACCCACGCGGAGCGCGCCGCGACAAGGGCAGCAGAGTTGTGGGCCTGCGAAATTCGAGCAGTCGTCGGCGGACGCCTCGCACAGGTTGCGGGGAAGAACCGGCGGGGTTCGGATGATCGCCGAGGCCACCGAACACAACCCACCCCAGCACGCTTGGTAACCGGGTGTTCCGTGCTAGCGGGCGGCGAGGTCGAGCAATCGGCTACGCCGCCCGTTTCGATGTACGGGTCAGCCCGCGGCGGCGGCGTCGGCGATCGAGTTCGCCTCGCGGGCACCGTCTTCCAGCGCGCCCGCGCAGAACAGCACCCATCCGCCGACCCCTTCGGCGGTGCCCATCCCGAAGTTGGCGGCGGCGTCGAGGTAGGCCTGTCGGCGGCGCAGCCAGAACACCTCGGGCACGCCGAGGCTGTGCGGGTCGAGTCCGCTGGCCACCGCGACCAGCCGGGACGCGCCGCGCGCGACCACGGCGTCGGCGGTGCCGAACGGGCGCAGGGTCAGTAGTTCACCGTGCACGACCGCGGCGATCACAGGGGCGGGCGCCTTGCTGGTCTGCACGGTCTGCGCGAGCAGGTCGAGCCGTTCGGCGACGCCGGGGGTGGCGCGCGGCCTGCCGAGTTCCTGTTCGTCGGTGACCAGGTCGGCGGCGGCGAGCAGATGTAACCGGGCCAGCGCCTGGAGCGGCGCGCGCCGCCAGGTGCCGACCAGATTGTTCAGGGCGTCACCGTCGAGTGCCTGGCCCACCCGCAGCGCGCCGGCCAGTACCGGATCGCTGACCTGTCCGTCGGCGGGCAGCTCGGTGCTCGCGCCCTCGATGGCCGCCGACGACCGCGCCGCGCGCACCGCGGCCTCGGCGGCGGTCACGGCCCAGCCGCGCCGGTTCGATTTGTGCCGGTGCACCGCCGCGAGCGCGTCGCGCGCCTTGTCGGCGGCCTCACGCACGCCAGGCAGGTCGACCAGGGGCTGCAGCGGATCAGTCACGGCATACGAGGCTACCGTTCCAGTACCGCGCCACCGACGACCACATGGATTCCGCCGACGCGGGGCCAGCTGCGGTCCGGCCACGGCACCTCGGCGAGCCGCTTGGCCGCCGGGGTCCGCGCGCGGCGCCGCCGCGATTCCAGCTCGGCCTGACGTTCGGCATCGATACGATCCAGCGCCATCGGCGTCTCCTACCCCTGCGCACGATCTCGGACTTTACCGACGATACGCCCGTGACCAGCGGATCTGCGGCATATCAGGCGGCCGCGCCGGCGAATTCGCCGGTGCGCGGGCGCCTTTCAGCCGATCCGAAGTTCGCGGCCGGGAATCGCGTCGAGCAGGGCGCGCGTGTAGTCCTCGCGTGGCGCGGCGAACACCTCGTCGGTACCGGCCGCCTCCACGACCGCACCGGCCCGCATGACCAGCACGTTGTCGGCGATCTGCCGGACGACGGCCAGGTCGTGGGTGATGAACAGATACGACAGCCCCAGCTCGGCCTGCAGGTCGTTGAGCAGGGTGAGGATCTGCGCCTGCACCAGCACATCCAGCGCCGAGACCGCCTCGTCGCAGACCACCAGCTCCGGTGACAGCGCCAGCGCCCGCGCGATGGCCACCCGCTGCCGCTGCCCGCCGGAGAGCTCGCTGGGATAGCGGCGCACTACCGAGGACGGCAGCGACACCTTGTCGAGCAGGTCGCGCACCACCTCCGCGCGCTCGGCCGCGGTCCCGATCTTGTGCACGCGCAGCGGTTCTTCGATGGTGCGGAAGATCGAGTACATCGGGTCCAGCGAGCCGTACGGGTTCTGGAAGATCGGCTGTACCCGCCTGCGGAACGCGAACGCGGCCTTGCGGTCCAGCCGCGCCACGTCCTGCCCGTCGAAGACGACGCTGCCCGAGGTGGGTTCCAGCAGGCCGAGCACCATCTGCGCCAGCGTCGACTTGCCCGAGCCGGACTCGCCGACGACGGCCGTGGTGGTGCCCCGCTCGACGGTGAAACTCACGTCGTCGACGGCGACGAAATCACTGGACTGCCAGGGCCACTTGCCCCGGATCTGGAACGCCTTGGTCAGGGCGCGCACGTCCAGGACGGTGTCGGGCAGCTGCTCGCCGTCCCGCTCGGCCGCCTCGATCGCCTGCGCACGGACCTGCGCGCGCTGCCGCGACGACGACATCCGCCGCGCCGCCAGCGAGGGCGCCGAGCTCACCAGTTTCCTGGTGTACGCGTGCTGCGGATCGCGCAGAATCTGCAGCGCCGGACCGGATTCCACCACCCGCCCGCGATACATCACCACCAGGTGCTCGGCGCGTTCGGCCGCCAGGGCGAGGTCGTGGGTGATCAGCAGCACGGCCGTGCCCAGCTCGTCGGTGAGCTGGTCGAGGTGATCGAGGATCTGCCGCTGCACGGTGACATCCAGCGCCGAGGTCGGCTCGTCGGCGATGAGCAGCTTCGGCCGGCACGACAGTCCGATCGCGATGAGCGCGCGCTGGCGCATGCCGCCGGAGAACTCGTGCGGATACTGGTTGACGCGGCGCCGCGCGTCCGGCATTCCCGCCTCGGCCAGCAGCTCGACGGCGCGTTCGCGGGCGGCGTCACCGGAGGCGATGCCGTTGGCGGCCAGCGTCTCCCGGATCTGGAAGCCGATCTTCCAGACCGGATTCAGGTTCGACATCGGGTCCTGCGGTACCAGGCCGATGCCGTTGCCGCGGATCGCGAGGATCTCCTTGGCCGAGGCCTTGGTGAGGTCGGCGCCGTCGAACAGGATCTGCCCGCCGGTGACCGTGCCGGTGCCGGGCAGCAGGTCGATGATCGCGTGCGCGGTGGTCGACTTGCCCGATCCGGACTCACCGACGATGGCCACGGTCTGACCGGGGTAGACGGTGAGATTCACCCCGTTCACCGCGGGCACCGCCTTGCCGTCGCTGGTGAAAGCGACCGACAGATCGCGGATCTCGAGCAGAGGTTCGCTCATCGCCTGCGCTCCTTCGGATCGAGCGCGTCGCGGACCGCGTCGCCGAGCATGATGAAGCTCAGCACGGTGATCGCCAGCGCGGCCGCCGGATAGAACAGGATCGGCGAGGTGCGGATCTCGGTCTTGGCCCGGTCGATATCGGCGCCCCAGGACACGATGTCGGGCGGCAGGCCGACGCCGAGATACGACAGCGTCGCTTCGGTGACGATGAACACGCCCAGCCACAGCGTGGCCACCACGATCAGTGGACCGGCCGAGTTCGGCAGTACATGGCGCACGAGTGTGCCGAACCGGGAAACCCCCAATGCCTTGGCGGCGGTGACGTATTCGCTGTTCTTGGCCTCGATCACCGCGGCTCTGGCGATGCGCGCGGCCTGCGGCCAGGTGAAGGCGGCCAGTATCGCGATCACTGTCCAGACCGTCGCCGGACGCAGAAGTTGCAGCAGCACGATGGCGGCCAGCACCATCGGCAGCGCGAAGAAGATCTCGGCGATCCGCGAGACGATCGTGTCGAGCAGCCCGCCGTAGAACCCGGCCAGTGCCCCGAGCACACCGCCGACCAGCAGGAATACCAGTGCCGTGCCGACACCGACGCTGACCGAGGCGCGCGCGCCGTAGATGGTGCGCGCGTAGACATCACAGCCCTGCTTGTCGAAACCGAACGGGTGACCGGGCCGCGGGCCGTCCATGCCGAACTCGCCCAGGCAGTACTGCGGGTCCTGGCCGGTGAACAGCGACGGCCACAGCACCACCAGCAGCACCAGCGTGATCAGCACCATCGCCACCAGGAACACCGGATTGCGCCGCAGCCGCCGCCAGGCATCGCCCCAGATGCTGGTCGGGGTGCCCTCCTCGACGACGCCGTCGGTGGCGAGCACCGTCACTTCGTCGGGCGGTGCCACGAAATGCTGCCGGCGGTCAGGCATAGCGGATCCTCGGGTCGAGCGCGGCGTAGAGCAGGTCGATGACCAGGTTCATCAGCAGGAACACCACGACGAGCACCGTCACGAACGAGACCACCGTCGGCGGCTCGCCGCGGATGATCGCCTGGTAGATGGTCCCGCCGACGCCGGGAATATTGAAGATGCCCTCGGTGACGATCGCGCCGGCCATCAGCGCACCGAAGTCGGCGCCGAGGAAGGTGACCACCGGGATCATCGAATTGCGCAGGATGTGCACGGTGACCACCCGCCTGCGGCCGAGCCCCTTCGCGGTCGCGGTGCGCACATAGTCGGCGGACTTGTTCTCCGCGACCGAGTTCCGCGTCAGCCGCAGCACGTAAGCGAACGACAGCGCGCCGAGCACGAAGGCCGGTACCAGCAGCTCGCCCAGACTGGCGTCGCCGGTGACGGTGACCGGCACGATCCCCCACTTCACCCCGAGCAGGAACTGCGCGAGATAGCCGACGACGAAGACCGGCAGCGCGATGATCACCAGACTGGCCAGCAGCATGGCCGAGTCGAACAGTTTGCCCTTGCGCAGGCCGGCGATCAGGCCGAACGCGATGCCGAACACGCCCTCGATCAGCACCGCGAGGAAGGCCAGCTTGATGGTGACGGGGAAGGCGCGCACGAGTTCCTCCCGCACCGGCCTGCCCGAGAACGAGGTGCCGAAGTCGAGGGTGAAGATCCCGCCCAGGTAGTGCAGATACTGCATGATGAACGGCTGGTCGAGGTGGTAGCGGGCGCGCAGTGCCGCCTCGGCCGCCGGGGTCAGGGTCTTTTCACCGGCCAGCGCCTGGATCGGGTCGCCGGGGATCAGGAAGACCATCGCGTAGATCAGCAGGGTCGCGCCGAGGAACACCGGAATCATCTGCAGCAGGCGCCGAACTATGTACCAGGCCATGGTTCCTCCGACAGCGAACCGAGCCGAGCCACCGGGTGTGGCTCGGCCCAGTTACGCGTGCCTATTTCTCGATGTTCTCGAAGTCGAACAGGCCGTTCCAGGCCAGCTCGGCCTTGGTCACCCGATCCGACCGGCCCGCCGCGGCGACGTAGTCGAAGATCGGGATGTCGGCCATGTCCTCGATCATGATCGTCTGCGCCTGCGCGATCAGCTGATACGACGCCTCCTGGGTCGGCGCGGCCATGGCGGCGTCGAAGAGGCGGTCGACCTCGGGGTTGTTGTAGTCGACATTGTTGGTCTCGGAGTAGCTGTAGTACTGCGAGGACAGGAACTGCATCATCGTCGGATAGTCGCCCTGCCAGCCGTACCGGAAGGCCTTGCCTATGGTCTTGGCGTTCACCGCATCGCGGACGGTCTTGAACGTCGGCACCGGGCTGGCGGCGGCGTCGATACCGAGGGTGTTCTTGACGCTGTTGATCACGGCTTCGATCCAGGCCTGATGACCGCCGTCGGAGTTGTAGACGATCTCGTAGCGACCCGACCACGGCGAGATGGCGTCGGCCTGGGCCCACAGCCTCCTGGCCTCGTCCGGGTTGTATTCGAACACCTCGGCGCCCGGCAGGTCGCCATTGAAGCCCGGCAGCGTCGATGCCGTGAAATCGCGGGCGGGGACCCGCAATCCGTTGAAGATCTTCTCGCTGATCAGCGGGCGGTTGATCGCCATCGAGATGGCCCTGCGGCGCAGCAGGCCCTCCTCACCGGCGAAGTGCGGCACATTCGACTGGACGCCGATGTGCTGGTTCTGCGCGGTCGGCTTGGTGATCGCGCGGTCGCCGAGATCGCTCTTGTAGGAGGTCAGCGCGCTGTCGGGGATGGTGTCGAGCGCGTCGAGATTGCCGGCCTGCAGGTCGGCGTAGGCGGTGTCGTAGGACTCGTACATGACGAATCGCAGGCCCTTGTTCTTGGCCGGACGGCCACCGGGGTAGTCCGGGTTGGCCACCAGGTCGATGCTGCGGTTGTGCTCCCAGGAGACGAAGGAGTACGGGCCGTTGCCGATCGGCGCGGCACCGAAGGCGGCCATGTCGGCGAAGGCCGAGTCCGGCAGCGGGTAGAACGGCGCGTAACCGAGGGCGCTCTCGAAATCGATGGAGGGCGATTTCAGCTCGACGGTGAAGGTGCGGTCGTCGACCACCTTCAGTCCCGACATCGTCTGCGCGGTCGGATTCTCCGCATTCACCTCGTCGAATCCGACAATGGGGGTGAACGCATAACTCTGCAACTGACCGTTCGTACCCAGCGCACCATAGTTCCATGCATCGACGAAAGATTTCGCCGTCACCGTGGTTCCGTCGGTGAATTTCCAGTTCGGTTTGATGGTGATCCGGTAAGATTTGCGATCGGCCGTCTCGATCTTCTCGGCCATCTCGTCATGCGCCTGACCTGTGGCGTCGTAGTACTTCAGCCCGGCGAAGAGGCGGTCGACGACACGTCCGCCCATGTTCTCGTTGGTGTTGGTCGGCACCAGCGGATTCTGGGGTTCGCCGCCATTGACGGTGACGATGTTCGGGTCGATGCTGTCTTCGGATGAGCACGCGGTCAGGGTGAAACTGCCCGCCGCCAGGACCGCGACGATCAGCGCGGTCGCTCTGATGAATCTCAAACGCTCTCTCCCGGTTCGAACAATTCTCGAAAACCATCAGCTGAACGGTTGATTCAAAACGATAGCCCGGAATCGCCCACTCTGTACTCGATACAACGGCACCGCGCGGTGCGGGTGCGTTGACTACTGTCGAGGTAGCAGGGCTGGCGCCCTCGCGACCGACCCGACCGCACGAGGCATGTGAGGCAGATTCGACATGACCGAAACCGCTGCAGGACAACCGGATTCGTTTCCGCCGAGCGCCGATTTCGCCGCTACGGCCAACGCGGACGCCACGCTCTACGAGCGGGGTGAGACCGACCGCGACGGCTTCTGGGCCGAGCAGGCGAACCGGCTGCACTGGCACAAGCCCTTCACCCAGGTCCTGGACTGGACCGACGCCCCCGTCGCACGCTGGTTCGCCGACGGCGAGCTCAATGTGGCCTACAACTGCGTCGACCGCCACGTCATCGACGGGCACGGCGACCAGGTCGCCATCCACTGGGAAGGCGAGCCGGGCGATTCCCGCGACATCACCTACCGCGAACTGCTCGACGAGGTTTCACGCGCCGCAAACTACCTGACCGAGCTCGGGCTGCAAGCCGGCGACCGGGTCGCGATCTACATGCCGATGGTGCCCGAGGCGATCGTGTCCATGCTCGCGTGCGCGCGCCTGGGCCTCACCCATTCGGTGGTGTTCGCCGGATTCTCGCCGAGCGCGTTGCGGCAGCGGGTGGACGACGCCGAAGCCCGCCTGATCATCACCACCGACGGGCAGTGGCGGCGCGGCAAGCCCGCACCGCTCAAGGAGGCCGTCGACGAGGCGCTCGCCGCCAAGGGCGATGTGCCGTCCTCGGTGGAACACGTGCTGGTGGTGCGCCGGGTCGGCACCGAGGTGCCGTGGACCGACGGGCGCGACCTCTGGTGGCACGAAACCGTATCCACCGCTTCGCCTGAACACGAAGCCCAGCCCTTCCCCGCCGAACACCCCCTCTTCATCCTCTACACCTCCGGCACCACCGGAAAACCCAAAGGCATCCTGCACAC
>NZ_JBHZBX010000029.1:0-55086 GCF_042755165.1 Nocardia sp. NPDC059177 | reverse complement strand
GCACCAGCCGCCTCGACAAGGCGTCGGTCACGGCCAACGATTATGCAGCACAAGCGATCACATCACGAAACTCACGACGTGAGACACGGTCTAAGTCGATGGCCGCCGAGATTTTGTCTCGGCGGCCATCGACTGCTGTGACAGGCCGCACCCTTCCCGGTTGCGCCAAGCGTAGAAACCCGACCTCGATACCTTCGCCCACCGGCACATGGACACGACGGAATGATTGCCTTCTTCGGAGGCGATGAACGCGTACTTCACGGTCACCGGTGCTTCTTCGCGAAGAAGGCCACCGATTTTCCCAGGAAACGGTTCTCTTCCTCCAGTTCCCGGACCCGCAGCTCGAGTTCCTTCAACCGGGCGCGTTCGGAGATCGACAACTCCGAATCTGCGGTGTGCGCGACCCGGAATTCCTTCACCTAGTTCCGGATCGTCTGACCGGTCACACCGCAGTCACGCGCGACATCGTCGACCGGACGCGACTTCTCGACCACTTCCCGCGCCGCTGTTTCCCGGAACTCCGGGCTGAACTGACGCGACTTCTTTTGTGCCACAATACCTCCGTTCAGTTACCCAAATTCTACTTTGGGCCACTGTCCGAAGAACTCCGGGCACCTCACCGCACCCGATTGGGATAAATCGGGCTCAAACTACACTTGTTATTCGACCGGGCTGGGATCCCGTTGACCATCGCGGTCTCGGTGGCGAACACCTATCGGTGTCCGCATCGCCCGGCGTGGGAGCGAGTCGAGTCGACATTTGGGTCGGCGCCGGTGGGCCATCGAACGCACCATCGCCTGGCTGGGTGGTTATCGCCGGATTTCGATCATTCCAACCCTGTCCGGCCGATGACGTTCTCGATGATTTTGCGATGTCCATCGCAGCTGTGAGAATCGGATACGGGTCCGGTAGTAACTGCAGGTCTGGGTGCGATTGTCATATCCAGTATGACTCTGTCGAATTTGATCTGCACAACACATACGCCGCTGTTCTCGAATATGATAGATGCATCTTGTCCGCCGAATTTAGCCGTGCGTTGTATGGTCGAGGACTCTTCCGTCGCAGGCTTTGAATCGCCCTCGTGCAAGACTGCACTCAATACGCGCAGAGTGTCGGCGTCGGAATACTTGCAGCCAATACTTTCGGCGGCATCTATGCGTTGAGCGGTAAGCTCAACAGGTCTGTCGCTCACCTGATCGAGATCCGCCGGTTGGAATAGAGCGCACATATCCATAGATCGCCAATCCGGATCAGTGGATTCCGCCGCACACCCGGTAATGGCGTACATCGCCGCAGCCACTACTGCGGTAGCGGTCCCCTTGAATATATGCCTGCAGCCGCAATTCGGAGGGGGGGCACTGTTCGATTTCCGCATAGTCCCGCCCGCTAGCTCAAGCCTGTGCGGTCGACGATATCCTCGATCATGGATCGGTGAAAGTCGCAACCAGGCATCTCGGAATCAGGAGTCTTCGTTCTTCGTTTCGCAGATTCAGGTGATATCGTGATGCCGAGCGCGAGCCCATCAAGCTGGATGGAGGCTTGGCATACGCCAGTATCCTCGTAGGTTACATACACCGTTCTTCCGCCGAGGTCGAAAGTTCGTTTGACTGCGAACGGCGGCAGATCAGAAAGATTTGAATCCTTTTCCTTGAGGAATGAGCCAAGTAACTCGACGGTGGATATTCCGGTGTATGAGCATCCAACTCCATTGTCGTTGTCGATCGGTTCAGCGATAAGTGTTTCGGGTTCTGTGGATACGGACTGAAGGTCATTATTGGTGAAGATTCCGCACATGTCGACCGACCGCCAATCGGAATTCGCTTGGCCGGATGAGCAACCGGTAAGAAGCGCAGTGGCTGTGAGTACTATGGCGAAGCTCGCGTGCGCATGCGAAATTCTCATTCGAGCCAGCTTTCCGGCATCTGATTTTCGTCCTCGTCGTAGTCGTCGTACAAATGAGCTGTATCCCGCTTCACTGGGCGCGCAGGCTGTTCGTCTAAGGCCGGAGGGTAGTGGAACGGAATTCCTATAGCAACCAGTTCTCGGAGTTCCAGGGGGAGCGGATAGCTGCCCCCGGTTACGGCGCTCCATTGCACAGTGCCGCGTGACAGACTATTTGCCAATTCCTTCATTTCAGCGGACGCCTTGGGATCGGCGGCAATCTTTGCGACCAGCTCTTCGTCGATTGGTCCGATATCGGTGGGTTCGCTGAATTCATACCACCGGAAACGGCTGGTACGGGTGTTCAGATCGCTGAGCGAGGACTGCACTCTCTGATATAGAGCATCGAGGCCCGGGGGGACATCGGCGATCACTTTTCGTTCTCCCAAGGTTGTGCGCCGGTTCCGACCGTAAAGGTTGATCCGGGGGCTTCGGTAACGCGTGATGTCTGGCCTACAGTCGCGGCGTCGGCACCGAGTTCGATACCTGATTCGACCTTATCGATGTTTTCCTGAAATCGGCTTAATCAGTTCCTCGAGAGGGCTCCAGCCGTCACCATTGTTTACGCCTGCCCAGCCGGTGATGTCCTTTATTCCCGAGTCAATGTCTTTGAGCATTCCAGACGTGGAATCAATTACTGACCGAATATCGGATTCGCCTTTTGGTGGGGCAGTGAGGTCTGGAATATCGTTTGCCGGGTACGGAATGCTTCCCGGATACTCGTCAACTTCCTTTCTGGGGCTGGAACCGTCGGGTGTAATGGAGGCTCCCGATGGCGCTCCTGTATCTGGAACCTTGGTATGTGCGTCTGCATTTGCGAGTGCCTCCGACCAATTTTGGTCGGTATTCTGGTATATCCAGGCTGCCCGCCGGAGGTTGTATCCCGTTTCGGATAGTGTAGTCATGCGGCTCTGTAGCCGCTGGCCGGTAATTTCGGCGAACTGGTTGATTGGATCATCAAGTATTTGCATGATGCCGACGCTCTCGCTGATGCTTCCCAGCTTAGCGAGGCTGCTGACGTGCATCATCACTGTTGATAATTCGTCGGCGAGCCCGCCGATTCCGCTGATATGAGTTGGTTCTGCGGAAAATATAGGACTGTTCACTGAAACCCTCGATCTCAGGGGGCGGATAGTACCGAATGGCATATCAATACTGTTTGTATTATCACCAGGGGTCGTCCCGATCGGGCTGGCTTCGGTCGGTCGTGGAATCGATCCAGTGGGTGAATTTGTTTGCTTGCTTCTGGGGTGTGGTCGGATGGAAGGTCAGGTCGTGAGGGGTGCGGGTGATGGTGTAGCGGCCGTCGTCGGTGAAGTCGCGCCATTCGAGGGTGTGTGTCGGGGTGGTGCGGTCGAGGACGGCGCCTTGGTAGAGGGCTGCGGAGCCGCCACCGTGGGTGGGGCGGTCGATGAAGCGGCGGTAGCGTTCGTGGGGGGAGTTGTGGGCGACGTCTTCGAAGTAGCTGTCCCGCGAGGGCGTGGTGTCGCGGGTGGGGAAGGTGGTGGCGGGGTGGGTGCCGGGGTCGAGTTTGGGGAGGTAGCTGGTGAGGCGTTGGGGGAGGTTTTCGGGGCGGCCGAGGTGGATGGTGATGGGGCCGTCGACGTTGTCGCGGATGATCTGGTCGACGATGACGGCTTGGTAGCCGTTGTGGGTGGCGTGGATTCGGTATTCGGCGGTGGAGTTGTCGCGGGTTTTGGTGGTGCTGCCGGTGATTTCGATGTGCCAGGTGGAGGTGGTGGCTACCTCGATCGCGCGGCGGATGTCGACCAGGTCGTTGCGGGTGGTGTCGGCGAGCAGTGCGGCGCGGTGGTTGTCGAAGTCCTGCTGGTATTGGAAGCGCGACAGATAGTGCAGGGGGCGAGGGAAGCGGTCGACGGCGTCGCTGTACCAGTGGACGGCGAAGTCGTCGGGGTCGAGGGTCCAGGAAGTCACTGCGGTTCGCCTTCGTTCTCGGCGGGGCGGGTCTGAGCAGCGAGGAAACGTGAACCGAGCGCTTGGGGCGGGGCCTTGGCGATCTCGCCGATGAGTTCCCGAGTGTTTTCCTCGTTGATCAAGTACTCCGGAATCTCGTGGGTCGATTCGCTGTCGTTGCCGCGGGCCCCGCCTGCGCCGCCCATCATGCCGGGAGACATCATGCCGCGACCGGCAGCGCCGGCACCGGCTGCGGCGGCGAGAGTGGTCGTGGGGGTGGCGAGGGTGGGCATGCCCGGCGTTACGCGGCCTGGGTTGACGGTGGTTCCCGGGGTACCGCCGGCCGGAGCGCCACCGCCGGGGTTGCTGGGGGAGCTTGGTGTGGTCGGTTTGGTGTCGGGGGTTGTTGCCGGGGTGGTTCCGGCGGGTTGGGTGCTCGACGGGTTGGTGTCGTCGTCGCCGTCACTGTTGTCGTCGGTGGTGTCGTCGCCCGTGTCGTCATCGTCGCCGGTGTCATCATCATCATCGTCGTCGTCGGCGGTCTCGTCGTCGTCGCCGTCGTCGGTGGTGTCTTCCGGGGTGGTGTCGTCACCGGTGGTGTCATCGTCTTCGTCGTCGGTGTTCTGGTTGGGTGTGCCACCACCACCGGTGTCGTCGTCATCGTTTCCGCCGCTGGTGGGGATGAAGGAGTCGTCGACGAGGCTGGTGGGGTGGTCGAGGACGGGTAGGCGTTGTCGATGGTTTCGAAGGGTTTGACGTAGGCGGCGGCCATGATGGCTTGGGCTTGTTCTTCGTCGTCGTCGCGTCCGCGTTCGAACTCGTCGTTGTTGATCCAGCGGTCGTTGATGTCCCAGATGTCGGGGTCGTCTTTGCGTGGGGGCAGCGATGTTTGGGTGTTGGCGGCGGCCATGGCCGAGTCCGAGATCAGGCGGGCGAGGGTTTCGAAGGTTCCGGTGAGGGTGTCGGCTTTGGTGGTGTAGGTGGTGATAGCGGTTTTGGAGGCTTCGGCGGCGTTGCCTTCCCAGGCTTCCGAGATCGCGGTGTTCATGCGGGTGCGGAAGGTTTCCAGGCCGGTGGTCCAGTCGGTTTGGCCTGCCAGTAGATGGCGACGGCGTCGAAGGCTGGGTCGCCGTTGACGGGGGTGAAGCGGTCGATGATCTCGTTGTGCCGTAGGCCTTGGGGGCGTTCGGTGTTCGGTGGGATCTTCGCGCCTTCGGTGCCGGCCATCAGTGGCCTCCGGGGAGTTGGTCGAGGCGTTCGGTTTCGGCGGTGAAGCGGGCGGCGAAGGATTCGTCTTCGGCGATGTAGCGGTCGCGGATGGCTACGTGGAGTAGGCGGATGTCCTCGACCGCGTCCCAGTGTTCTTGCAGGACGGTGTAGAAGTCGTTGCCGTCTTCCTGCCCTTGGACTTCTTCCGGAACCGGTCGGCCATGGTTGTCGCTGAGGTGAGTTGTGAGCCTGCGTGGTCACCGAAACCCCAGGTCTGGAGCTGCGCCACGCCAGCGATCTTGCCCTGGATCTGTTTGATCGTGGCCTTGAAAGCTTGGCATTCGTATTCGATCTTGGCGAACTCTTCGGGGTCCATGCGGACAGAGAGGCTGCCGTTCTTGGCTTCGGTGATCAGTGGGCCCAGCGGTGTGTCGGCCATCGAGTCTTCCCCCTTGTGTCGATCCGGTGTTCAGTTGGCTGGTCAGGCTCCGGCGGGGATGCTTGGTGCGATCTTCTCGGCCAGCGTGCGGGCGATGGTGCACGCGGGGATATGTCCCGTCGCGGGCGAGGTCTCTTTCGGGTTGTTGACAAAGATCCCGACGCTGCCGTCGGTGATCTGGATGTCTGCGATGCAGCTGGTGTCCAAACGCGGGGTGTTCGGGTCACTGGTGTCCTGCCGCGACACGATCACCGGGCGTCCACCGTCAACTACAAACTCTTCCGCATCTGCGAACTTGCGTGCGCGGACCATCTCGACGGTCAGGTTTGTGGTGGTGATGTCGACTGAGTAGCCGTCACCGTTCTTGTAGACCCACCCGCAGCCACGCCAGTACACCCCGCCCGGGGAACCCAGGTTCGACTCCCCGGTCGACACCAGGTTCTCGGACTCGAGCACTTCATCGGGGATCTGTGTGCACGGATCGAATCCGGTCGGCACCTCGGCGGCGTAGGTCGGCGAGGTGTTGGCCGGAGCCAGCTCGTCATCGGATGGTCCACATGCGGCGACCATCAAAACAGCACCGGTCAGTGCGAGGATCCCGCCCCCGCGTGTCTTCGCCGCCCCCACCCCAAGCCCTTCGGTATGCAGCCCCGCCCGGGCTGATGCCGTACGAAGCTATCAATTTCATCCGGGGGGGGCAAGCCTCGCGAGCGGGTGCAGCCACATGATCGTTTGCGAAGGCTGCGGCTCGATCTGCGCCGAGGTACTCGAGGCCGAGCCTCAGAACGCGAGTGCCGCCCAGGCGATATCGATCCGGAATGGGTAGGCGAAGGTCACGCCGGATTCTTCGGTCGGTGTCCATTCGCCGACGATCAGATAGTTGGCCGGACGCAACGGTGTGACACCCTGCGGAAGATCGGCGTGACCGGTCTCGAGCGCGTAGGCACGGATCTGGGCGATCGAGCTCGTCTCGCGGTGCAAGCCGACCTCCCAGTACCAGGGAATGCCCGCGGCCGCGTACCGCGCCTTCTTCGCTTCCATGTCGGTCTGGGTGTTCGACGGGGAAAGCACCTCGCCGACCAGGACTGTATCGGCGGAGCGCACGTCGGCGAATGGTGGCAGGCACCGGTGCACGAGAAAATCCGGGGTGAGGAAGTCGGACTTTCCGGTTACGCCGAGAAAGACATTGGTCTCGGATTCGACTTCCCAGCACTGCTCGGGGCGGGCCGAGGTCTCCTCGCGTGCACACCGCTCGATCTCGTTCGTCAGTCTGCGGGTGAATTTCTGGTGCTCGCGCGGGCCACGCCGCAGCCACACGACCCGTCGATCCCAGAGCTCGATCTGATCGGCGAGTTGCTCGGGCAGCAGTTCGAGTTCTTCCCAGGTCATGTATTCAGGGAGCTCGTGATGCTGCGTGTTCGGCCCGGACATGCCCCGATGTTACCCGCCCATGGACGCCGGGGTCCTCGGTGATCGGTGCGTGGTCGACCGGTGGCAGTCGGCGTCGCCCTCGCGCCGTCGGAGGAGTTCGTTCACTGACGGTGCGGCCCTCGTTGTCGGCGCGTTGTTCGTGTCGACTGGTGAATGTCCACGCGGTCAGGACACCACCAGTTCGACCGATGTGACCGGCAGGAACAGGCGGTCGGTGGTGATTGTGAAGCTCACCCTGCCGGGACCGGTGGCTACCTCACGGAAGACGGTCGGCGGGGTCTGATTCCAGGACGTCGAATCGACGATCGGCGTGAACACCATTCCGGCGGCCCCGGTGTCGAGATTGCGCCAATGCACGGAAACGCCAACGCCACAAGCATTTCCGAATGTCGGTGTCCACTTCACGAAGCTCATGCCGAAACGGGCCGTCCCGGGACCGACGGCCTCGATACCCGAACGCAATTGGCCGTAACAGGTGTCGCCCAAGGTGTGGACGACCGGGAAACCGGCTCCGGGATCGGCGGCGGCCACGGGCATGCCCACGCCCGCCGCGATCACTCCCGAAGCGATAATCATGCTGCGCAGAAACGACTTCCGGTAACGCATACCGACCTCCTAGCCGGAACGATTCATGCGCACTCCGTGCGTATGACGGGTTACCAATGATGAGCTGCCCCACACTATAACGCCGACCACAATGGCCACCGATCGATACACGGTCACCAGTACGCACTCGACGCCCTGGTCGCGGCGACCGCGCGCTGGGCGGCGGTCTGCATGGTTTGGCAGTCCCGATGTCTAGTCGGTGTCGTCCTCGCGCCGTCGCAGGAGCTCGTTCACGCTGACCGTCCGGCCCTCGTTGCCGGTGTGGCGACTGTCGTCGGCTGCGGTTCCGCGCCGCGAGGACCGCAGCTGGGCCATCCAGTTCTCGATCTCGTCGCGGTTTTCCGCCCGCGGCTCGTCCTCGGATTCCGGTGTGGTGGAGCTAGTGTCGCCGGCGGGGTGCGGCACAGCGGTGAAACCGTCGGGGGCCTGCCAGCGGTCGGCCCCGTCCCTGGCCGCCGCGGGCTGTTCGCGCGGCGGTGCCCAGCCCACCGGACCCGACGGCGGAGTCGGCGTGTCGGCGCGGCCATTCGCTTCGGCATCGCTCGACCACGGCGCGCTCGGCGCGTCTGCTGTGACCGGATCGACTCCGCGCGGCGCGGCCGTAGCAGGGTCGGGGGTCACTGGCGAGAACGTCGGACCTACGACGGAGGGAGCTGACATCTCGCCCGGGTCGACGGCCTGATCCGCGCCGAATCCACTCGCCGCGGTCGTATCGGCCGGCAGCGCCCACCCACTGGGCCCGGACGCCTGGGGCGCCGATCCCTCGGTAGCGTCCTCGTCGAGGTTGACCGGGGTGAACATCGGGTCGGGGCTCAGGCCGCGCGGTGTTGGGCTCGCGTTCTCGGCGGGGGTGACCGGGGTGAAGGTCGGGCCGGGGCTGTCGTCAGTCCACGGGGCGGTGTGTTCCTGTGGTTCGACGGGGACCGGGGTGCCGAAGATACCTCGGGTGGGAGGGGTTTCCTGGCCGACGAGCGGACGCGGGGGTTCGGTGGTTTCGGCGCGGTGGGCGCCGGGGTTCGCCGAGAGGTCGGTGGACGGGGGGAGGATGCCGGGTTCGGGATCCTGGTCCTGCTCCGCCGGGCGCGAACCGAAGTCGGGGGTGGGCAGCGGGGTGAAACCGCTGAAGGTGCCGCCCGCCGGGGGTTCGGTCGGCCTGGCCTGTGGGTTGACGATGTTCGGGCGCGGCGGAGGGTTGACGATGCTCGGCGCGGGCGGTGTAGCGATGCCGGCCGACGGCGGGCTCACCGTGTTCGGGCGGGTCGGCGTGACGATGCTCGGGCGCGGCGCCGGGTCCTCGGCGAACCCGGTGGTATCCGGCGTCGACACCTGTGGGATGGATGGACCATCGCTCGGCGGCGTGTACCCGGCAGGTGGCCGCACCCGTTCCGAACCACGCGGCGGGATCGAACTCCCGCCCGGAGCCCGCGTCGGCAGCCCGTTCGCCTCGGAACCGCTTGTCGGAAAACCACTTTCCGCGGCCCCGCGTGGCGGAATTCCGCTCGCTTCGGTGCCGCGTGTGGGGAGCGCGCTGTCCGCGCCGCCGGGCAGGTTGAGGCCGCGGTCGGTCGGCGCGGTGTCGGGGTTCAGGGGGCGGCGGGGAGCGTCGAGGATCGAGTTGGCGCCCGGGTGGTTGGTCGGGGACGTGGAACCGGGGCCGGAACCGTGGTTCGAGCCGATAACGCCGGGAACTCCATCGCCGCCCTGGCCTTCGCCGGTGCGCGGCTGACCGGGCATCGCCACACCGGGCAGATCGAGGCCACCACCGGACATCCCGAACGGCTGGTCGCCGGTGACATCGCTGGGCGCACCGCTGCCTGTCGCACCGGGTGCGCCGGGCGCCGAGTCGCCGGACGGGTTCGGGTCGGAATGTCCCGGCTCACCGGGCAGGTCGAGCCCGGTATCCGGCGAACCCGCGATCGAATCAGCGTGCCCGGAACTGTCTTTCGGAGTATCCGGCTTCACGATCGGCAGGATCTGGGTGGGTTCGCCCGCGTCGGGGGCCGGGGGTTCGGCGCCGGGCTTGACGACCGGCAGCACGCGGGTCGGCTCGCCCTCGGAGAGCATCGACGCGCGGGGGCGGGTCGGGTCGGGGGACTGGGCCATGCGCGGGCGGGGCGACTCGGTGGAGTCGGTGTGTTCGGTGATCTTGTCCAGGTGCGCGGTCGGGGCCTCGGCCTCGATCTCGGCGACCGTGCGTGGCCGGCGCGGGGTCTTGGCCAGCTTGCTGTCGGGGACGGCCGTCATCTGCATGGTCGGCGGGTCGGTGATCGGGGTGGTCTTCACCAGGTCGACCACCGCGCCCTTCTGCGGGCGTTCGTCGTCGAGGATGGGCTCGCCGAGGCCGATCTTCTCCTGGATGCGCTTCATCCACTTCGGCGCCCACCAGCAGTCGTCGCCGAGCAGCTTCATGATCGCGGGCACCAGCAGCATGCGCAGCACGGTGGCGTCGATGAACAGCGCCGCGATCATGCCGTAGGCGATGTACTGCATCATCACCATGTCGGAGAACGCGAACGCGCCGGTCACCACGAGCAGAATCAGCGCGGCCGCAGTGATGATCCGCCCGGTTTGGGCGGTGCCGATCCGCACGGCTTCGGTGGTCGACGCACCTTGGGCGCGCGCCTCCACCATGCGGGAGAGCAGGAAGACCTCGTAGTCGGTCGACAAGCCGTAGATGATCGCGATGATCAGCATCAGCACGGGCGCGCTGATCGGCTGTGGAGTGAAGTTCAGCAGCCCGGCGCCGTTGCCGTCGATGAAGATCCAGGTCAGGATGCCCAGCGTCGAGCCGAGGCCGAGCGCGCTCATCAAGGCGGCCTTGATCGGCAGCACCAGCGAACCGAAGGTCAGGAACATCAGGATGAAGGTGCTGAGCAGCACGATCAGGATCATCCACGGCATCAGCTCGAGCAGCGTGTCGATACTGTCCGCCATGAGCGTGGGCTGCCCGGTGACATACAACGTGACGTTGTCGGGAACCTCGATCGAGCGCAGATAGTCGATGGTCGGTTCGGCATTGCCGGTGGGATCGACCAGGGTCGCCGAGGTGCGGTAGACCGTCCGGTCGTCGGGCGGGTTCGACGGCACCGCGAAGGGCTCGACCAGCCCGGGGGCCTGATTGGCCTGCTTCCACACCTGGCCGATGGCGTCGGTGTCGGCCTTGTCGCCGGTCCCGACCACGAAGACCAGCTGGATCGGGTCGGTCTTCTTCTGCGGGAAGACCTCGTAGAAGTGTTCGAGCGCGAGACGGGTCGAGTTGTCGGGCGGCAGGTACTTCTCGTTGATGCCGCCGAAGGCCAGGTTCTTGACCGGGATGATCAGCAGCAGCAGGCCGACCGTCACCGGGATGGCGATCTTGAGCGGGTGCCGCATCACCCAGCGGGTGAGCTTGCCCCAGAAACCGTTCTCGATCTGGTCGGCGGTCTTGGTCTTGCGGAACCGCTTGAGGCCGAGCATGTCCACGCGCGGGCCGAGCACGGCCAGCATGGCGGGCAGAATCGTCACCGCGGTCAGCGCGGCGAGCGAGACGGTCGCGATGGTGCCGTAGGCGACCGAACGCAGGAAGCCCTGCGGGAACAGCAGCACGCCGCCGAGGCTGGCGATGATCATCGTCGCGGAGAACACGACTGTGCGCCCGGCGGTCACCACCGATCGCCGGACCGCGGCTCTGGTGTCGTAGCCCTCGGCCAATTCCTCACGGAAACGGCTGACTATGAACAGGCCGTAGTCGATGGCCAGGCCGAGACCGATCATCGAGACGACACCGGTGACGAACGAGTTGACGTCGGTGAAGTTGGTCAGCACCATGACGATGCCGGTGGCGCCGATGATCGTCAGACCGCCGATGATCAGCGGCAGGGCGGCCGCGACAATGCCACCGAAGATGAAGAACAGCAGGATCGCCACCGCGGGGATGGCGAGCACTTCCATCCGCTTGGAGTCGTGGGTGATGGTGTCGTTGAGCGTGACTCCGAGCGGTTGCAGGCCGGAGACCTCGACGTCGATGCCGGGGATGTAGAAGGCGTCCGCCACGACCCGGTAGTTGGCCATGATGGTGGTGTCGTCGTTGCCGACGATGGCGATGGAGGCGAACGCGTGCTTCTTGTCCTTGGAGCCGAACGCCGACGGCGCCGACGGCGCGTTGCCCACCTTCCAGTAGGTGCCGTTGATCTTGCTGATCTGATCGGGATGTTCGGTGACGGCGGCGTTCAGATTGTCGATGATCGGCTGGCTGAACGCCGGATCGTCGATCGTGGTGCCCTCGGGGGCGTTGTACATGACGATCACGTCGGCCATGTGGTCGCGCCCGAACGCGGCGTCGGCGATCTCCGCGCCACGCACCGACTCCGAGCCGGGGTCGAACCAGCCGCTCTGGGTCAGCCGGTCACCGAGACCGGTGCCGTAGGCGCCCAGCGCCAGCAGCGCCGCGCCGACCACACCGATGACGACGAAGCGGAACCGATAGACCAGATCGCCCCAGCGGGTGAACACTTAAGCGACTCCTTGACCAGGGCGAGAAGTGAGTAGCGCCGACAGCGGCCGGAACGGCTGCAGCCAGGCGCCCTCGTCGGGCAGCGAATCGAGGCTCACCCGCGGTAGCGGTTCCCGGAATACGCCCGGGATGTCCTCGAGGTCGACGAACTCGAGAGTATCGGAAGTGACGGCCCAACTCGCGTGCTCGCGGAATCCCAATACCTGAGCTGGGATTCCCTTGGCCGCGATGGCCTCGAGCGGTTCGCGGAAGGCCTGACCGTCGGCGGAGGCGACCATGATGCCGGCCAGTCCGCCGTCGTGCGCGCGCATCGCGATGTGGGCGAGCATGTCGGCGTCGACGTCGGAATCCTCGTCGATCTTCGGCTTGGCGAAGACCGCGAAACCGACATTGCGTAAGGCTTCCACCCACGGGCGGACCACGTCGGCGGTGCCGGGCGCGATATTGGTGAAGACGGTGGCCTCGGGCTCGACGCGACCCTTGGTGCCTGCCGAGAGTTCGGCGGTGCGGGCCAGCAGCCAGCGGCCGAGGGCGTCGAAGCGGGGCCGATAAGCGGCGGTGGGACGACCACCGAGGATGGCGCCGAGTCCCATGTCGAGGTTCGGCGCGTCCCAGACGAGCAGGACGCGCCGGACATCGGAGCCGGAACTGCGGGGCGCCTCGCTGCCGGTTCCCTGGGCGATATCCGGCATCTCGGTGGCGATCTCACTCACGCTCATCTGTCGATCTTCCCCCATATGAACTCGTTGATGGCGCTACCGGCCCGCAGACCTTTGCCTTCGAACTTGGTGACGGGCCGTTCGAAACCGATCGGCGCGGTGACGCGGTTGGCGGCGCTGTCGCCACCGGTGGTGTCGTTCAGGCCGGTGAGCAGCGGTTCCTGCGAGCCTACTGCGAGAATGTGTTCGGCGTAGTCGGCGTGGTCGGTGGCCACGTGCAGGACACCGCCGGGCTTCAGCCGGCTCGCGATCAACGCGAAGGTCGGCGCCTGCAGCAGCCTGCGCTTGTGGTGGCGCGCCTTGGGCCACGGGTCGGGGAAGAAGACCCGCACGCCGGTCAGCGACTCCGGGGCAACCATGTTCTCCAGCACGTCTACCGCATCGCCGCGCAGCAGCCGGATGTTGCCGATCTCCTCGCGCTCGATCTGCTGCACCAGCTGGGCCAGGCCCGGCTGGTAGACCTCGATGCCGATCAGGTTCAGGTGCGGCTCGGCCTGGGCCATCGCCGCGGTCGCGGTGCCGGTGCCGCAGCCGATCTCGATGACCAGCGGCGCGCTGCGCCCGAACCAGGCGTCGGCGTCGAGCGCCTCGTTGGCGACGTCGCGGCCGATCACCGGCCAGGTCCGCGCCCAGGAGGTCTGCTGGTTGGGTGTCAGGGCGCCGCGGCGGGACCGGAAGCTCGTGACGCGCGGGTAGAGCCGGGAACCGGTGGTGGAGCGGCGGCCCGCCTCGTTCGGCATCTCGGAGAGTTCGAGGTGCTTCGGGGCGGTGGACGGCGGCTCCGGAACCGACTCGACAGGGTGGTTGGCAGCGTCGTTCACGCGGTCCATTGTCCAGCATGCGCGCTGGTGCGTCGCAGCCGAGTGCGGCGCGTGCGGCCCGCCGCCGCAGATCGGCGGGTCGCGGGCCTGTTGTCGGCCCAGGTCGGCTGACGGTTCTCCGCCAGCCGCTCCGCGCCGCGATCTGACAGAATGCCCTCCGAAAAGGGGGTGCGCAGAATGTCGACAGTCACCGAATCCGCGCAGACACGGTCACCCGATCAGCTCGACCAGCTGATCTCGACCCTTCGGGCCGGTCGAGGCGGTGATCCGGCGATCGCCGAGCGGCTCGCCGCCGCGGTCACCCGCCGGCGCAGGCCACTGCAGATCCAGGTGGCCGGGCGGGCGCTCAGCGGGCGCACGACCGTGCTGCGGGCGCTGGCCTTGCTCTCGGCGGAGGAGACCACGCCGGTCGACCAGCCCGAGCTGCCCGACCCCGTGCTCGACGGGGACCTGGTCATCTATGTGCTCGCCGGGGCGCCGCAGGCGGCCGATCACCGGCTGCTGGCGACCCTGCCCGCCGGACGCAGCGTCGTCGTGCTGAACAAGGCCGACGCGGTCGGCGCGCGCTGGGGTGAGGCGGTGGCCGCGGCCGAGCGCTATGCCCAGGAGCTGGGGTTGCCGATCATTCCGGTCGTCGCCTCGCTGGCCGCGCGGACCAGGGCGGGCGCCGTCGACGCCACCGATCTGACCGATCTGCGCGCACTCGCCGCGAGCCCCGACGCGCCGTCGGTGCTGGCCGCCGAACTGTTCATCGGATCCGGTGCCGATCAGGACACGCGGCGCAGGCTGATCGCCAACTGGGATCTCTACGGCGTCGACAGCGCGCTGAGCGCGTTGCGCGCCGACCCCGACCTGTCCGCCGCCGCCCTGATCCAGATCCTGCACTCGGCCAGCGGCATCGACCCGTTGCACCGGCTCGTGCACCGGCGCTACGAACAGGTCGAAGCGGTGCGCGGCGGCGAACTGCTCGACGAGCTGGTCCGGCTCGCGGCCAGTTCGCTGGCCCGCGACGGTGGTCGCGGACGGGAGCTGATCGAGCACTATCTCGCCGGTGACGAGGCGCTGTGGGCCGGTCTGTGCGCGGGTCTGGCCTGCCCGGCCGTCGCGCATCTCGCCGCGGGTTATCGGTCGCCCTCGCCCGCCGACGCCGACGAGGCCCTCGCCCGCGCCACCCGCTGGCGCGCGGTCGTCTCCAGCGATATGCCGCCCCCGGCCCGCCGTGCGGCCTTGCGCGTCCACAACGGCTATGTCAGGGCCTGGGAACGGATGAGCAGTGCCGGACTCTGAACCAGCTGCTGGCTCGTCGTCGGTTCCGGACGAGCAGCGTGCGGCCGTCGCCGAGTCTGCGGAGATCGCGGCGGGGCCCGCGCCAGCGCCGTCGGTGGAGCCCGCCGAGCCGGCTGAGGCGTCGCCGGGGGCCGCCGCACCGTCGTCGGAAGGTGCTGGGCCGTCGTCCGGGTCTGGCCGGCCTGCCGCGCCCGACGAGGCCGCGCCGGCGATCCCGGCGGAGGTCGAAACCGTGATCGAGCGGTGGAATCCGCAGGGTGTGGCGCTGCTGCGGGCGATGGAGCAGACCGGGGCGGGCTCGCAGGTGGTGCTCTATGCCGTCGACGACGCCAACACCACGCTGGTTCGCACGGAACTGGCCCGCTTCGAACCGCGTATCGATCTCGCCGATCCGGCCACGTTCGCCCAGCTCGACGAACCACCCGCCGCCCTGGTCCTGTTCGACGCGGGCAGTGTGATCGGCGCCGACGTACTCGCCCTGGTCGAACGGCTGCGCGCCGCCCGGCAGCCGGTGCTGCTGGCCATGAACGGTTTCCACGCCTATCAGGACTGGCGCGAGACCAGGGAACGCAGCGTTGCCCTGCTCGCGGCGCGCGGCGTCACCGGGGTCGACGTGCTCGCCGTGTCCGCCCGGCTCGCCGCCGCGGCCCGCGCGGCCGACGACTCCGCCCTGCTCGACCGCTCCGGGCTGGCCGGCCTGCACGCCGCGCTGGCCGCGGCCACCGCCCACGAGCCCACCGACGGCGCCCAGCGGCGCGGCGCGGTGCTCGCCCGCGTGCTGGCCGACACCAGGGCCCGCGTCGAGGAGCAGATCGCGACCCTGCGGGTCGGCGCGGAATCGGTCAGGATCAGGGAGGAACGGGTCGCCCTGCTCGCCGGGCGCGACGGCGGCCGCCAGACCGGGCTCTCGGCGGTGCGCAGCCAGGTCCAGCTCGCGCGGGTCGACCTGAGCACCGAACTCGGCTCGATGATCCGTGCCCTGCACACCCGCGCACGCACCGAACTCGACCGTTGCGACCGCACCGAACTGCGCGCCTATCCGCAGCGTTTGCAGCAGGCGGTGAGCGAATTGTCCGCCGCCGTCGACACCGCGATCGACGAGCGCGTCACCGAGACCGCCCGCCGGATCGGCACCGCGAACCCGGAGCCGCGCAGGCGCGATCCGGCGCCCCGTGTCGGTCCCGATCCCGAACCGAGACACCGGGGTGTCGAAGATCACCTCATGATCGCGCTCGGCGCGTCGGCCGGTGTCGGCCTCGGCCGGCTGATAGTCGCGCCCCTGTCGCTGGTGCCCACTTTGGATGTGGCGAGCGTCCCGGTGACGCTGCTGCTCGGCGCGGGCGCGGCCGCCTGGGTGGTGCGCGCGCGAGGTCAGCTGGCCGAGCGCAACCACATGTCGCAGTGGGTGGCCGAGGCGCTGGTGAATGTGAAAGCCCAGCTGGAGCAGCGTATCGCGGCGGCGCTGGTGGATATCGAGGCGGAATTGGCCGAGCATGTCGTCACCGAATCGACGGAGCGGGCGGTCGCGGTTGACCGGCGTGTCGCCGAGCTCGACGCGCTGGCGCGGCGGCTGGTCGCCGAACGTCCGGCGCAGCTGTCGGCCTGTGAACGCGACGTCGCGGTCCTGGATCGCTGGGACGCCACGATTGCCTGACCCAGCGGTGGGTAATCGATAACGAGCCCGATTCCGTCCCGGTCGTCATATCGCGTTAACCTTGAGTCAGGAACCTGGGCGTCCGCTCCGTGCCAGCCGATGCGCGGCCTCCGTCCATGGGCGGCGCTGTACGCCGTCCATTTGGGGTTGTGCGGTGGTTGCTCGCTGCGGACGCCTTCCCGCCATGGTGGCGATCGATGAGCAGGCGACATCGAACAACCGCCCATCTCAGGAGAGTTTTCATGACCTCAGCGACCATTCCTGGTCTTCGTGGATCCGACGGCACCGCGCCGACCGAGCACAGCGAACTGCTCGCCTGGGTGCAGGAAGTCGCAGAGCTCACTCAGCCCGACCGCGTCGTCTGGGCCGACGGCTCCGACGCCGAGTGGGACCGGCTGACCACCCAGCTGGTCGAGGCGGGCACCTTCAAGAAGCTCGACGAGAAGAAGAAGCCGAACTCGTTCCTGGCGCTGTCGGACCCCTCCGACGTCGCCCGCGTCGAGTCGCGCACCTACATCTGCTCCAAGACCGAAGCCGACGCAGGCCCGACCAACAACTGGGTCGACCCCGCCGAGATGCGCGCCACCATGACCGAGCTGTACCGCGGCTCGATGAAGGGCCGCACCATGTACGTGGTGCCGTTCTGCATGGGCCCGCTCGGTGCCGAGGACCCCAAGCTGGGCGTGGAGATCACCGACTCCGAGTACGTCGTCGTCTCGATGCGCGTGATGACCCGCATGGGCCAGGCCGCCCTGGACAAGCTGGGCGCCGACCGCCCGTTCGTGAAGGCGCTGCACTCCGTCGGCGCCCCGCTGGCCGACGGCCAGGCCGACGTGCCGTGGCCGTGCAGCGACACCAAGTACATCACCCACTTCCCCGAGGACCGTGAGATCTGGTCCTTCGGTTCCGGCTACGGCGGCAACGCCCTGCTCGGCAAGAAGTGCTACTCGCTGCGCATCGCCTCGGCCATGGCCCACGACGAGGGCTGGCTGGCCGAGCACATGCTGATCCTCAAGCTGATCTCGCCGGAGAACAAGAACTACTACGTCGCCGCCGCCTTCCCGAGCGCCTGTGGCAAGACCAACCTCGCGATGATCCAGCCGACCATCCCGGGCTGGCGCGCGGAGACCCTGGGCGACGACATCGCCTGGATGCGTTTCGGCGAGGACGGCCGCCTCTACGCGGTGAACCCGGAGTTCGGTTTCTTCGGCGTCGCGCCGGGCACCAACCGCAGCTCCAACCCCAACGCGATGGCCACCATCGAGGCGGGCAACACCGTCTACACCAACGTCGCCCTGACCGACGACAACGATGTGTGGTGGGAGGGTCTCGAGGGCGAGCCCGATCACCTGATCGACTGGAAGGGCAACGACTGGAACCTCCGCGAGTCGGAGACCCTTGCCGCGCACCCCAACTCGCGCTACTGCACCCCGATGTCGCAGTGCCCGATCCTGGCCCCCGAGTGGGACGACCCGCAGGGTGTGCCGATCTCGGCGATCCTGTTCGGCGGCCGCCGCAAGACCACCGTCCCGCTGGTGACCGAGTCGTTCGGCTGGGAGCACGGCGTGTTCATGGGCGCGACCATGGGCTCGGAGCAGACCGCCGCCGCCGAGGGCAAGGTCGGCACCGTCCGCCGCGACCCGATGGCGATGCTGCCGTTCCTCGGCTACCACGTGGGCGACTACCTCGACCACTGGATCAACCTCGGCAAGAACGCCGACGCGAACAAGCTGCCGAAGATCTTCTACGTCAACTGGTTCCGTCGCGGCACCGACGGTCGCTTCCTGTGGCCCGGATTCGGTGAGAACTCCCGGGTGCTGGAGTGGATCGTCGGCCGCATCGAGGGCCGTTCGGGCGCCCAGGCGACCGCGGTCGGCAACGTCCCGTCGGCCGCCGACCTCGACCTGGAAGGCCTCGATGTCGTCGCCGCCGATGTCGACGAGGCACTCGCGGTGAACGTCGACGAGTGGCGCAACGAGATCCCGTCGATCGAAGAGTGGTTCCAGTTCGTCGGCGACAAGCTGCCCTCGGGCGTGCGCGACGAGTTCGAGGCACTCAAGGAGCGCCTGGGCTGATCTGCCCCTGAACGGCCAACCGCCCGCACCGATTCGGTGCGGGCGGTTTCCGTGAGTCGCCACCGGCGGTGCGCCGCCGTCACTTATATTCCTCTCAGCTCCTGCACGTCGTAACCCACGTGGACACGAAGAGTTCGACGCTGAGAGGTGATTGACGCATGACCGATCTGGTGACCGGATTCGAGTCCGACACCTATTCGAGCACGCCGCTGCATCGGGTAGCGGGTCGCCTGCAGCGCGCCCTGCCGCCGGGCTGGCAGGTCGACGTGGTCGACCTACCCGCCCGGGGTGAGGTTTCCGCGCAGCCGGTGCTACGAGTCCAGATGCCGGAGAACTAGCCGGTTCTAGCCGGTCCAGCCCATGGGCATCAGCACCGACTTCTGCTCGCAGAACGCGTCGAGACCTTCCGGCCCGTTCTCGCGGCCGATGCCGGAGTTCTTGTACCCGCCGAACGGCGAGGTCGGGTCGAAGGCGTACCAGTTGATCGCGTAGGTGCCGGTGCGCACGCGCGCCGCGATCTCCGCGCCGTGCTCGATATCGGTGGTCCACACCGATCCGGCCAGGCCGTAGTCGGAGTCGTTGGCGATGGCGACGGCCTCGTCCTCGGTGTCGTACGGGATCACCGACAGCACCGGACCGAAGATCTCCTCCTGCGCGATGGTGCTGGAGTTGTCGACGTCGGCGAAGATCGTCGGCTCGACGAACCAGCCGCGCTCGAGGCCCTCCGGCCTGCCGCCGCCGAGCACCAGCCGCGCGCCCTCGGCCTTGCCCTTGGCGATGTAGCTCTCCACCCGGTCGCGCTGCTGCTCGCTGATCAGCGGGCCGAGCTGGGTGGCCGGATCGCTGGGATCGCCGGTCTGCATGGTCTTGACGTGGGCGACCAGCGCGTCGACGATCTCGTCGTAGCGGCTGCGCGGGGCCAGGATGCGCGTCTGCGCGACACAGCCCTGACCGCTGTTCATCAGCCCGGAGAAGGCGAGCACGGGGATGCTCGCGGCCAGGTCGACATCGGGCAGCACGATCGCGGCCGACTTGCCGCCGAGCTCGAGGGAGACCGTCTTGAGCTGCTCGCCCGCGATCGCGGCCAGTTTGCGGCCGACGGCGGTGCTGCCGGTGAAGGTCACCTTGTCCACACCGGGGTGAGCGGCCAGGTATTCGCTGGCCTCGGCCTCGGCGGGCAGCACCGACAGCACGCCGTCGGGCAGCCCGGCTTCGGTGAAGATGTCGGCCATGAGGTTGGCGGTGAGCGGGGTCAGCGGCGACGGCTTGAGCACAACGGTGCAGCCGGCCAGCAGGGCGGGGCCGAGCTTGTTCGCCGCGAGGAACATCGGTACGTTCCATGCGGTGATCGCGGCGACGACACCGCGCGGTTCCCGTGAGACACGGGTGGTTCCGAACAAACCGGTCCGAGTTTCGTTCCAGGCGAACGTCTCAGCCAAGGCTACCCATGCGTCGAGGGCCGCGACGGTCGGAATCTGGTTGAGTGTCAAGGCCGCTGACGCCGGTGCGCCCATCTCGGCGGTGAGCGCGGCGAGCAATTCGGGCGAACGCTGCTCGATGAGCCGAGCTGCCCTGTTGAGTACCGCGGCTCGTTCCAGTGGGGGCTTCGATGGCCACGGTCCGCTGTCGAACGCGTCGCGGGCCGCGGCGACCGCGGCGTCCACGTCGGCGTTCGTTACCGCGGGCACGCTGCCGACGGTCTCCTCCGTCGCGGGTGAGACCACGGAAATGCGGTCACTACCGGCCGGGGTGGTCCACTTCCCGCCGATGAACAGACTGTCGTAGTGCATGAGAACACGTTACAGTTTTGTGGCAGGATTGTCTGCAACACGTTCTAATTCGCTGTCCCGCAACGACTGTGAACAGGGCGAATTCCAACCTGTCGGTTCGCTTTTCGGGTAAACGCACTATTGCGTTCTGCTGGTGAAAAGGGGATGCTTTAGCTACTGATCAGCTCGCTCGATTCATCGGACCTTTACAGCGAATTGGGGAGACCGACTCATGGCTGTGCAAGTGATCGGCCGATCGTTGATGACCAGCGACCAGACCGACCATCAAGCGAAGAGTGTGGGCAGCGGGGGATGGGTTGTGTCATTCCTGCCCGGCCGCACACTCACTATCGAGCAGGCAACTGCCGCCATCCAGGCCGCTGAGGCGGTCGCGATGGTCGGAGCGCTCGCCGATCAAGTCGGCTTGACGACATTGGAGACAGTGGGTCTGGCCATTCAGGAGTCGCCATGGGTGAGCGCGTTACCCGCGCCCGCCCGCCGGGTGCGGCGACTGAGCTGGCTTGCCTGAACCACTACTTGGTCGCGACCACAACCAGGTTGCTGACCAATAGCTCGCGAAGGCAGGGAACGCGGACGAGCCACCACGCCCAGCGCGGATGGTAACGCGGAAAGATCGTCCTGACGTCGGCTGAAGTCGTTGCCGCCCAGCGCAACCCATCGGCCGCCGAGACGGCGAACAACGACCGGCCGAACCTGTTCTTGGGTTCGTGTCCGTGCTTACGCAGGTACCGGCGCGCCGCGTACTCGCCACCGAGGTAATGCCAGAGACCGGTCTCGTGACCACCGAAGGGTCCGTGCCACACCGTGTACGAGAACACGATGAGGCCGCCCGGCTTGGTCACCCGCACCATCTCCTCGGCCATCACCCACGGGTGCGGCACGTGCTCGGCGACATTGGAGGAGAAGCAGACGTCGAAGGCGTTGTCGCGGAACGGCAATGCCATCCCCGACCCGCGCACCGAGCCGGCCACCCGCAGCCCGGCCGCGTGCATCTCCGACGGGTCGGGCTCGACCGAGAGATAGCGTGCCCCCGCCGCGGTGAACTCGTCCGCGAAGTACCCCGGCCCGCCGCCGACGTCGAGGACGACGGTGCCGGTCAGGTCGCGCTCGGTGATGTCGGCGTAGAAGTCGGCGATCAGCTCGGCGCTGTCGGTGGCGATACCGCCGTAGAACCGGCCGGGGTCGGACTGCTCGAACCGGAAGCTGGTGAGCAGGCGCAGCGAGCGGCGCAGCGTCGCGCGCCGGGCGAAACGGGGCGTACGGCGTCGCTGGACGGGCTGCGCGGTTCTCGGCAGGGATGCGGTCGGCACGGCAGGAGTTTATGGGCTGCTGATTCGGGCCGGGACGCGCGGTCCGTGGCGGACACTCTGCGGCGATAGTGCCAAGACATGTCTGTCGCGCAGGACACACTCCGCTAGGGTGGGGGCCGACGTGTGTCCGAAACCGAACCGAAGGCGAGTCCCGACCGTGCGTGAAGTCCTGCTGCTGTGCTGGCGTGATACCGGGCACCCGCAGGGCGGAGGCAGCGAGCGCTACCTCGAACAGGTCGGCGCCCAGCTGGCGGCGCGCGGGGTCAAGGTCACCCTGCGTACGGCCGGTTATCCTGGCGCGCCGAAGCGCGAGCGTGTCGACGGGATCGACATCAGCCGCGCGGGCGGTCGCTTCACCGTGTACCCGCGCGCGCTGGCCGCCATCGTGGCCGGTCGGCTCGGGTTCGGGCCGCTGCGCGGCATCCGTCCCGACGTCGTGATCGACACCCAGAACGGTATCCCGTTCTTCGCAGGCGCCACCGGCGTGCCGTCGGTGGTGCTGGTGCACCACGGGCATCGCGAACAGTGGCCGGTCGCGGGCAAGCTGGTCGGCCGGATCGGCTGGTGGATCGAGTCGACGCTGTCCCCGCGCGTGCACCGCGACAACCAGTACCTGACGGTGTCGCTGCCCTCGGCCGAGGAACTGGCCGTGCTCGGCGTCGACCGAGGCCGCATCGCCGTCGTCCGCAACGGGGCGGAGCCGGTGCCCGCCGAGGTCGTCC
The DNA here is from genome assembly GCF_042755165.1 of Nocardia sp. NPDC059177. Lineage (NCBI taxonomy): Bacteria > Bacillati > Actinomycetota > Actinomycetes > Mycobacteriales > Nocardiaceae > Nocardia > Nocardia sp. NPDC059177. The sequence continues at coordinate 32,676 of NZ_JBHZBX010000029.1, read as the reverse complement.
CCGGTGACGACGCCACCCGCGCCACCCATCCCCGCATCGCGGTGCTGTCCCGCCTGGTCCCGCACAAGCAGATCGAGGACGCGCTCACCGCGGTCGCGCACCTGCGCGAACAGTTCCCCGACGTGCACCTCGACGTCATCGGCGACGGCTGGTGGGCCCCCAACCTGCGCGAATGCGCCGCCACCCTGGGCATCGCCGACGCCGTCACCTTCCACGGTCACGTCGACGAACGCCGCAAGCACGAGATCCTGTCCACCGCGTGGGTGCACGTGATGCCCTCGCGCAAGGAAGGCTGGGGCCTGGCCGTCATCGAAGCCGCCCAGCACGGCGTCCCCACCATCGGCTACCGCAGCTCCCGCGGCCTCACCGACTCCATCGTCGACGGCGTCACCGGCCTGCTCGTCGATGACGCCCCCGCCCTCGCCGAAGCCGCCGCCGACCTCCTCGCCGACCCGGAAACCCGCCTGGTCATGGGCGAAAAAGCCCGCGCCCGCGCCCACGAGTTCTCCTGGGCCCAAACCGGCTCCGGCGTCTACGAGGTCCTCGCCGCCGCCGCCCGGGGCACCTACACCACCGGCCTGGTAGCACCCCCAGCCCAACCCTGACTTTCAGTCGCTGAACAGCTCGTCCACGGTTCGTGCGGTGATCGACCGGTCGAGCCACCCGACGAGCTGGTCACGGTCATGGCAGGTGCTGATCTTATCGGCCGCGGACTCGGGGACGTCGATTCCCCTGCGGCCAAGGATCCGCAAAATGCTGTCCGCGATCCCTTCCTCGCGACCTTGTTCGCGACCTTCCTCGCGCAGGCGTTGTGAGGTCTCGGAGCGGAAGAACGACAAATCCACAGACATCAGTTTCCTCCAAAGTTGGGCGCCTCGGGTACCGCTGAGGCCCAGTTCGACCAGTTCGGCGTAGATCGCGTCGTCCCGGTGAGCTGACCATAGCGATTGAACATAGGGTCCTGATTCGCACTGGTGTTCTATCTGTCGGGCGTGTTCGACGACCCGCCGGACGACACACTGGGCAGGGTTATCGGGTGGGGCGGTGGAGGGTGGTGGTGAGGGAGGTGAGGAGGAGGGCTGCCCAGAGGAGGTGGGCGGTGGTGGCGATGCGGCGTTGGGTGGGGGTGGCGATGTCGCGGGGGGTGGGGGTGGGGAGGCGGTAGAGGGAGAGGTTCGGGTCGGTGTAGACGAGTTCTGTTGCGGACAGGGTGGTTTCGGAGGCGCCGAGGGGGCCGGGAGTGGTGTGTTCGACGAGGATCCAGCCGACGCCGAGGGCGGACAGGTCGGCGGGTGGGGCGCCGCGGAGGAGGGCTTCCTCGACGGCGCGGGCGCGATTGCCTTCGCCGGTGACGGCATAGCCGCGGACGCGGAGTTCGCCGGTTTGCAGGACGTCGTTGGGGAGGATGCGGGGGGCTGGGTCGAGGACGGGAACTGTTCCGCTGTAAGGGAATCGGCGGAACATACCCCCGGGGAGCACCGCCACGTCACCCGGCCCGTCGACCTTCTCGACCACCTGCGCCCAACCACCGGGGTAGTGCACAGGCCGCATCTGCCCGCCGACACCCCACGCCAGATCCGCCAGGGGAAGCACGAGCAGCGCGATGAAAAGTGCTGCGGCCGTGAGAATCCCAGCACGGTTGACGTCAGTGGCCGACACCTTCTGGCCGGCCTCGCGACTAGTGACTGTCGCCGGGTCGACCGAAGGGGGCTTCGCAGGCTGAGGGCGGACCGGGTGAGAGCCGGTCAGGTCAGTGCCGATGGGGTCAGGGGCGGCCGGGTCTGTGCCGGAGATGCCATGGTCGGCCGGATGCGGGCTGGGACTGGCCGAGGTGACTCGCTGGGACCACAGCACGACAGTGCGGCAGGCCGCTGCGGCGCACAGTGCGTAGGCGGGCATCGCGAGTGCGACGTACTTCTGCGTATCGCGGAGCAGGCCGGCGCCGGGGATGTGCACGACCAGCCACTCGCCTGCCGCGATCCCCCATGGTGTCGCGCCGAGCGCGGGCAGCACGATCGCGGCGGCGGCGATTATCAGCAGGGTGCGGCCGTCGCGGCCGCGCGCCCAGACCGCGCGTACTCCGAGCGCCACGATGGCGAGCAGCAGCGCTGTGCCGATCAGTGCCAGGGGGGTCGTTCGGCTGGTGGGGACGGCCTCGCTGTTCCAGATGCCGCCGAGGCCGGCCAGGCTGCCCAGGGTGCCGAGCCATGGTTCAGCGCGGGCGGCGAAGGCTGATACGCCGGCGGGGTCGGAGGGTTCGGCGCCGGAGCCGAGGGCGGTGGCGGTGAGCCAGGGCGCGCAGCTGAGGAGCCACAGTGCGGTGGCGGGTATCAGCGCGCGGCGCCCGGCCAGGGCGAGGCCGATGATCGCCGCCAGCAGGGAGCCGGTCGGGGTCAGCCCGGCCGCGGCGAAGCTCGCGCCGAGCGCCGCCCAGGCCCCGACGCGCTCCGACGCGAGTGCCCGGCGCACGCGAATCGCGGCGAGGGCGGCCCAGGGGAGCGCCGCGTAGCCGGCGAGCAGGCTCCAATGTCCCTGTAGAAGTCGTTCGGCGACAAAGGGATTCCACAGCGCGACGGTCGCGGCGACCAGCTGGGCGGGGGTCGAGGCGCCGACGAGGCGACGGGCGAGCACGGCAGCGCCGTATCCGGCGGCCCACAGCGAGATGATGAGGATCGCCTTCACCAGGATCCCGCCGTCGATTACCGGTGACAGCGCGGCGAGCAGCGCGTCCTGGGGGACGGCGCGCGGTGCGGCGGCGCCGAGGCCGAGCGCGGAATCGGTGAGGTAGGAGCGCGGGGTGCTGACCGCGTCGCGCAGCAGCAGATAGCCCGAGCCGGCCAGCGGTCCGACGATGATCACCGTGAGCAGCGCGCAGTATCCGGCGATCCAGGCTCTCGCGCGTGTACTCGTGGTCACGTGAGTGCACCTTACGTCCCGCCCGCCGCCACCGGGACCTGGGTCGAGCCGCCCCTGGTCGCGGCGCCCGACACGCAGGGTGAGTCCGGTCGGACTCACATTTTCGGGGTAGTGGCGGCGGCGAGCGAGGCCAGGTGCGACGATGAGGCGTGTCCTCGGTCCGTCGCCCCCCTGTCGTTGCTGATCTGACCTGGGTGACGGCTGGCGCGATGACCGCCAACGTCGCCGGTTACCTGCTGCAACTGCTCGCCGGGCGCTGGCTCGGCGTCGCCGGTTACAGCGAGTTCGCGAGCCTGCTGGCCGTGCAGCTGCTGTGCGCGGTGCCTGCCCTCGCCATGCAGAACGTGGTCGCGCGCGAAGTGGTGCGCGGGGCGAGTCTGCCGGCGATCCGGGCGATGCAGTGGCGGTGCGCCGCGCTGGTTGCCGCCGTCGCGGTGGTGCTTATCCCGGTGGTGGCCGGAGTACTGCACGTCGGAGTGTGGGCGGCGGCGGCCGCGCTCGGGGCGGCCCCGGCACTGGTCATTCTCTCCGGAGAACAGGGAATTCTGCAGGGCGGCAACCACTTCCGCGCCCTCGCCACCGTGCTCGCGATGGCCGGAACCGCCCGCGTCGTCCCGGCTCTCGGCGCCCTCGCGCTCGGTGGGGGTGCCGCCGGTGCGTTGTGGGCGGGCGCCGCGGGCATCGTCATCGCGGCAGTCGTCGCGGGCCGCATCGCCCGGTCGACGTCGTCGGACCAGCCCGGCCGCGCGGCGGTGAACGTCGACCTGCCTGGACCGGCGGCGGTGGCTGTCGCCCCGCCGGGTGCCGGAGTGGCCGCGGGCTCACCAGCTACCCGCGCACACTTCACGAAGCGCCGCGCTGAAACCGATCAGCGACGGTCGCCCATCGGCGTCCTCCCCGTCCTACGCGCCGTCCAGGTCCAGGCCGCGCTGATGGCGCTGTCCTCCGCCGACCTGATCGTGGTCCGGATCGTCCTCGACGACGTCGACGCCAGCCGGTACTCCCTGGGCACCATCGCCACCAAGATCGCGTTCTGGCTGCCGCAGGCGGTCGGGGTGGTGCTGTATCCGCGGATGGCGCAGCCCGCGCATTCGGCACGGGCGATCCGGGACGCGCTGTCGGTGCTGTCGGTGATCGGCGTCGTCGCCGTGCTCGGCGCCGCGCTGGCCGCCCCGCTGGCGCCGTTGTTCGCCGGTGAGGACTACGCGCCGATCCAGGGCCTGCTGTGGATGTTCGCGCTGCACGGCGCGATCCTGGCGGTCCTGCAGGGCGCGCTGCTCTCGGCCATCGCCGTCGAACGCACCGCGCTGGCGGTGGTCACCTGGGTGGGGCTGGCGCTGGAGGTGACACTCATGCTCGCCTTCGCCCGTTCGATCGGCTCGCTGATCGGCACGGCGGTCTCGGTCGCCGCCGTCACCACGACCATCGTCGCCCTCGTGGTGCTGCGCACCGCCGCCCGCGTCACACCGCGTGAACCCATCCCGGCGTAGTCCAGCAATCCTCAACCGGCACCCTGTGGACAAACCCTGTGGATAACTCTCTCCCCAGCACAAAACCCCCAGCTGGGGCCCGAGGACACGCCAGGGAATCGGTGGAAAACCATTCATCCACACACCACCGGTGAACCCCTGTGGATAACCCGCAAACCGCCAGCGCAACCGAACCCGCACCCCGGAAACGCCGAAGGCCCCGGTCGCCATGACCGGGGCCTTCGAAGCCGACTGTTCTCAGGGACGTTTATTGGTGTCGATCTGCTCGGTGGGCCCGTCGTAATCCCCACGCGGGAACTGCGTCGTCGGAGCGTCGTCGCCGGCATCCCAGGTCGAGGTCTCCGGCTCGGGCGCGGGCGTCGGCGCCGGCCTGCCACCACGCGGGGTGGCGTGCGCCGGGGTGCCGCCACCGCCACGCAGGCCGAGGAACAGACCGGCCAGCAGCGCGAGCACACCGAGCACGCCGAACACGATCGGCACGATCCGGCCGAACAGCGACAGCTTGTCGATGTTCTCCTTGGCGATCGCGATCTGCGACTCGACGGTCGCCTCGTCGAACACGATGTGCGACTTGAGCGCGGTCACCTCGGGCTTGTCGGCGGTGCGGGCGTAGTACATGTGGATCGCCTCGCCCCCCTTGATGACGGTGCCGGTCTGCGGCTCCACCCACAGGTCACGCACATTGGTGTAGTAGCGCGTCATGGTGACCGGATCGTCGTTGTCGCCGACGCCCCACTTCTTGGCGGGCAGGGTCAGCCGGTTGGCGGGCGCCTGCACCGCGTCCCAGGTGCTGGTCGGCGGCGCGACCATCTGGAACCGGTACACCTTCAGGTTGTTGATCTCGGTCTCTTCGATGAAGTTGGCGTCGAAGGTCTTGCGCACATTGATGTCGAAGTACGGGTAGGTCTGCTTCTCGGTGCCGATCGGGAAGCGGTAGCCGAGACCGACATGCTGGACCGGCTCCATGACGCTGCCGTCCTTGTTCACGCTCACCGCGATCGACCCGTTGGGCTCGGTGGCGACCGGCTCGCCGGTGGTGCGGGAGATGGTGACGCGGTCGATCATGGCGGTGAGCAGGCCGGTGTCGCCCTGGACATCGGTGCGGCGCAGCGTCGTGCCCGCCTGCAACGTCATCTGGTCGGCGTCGGAGGGCTCCTCGACGGTGACGAAACGCTGGGAGATCAGCGGCACGTCCTTGTCCACGACGGCCGGGCCATCGCCGGTGGTCAGCGACTTGGAGTTGAGCACGAGGCTCTCCTCGCCGGGCTGATTCTCCGCGATGGTGGTGATCTCGAGGTCGAGCGGAGTCTTGGCGACCTTGCTCACCGTATAGGTGGGGATCATCAGCGCGGCGACGAGTAATGCCGCGCCCAGACCCACGAGCACGCAGGCAACCGTCCTTCTGGTTCCGGCACTCAGTGCCATGCAAACTCTCCTCGTCGTTCGGCCTCGTGAGCCCCGACACTAACAGCCCACAACCGAAGACCGTGGTGGTGCGCCCGGTAAATCGCCGATACGCTCGTTGTCCCGAAATGTCCACACGGCAGACTGGAGGGCGATGACGACCGCCACCGCCCCCGTTGCGCGCCCCCGCGCCTTCATTCCCGCCCTGGAAGGCATGCGCGGGATGGCGGCGCTCGGTGTGCTGGTGACCCACGTCGCGTTCCAGACCGGCCGCAGCGGTACGCCGGTGCTCGGCCCGATCCTGGAACGCTTCGACATGGCGGTCGCGGTGTTCTTCGCGCTGTCGGGGTTCCTGCTGTGGCGCCCGCACGCGGCGGCCGCGCACGGGTTCGGGGCCGCGCCGACGACCGGTCGCTACCTGCTGCACCGCTTCGCCCGGATCATGCCCGCGTACTGGGTGGTCGTGGTGTTCGTGCTGGTCCTGCTGCCGAGCGCGGCGCAGTCGGCGAATCTGCGGGTGTGGGTGTCGAACCTGTTCCTGCTGCAGGTGTTCGTCCCGTTGACGCTCACCGACGGCCTCACCCAGATGTGGAGCCTGTCGGTGGAGGTGGCCTTCTACCTGGTGCTGCCCCTGCTCGCCTGGGCGATCGTGCGCCTGCGCGGCGCCGCGGCGCGCTGGCGGGTGCCGGTGCTGTGCGCGCTCATCGCGGTGAGCCTCACCTGGAATCTGTGGCCGGTGCCGACTCCCGACGCCATCCACGCCGACAACTGGCTGCCCGCCTATCTGCCGTGGTTCGGCGCGGGCATGCTGCTCGCGGAACTGATTCACCTGGTCCCGCCCGCCTCGCGCTGGGGCCGGGCGCTGTCGAATCAGCCGCTGATGTGGGCGATCGCGCTGGTGGCCTTCCTGATCTCGGCGACCGAGTACGGCGGCCCCGCCGGGCTGGAACGCGCCGAGCCGTGGCAGTACGCCATGAAGACGGTGCTCGGCATGATCCTCGGTTTCGGCCTGCTCGCGCCCCTGGTCCTGCGCCCGGCCGAGGCCACCCCGCATCGCTGGCTGGAATCGCGCACCGCCGCCATCCTCGGCCGCTGGTCCTACGGCATCTTCCTGTGGCATCTGGTCGTGCTCACCATGGTCTTCCCGGTGTTCGCGATCCTGCCGTTCAACGGCCACTTCGGCTATGTCCTCGTGCTCACGGTCGCGGGCACGCTCCCCTTGGCCGCCGCGAGTTACGCGCTGATCGAGGAACCGTCCCGGCTGTGGGCCCGCCGCGTCGACCGGCGGGTGGCCGATGCCAAGTCCCGGCGCCTCGCCGGCCGATCAGCTCCCGAACCGGACCCGTCGCCGACCCGCTGAGCGCGCACCCGGGCGCGATCGCGTACGAGCTCCGGCGGTGCCGACCTCGGCGTGGAGAAGCTGCTCGGCATCACCGGTCCAGGCGCCGAGAGGGCGGGCTGTTGTGGGTGGCCTCCGCCGAGCTCGGTCAGTCCCGGCGGCGGGGAAGCGCGGCGACACCGACCGCGATGACCGCGACCAGGGCCGGGGCCTGGGCCCAGATCGAGCCGCCCATGTAGGTGGTGCCGGAGCGCCAGGTGCCGGTCGACAGGGCCGCCACCGAGATCAGGGTGCCGAGACCGGCGACCCAAGGGAGCGCTCTGGCCGTCATGACAGGGCGGAAACGGCTGCACGCCAAGGTGATCAGGGTGAAGGCGGCGCCGATCGGGCCGCCGATGACCGTGATCGCACCGGTCAGCCCGACGGCCGCGACCCCACGCCCGCCCCACGTGACGGGAGCGGGGCCGTAGTCGGGGAGTGGGCGTCGGCGGGGAATCGCCAGCAGCGCGAGCGGAATCAACAGGAGCAGCCCGCCGAAGATGGCCAGCCGGTACCAGCGGTCGGCCGGGAACGACACGGTGACCTCGCCGGTGGTTCCGGCCGGCAGCAGCCAGCCCTGCTGCCAGCCGTCGACGACCACGGGTGAGAGTTCCTGCCCGTCGGCGGTATGCGCCTCCCAGCCGACATTCGTGCTGAGCGGGATCACGAGCAGTTGGGTGCCGGATGCGTCGGCGGGGGCCTGCTGCTCGGGCAGGCTTTGCGATCCCGGCTGGTCGACAGTGGTGTCGGTGTTGAGTGTGTCGGCCGGGACGGCAGTGGGATCGGGCAGGTCGGCGGTGGGTGCGGGAGTGCCACCGGTGTGGTCATCCGCCGTGTCCGCCGGAGTGGACGGGTCGGTCTCGGTCGGCGAATCGGAGTGCGCGGTGTCCGGAATGGTGGCCGTGTTGTCGATCGGCGCCGCGGCGGTGGCCCCGGGGTAGGGATCGGTGCGGGGGAGGCGGAGGCGGTCGACGGTGAAGAGTTCGGTGGGGACGACGGTGAGGTCGGGGCGGCCGGGGAGTAGTTCGATGTCGGCGGCGTCGAGGGGGCAGGGGACAGCGGAAACCGGTGCGCCGGAACGGAGTTCGTCGGCGGTGGCGGTGACGGAGGTGTGGACGGTGCGGCCGCCGAGGGCGATCACCGGGCCCGCTTCGCAGCCGATGGTGACCAGGCGATCGCCGGGAGCGTGCGGCGGGTAGTCGGGGCCGAGGACTTCGACCTCGGCGAGGCCGGGCGGCTGGGTGAGCACGAAACCGAGGGCGGTGCGGTCGAGGACCTCGCGCCAGGTCTGGATGCTGATCTCCACACGGTCGGTGACCGTGGGGTGCAACGAGATCCGGGCCGGCTCACCGTGTTCGCGCTCGGGGAGTTCACGCACCTGGGGGCCGTTGCCGAGGTTGACCACCACGCTGGTCGCCGTGGCGGGCAGACCGCCCAGCGCGGTGGTGATGTCGAGGCCGGTGACCAGTGCGGGTTCCGGAAGTTCCAGTGTCAGTGTGGGTTTGCCGCCCGCGGGTTCGCGCACGGTGGCTTCCGGCGCGGTCCAGGTGGTCTTCGGGTCACCGTCGGTGGCGGCGAACGCGGCACCGCGCAGGTCGGCGACATCGGCCTTGCCGCGCGCGATCGGGCGCGTCGGGTCGGTGAGCAGTGCCTCCAGTGCGGGGCCGGGCCGGGTGCGCACGGTCAGATCGGTGCTGACGGTCAGCGGTTCGGGCACCGGCAGCGTGCGGGTGAACACGCCGGGCTCCTCGGCGGGCAGACCGAGGCCCTTGCTGCAATGCACCCGGTCGGGGCCGTCGAAACACGCACTGCGCCCGGGGAATTCCTGGCCGAGGTCCCAGCCGGTCGGCGTGGTCCCGGCGGGTACGTCCGGGAGCACGACGCGATGCCGGATGTCGACGCGCACCGGCGCCGCGCGCACCGAATAATCGTCGAGGGTGAGCTCGCTGATCCCGAACTGTCCGCCGGCGGTGCCGGTTTCGGTGCGCGCGGCGGTGATCATCACCCAGTCGGTGGACCCGGCAGGCAGCGGAACCGACGCGGGCACACCAGGTTCGGTGATCCGCGCCGACACTGTTCCGCGCGGCGTGCGAACCTCGACCCACTTCACCGGGTCACCCAGCGCCGCCGCCGTCGTGGTGAAACGCAGCGAGCCGGAAGTGATCGGCCGGTCGAGATCGAGCCGGATCCATTGGCCGAGCGCGGATTCGGAGCCGTTGCTGATCCAGGCGGTGCTCGGATCACCGTCGACGGCCGCGGCGGTGGAACTGCCGGGCGCGGCGCCACCGATCTGGGTGGCGTCGGCGGCCGAACTCGACGCGGTCACCTTCGCGCCCGACCATTCGCCCTGTACGAGACCGGCTCCCTCGACCGGATAGTCCGGCACCAGGTTGTGGGTGCGGCGGGCGTCGTCGGGGGCGCGGACCGCGGAGTTGTGGCTGTCGACGCGGCCGAAGTCGGTCTCGCGGTCCATCGGTGTATCGGTCAGCAGCACTGGTCGTGGCGGGAGCCCGGCGCGCCGGGCATCGGCGTCGAGAAGTACTGGCGTGGTGGGGTGTTCGCTGTCGCGCCGTACCCGTTCGAGTACCTCGGGGCCGCCCTTGACGACGGGGACGGTGTCCAGCGGCACGGTGTAGGCGCCGGGGAAGGCGGGCGGCGCGCCGGTGCCGCTGCGCACCTCGACGGGGGTACCGGGGGCGGGCACGTCGACGCGATAGATCTCGATCGCGGGATACGGCGGCAGCAGATCGTTGTCGACGACAAGGCCTTCGTCGGCGGCGCGCGGACCGATCGGCGCACCGAATTCGGCGACCTTCGTCAGCCCCGGTGAACCGTCGATCGCGTTGTGCGCCAGCATCGGCCGCGTCGACCGGGAGGTCTCGGGGTCGAGGTCGTTGCGCAGCACCAGCACGCCGATGCCCTGATCGGCCAGGGTGGCGGCGAGTCCGGTCGACGGGCGCCCGTCGGCGATGAGCCGCTGCACCGAGTCCATCGCGCGGATGGTGCCCGGCGGGTTGAGCGGGACCGAATCACGTACCGCCCAGGGCGTTTTCGCCAGCGCCTGGATTGGCTCGTCGCGGGTGAGGCCCCAGATCTGGCTGCCGAACGGCGCACCGGGGACGATCAGCGCGCGGGTATCGGCGGCATTGTCGGCCAGCCACTGCGCGGTGTCGGTCCAGTACGCGGGTACCTCGTCGTAGGCGCCGCGCGGTGCGAGCCGGCCGGTCCAGGCCAGCGAGGTCGCCAAGGTGAGGGCGGCCAGGACCAGCGCGGCCACGGCGACGAGACGGTCGCGCTCGGGATGGGCGAAGGCCGCGCGCCACTGCCGCCACGGCGCCGAGGCGGGCAGCGGCACCCGGCCGAGCAGGTGCGCGAGGCCGAGGACCAGCGGCAGGCGGATCAGCGGCTCGAGCTTGTGCACGTTGCGCAGGGGCGCGCCGCCGGAGTCCAGGAAGATCCGCACCGATTCGGCGAACGGCCCACCGAGCGTCCCGACGTACCCCGCGCAGATGCCGGCCAGCCCGACACACAGGATCAGCACGAACCGTCCGCGATAGGGCATCGACTTGCGGGCCAGGCCCGCCATGCCCGCCGCGGCGAGCAGCCCGGTCGCCAGGACGGCGGCGGGCTGGGTCACCAGCACCGCGCCCGCGATGCGCTCGGGCGAGACGAACGGCGTCCAGCTGTCGGTGCCGCGCAGCACCTCGCTCAGCGACGCCCACTGCGTCGTCACACCGGAGGACTCGATGTAGTCCAGGAACGGCGGGCTCACCTTCCCGAGCAGCAGCAGCGGCACCACCCACCAGAAGGTCGCCAGCACCAGCAGCGGAATCCAGGCCAGGGTGAATTTCCACCACTGCCGATTCGGCCGGTAAGAGGCCCACCACAGCGCCGCGGGCAGGAACGCCGCCACCGTCGCGACCGCGTTCACCGACCCCATCAAAGCCAGAGCCAGGGCACTACCGGCCGGCGACAACGCCCCGCCGCGCCGCCACCCCGCCGCGCTGGGAGTCTTCGCCTCGACGCCGACTTGCGTCATCACCGCCTCGGAGGCCGCGGGGTTCGACTCCGGTTCGGCGGACTCGCGGTCAGCGCGTCTCGTTGGTGCGCCGGTCGTCGGCGCGGGTTTTGTCTCGGGCTCGGGGCATGTCGCTGGTGCGCCGGTCAGCGTGGGTTTTGTCGCGGGCTCGCCGTCGACTCGTGGCGGCGATGTGTCGCCTGCTGCGGTGGGCTCGGACTTGTCGACGCCGGCACGGGCTCGTTCGCGTATCGCCACACCCAGCGCGGCCGGGGCCAGCAGCACCCAGGGCGCCAGCATCATCGGCAGTGTCTCCGAGGAGATCGAGCCGAGGGTGGTGAGCACGCGGGGTGACAACGCGAAGGCGATACCGGCGATCACCCGCGAGCCACGGGCGCCGATCCCCAGCGTCTCGCACAGTTTGACGATGCCCCAGAAGCCCGCGAGCAGCAGCAATGCCCACCAGATGCGCTGGGTCACCCATGCGGGGAGGTGCAGGAGGTGACCGGCGGAGAAGAAGGTGCCGTGGGGGAAGAAGTAGCCGTACGCCTGATTCTGGACCTGGCCCATCGGGGCCTGGCTGTTCCACAGATGCGAGGCCCGCGCGAGGAAACCGAGCGGGTTCTGCGCGAGATCGTATTTTGTGTCGGCGACGGTGAGGCCGGGCGCCTGCGCGAAGGTCAGTACGAAGGCGGCTACTACCGAGCCGACGAACCAGCGCCTACCCAGTGGCGCCTTGTCCAAGTGCCCCCCTGGGGGGCGCGACGCGCGGGCGTCGGCCTCAGCGGCTGCCGTATTCAGGAGCGTTGAGCAGCGAGGAGTCCTTGTCGCCGCTGCGGTCGATCGAGGGTGCCGTGTTCTGCTGCACCGCTGCCGTGATCGCGAAGACGGCGATAGCGCTCAGCAGGGCGCCGCCGACCGCGCTGGCAACAGCCGGAACAGCAAACTTCATCGCGCACTCCAATACGCTCGACGTGGGGGCACTTCTCCGGCCAACCTAGCAGGTGCGGGGCCGTTGGTCAGTCTCCGGGCAGGTGGCAATCCAGCGCGCCGAGCAGCGTGCGCAGTTTGGCCGTGGTCTCGGCCAGCTCGGCCACCGGATCGGAGGCGGCGACGATCCCGCCGCCCGCGCTCGCCCGCAAGCTGCGCCCGTCGGCCGACAGCTCACCGCCGCGAATCGCCACCAGCCACTCGCCGTCCCCGTCGGCCGCGCACCAGCCCACCGCGCCGCCGTAGAAGCCGCGCCGGGGTTCGCCGGTAGTGATCGCGGCCAGTGCGTCGTCGAACGGTGTGCCGTTGACGGCGGGCGTCGGGTGCAGCAGCAATGCCAGGTCGAGCGCGGTGGTCGACGGATCGCGCAGCACGCCATGGATGGGGGTGGCCAGATGCCAGACCTGCTCGGTGCTCATCAACTCCGGCACCTCGGGAATCCGCAGCTCGGTGCATACCGGTGCGAGCCGCTCCCGGATCCACTCGATGACGTACCGGTGTTCGTCCTGATTCTTGATGCTGGACAACAGCTCTCGCGCCTGGGCGGCATCCGCGTCCGGATCTGCGAGCCGGGGCAGCGTACCGGCCAGCGGATGCAGCGACACCTGATCGCCGTGCCGCCGCACCAGTACCTCCGGCGTCGCGCCGAGCAGTGTCTCCCCGGGCCGCCCGGCCACGGACAGATCGCAGGCGTAGATAGTGGCCCTCGGATGCGCCACGAGCAGATGCGCCGCAACGACTTCCGGATCCAACGGTGCACTCGCCGCCACCAGCACCGACCTGGCGGCCACCACCTTCGCCAACGCATTGTCCGGCGCGGCAAGCTGTTCGATCAACTTCGTCACCCACACCACATGCTCCGCGGCACTGGGTATCTCGGCGACAACCCGGACAGCGGGCAGCTCCGGCACGGCGGCCGGACGCCACGGCCCAGCGGTGTGTACCGCAGTCGCCGGCTGCCACAGCGCCGCGGATTCGCGCGGATCGAACGGCAGCGCCCCGACGATCAACCGAGGTGCGTCACGTCCGCCGACAGCTGCGCCGTCGCGCCGAGCGCCCGGTTCCGGGGCTCCACCGTCTGCGTCGGTGAGCCCGGTCGCGCTGCCCTCGACCTGGCCGGTCGGCATCGTCTCGTCTGCTCCGGCGACCCGCCCCGCATCACCGCCGCGCCGCCACTCGCGCAATACCGCGACCGCATCCTGAGGGTCAGGAAAACCCACCACCATCCCCGAGGCGCGCAACACCGAGTCGGGCCGGGCAAGCAGGAATCGGTTCATGGTCCGTCGACCCTAACGCCGCACGCCGCCCCGGTCAGCGACGCAACTCACTGTGGCGGCGGTGGCACCAGGAACACCGGCCGGTGCCCGTGCTTGAGCACCGCCTCGGCCACGCTGCTGTGCAGCAGTGCCCGCAGTCCGCTCGCGCCCCGGGTGCCCGCGACGATCACGTCGACGTCGAGTTCGTCGGCGCAGTCCACGATGGCGTTCCAGATGGTGGTGGTGCATTCGGCGGTGCGCGGTTCGGCGGTGATCCCGGCCAGTTTCGCCAGGTGCACACCCTCGGCGTTGACCTTGCGCGCCTCGACGTAGGCGATGTCCTCGAGTTCCTCGTCGGGTACCCAGTCCGGTTGCATCACCCCGGCCAGCCCGGAGATCCGGGCGGCCTGGCGCACCATCGGTTCCCAGGCGGTGAGCAGGATCGCGCGTTCGGCGCTGAGGAATCGGCCCGCGTACTCGATGGCGCGTTTGGCGTGTTCGGAACCGTCGTAGGCGATGAGCATCCGATCGCAAGCCATGACGACCTCCTGCGCAGGTCCGGCGTCTTTAGCAATAGGTTACCCCCGCCGCCACCGGCTCAATCGCGAGCTGTTCCCAACCTGTTGCGGTGCGATCCCGGGATCGCGGGCTACCGTGGAGCACATGCGGAAATCGCCTGTGGTCGTGTTCGCAGTTCTCGCCGCCGTCGCCACCGCCTGCTCGGGAGGGTCGTCGTCCGACACGACGCCCGCGGCGAGCAGCGCCGCCCCGGCTCCCGGTGACGCCGGCCAGGTCGCCCCTGTTCCCAAGGACTGCGGCGCGGACTACCTGGCCCAGTTCAGCCAGCGCGAGAAGCTCGCCCAGCTGCTCACCGTCGGCATCACCGGCGCCGAGGACGCCACGAATGTGGTGAGCACCGAGCAGGTCGGTGGCATTTTCATCGGCAGCTGGACCGATCCGAGCCTGCTGGACAAGTCCCAGCTGGACGCGGTGCAGGCGGTGGCCAAGGTCCCGCTGATGGTGACCATCGACGAGGAGGGCGGCCGGGTCTCGCGCGCGGCGAATGTCATCGGCGCGATCCCGTCGGCCAGGGAGATCGCGCAGACCGACACGCCGGAGCAGTTCTACCAGGACACCTTGGCCCGCTCGAAGGCGCTGAAGGACCTCGGTGTCACCGTCAATTTCGCCCCTGACGTCGACGTGAGCAGCCAGCCCGACAACAGCGTGATCGGCGACCGTTCCTTCAGCGACGACCCCGAGGTGGTCACCAAGTTCGCCGACGCCTACATTCGCGCGTCGAACGAGGTCGGCCTCGGTTCGGTGATCAAGCACTTCCCCGGCCACGGTTCCGGCTCGGGCGATTCGCACACCGGCTCGGTCACCACGCCGCCGCTGTCGGAATTGCAGGACAAGGATCTGGTGCCGTTCCGGAATCTGGTCGGTTCCGGCGCTGCCGTGATGGTCGGCCACCTCGACGTGCCCGGCCTGACCGAACCCGGCGTGCCCGCCAGCATCAGCCCGGCCGCCATGACGCTGCTGCGTGAGGGCACCGGCTACGGCGCCGCCCCGTTCGACGGCCCGATCTTCACCGACGATCTGGGTGGCATGGCCGCCATCACCGCCCGCCTGTCGATCGAGGAAGCGGTCGAGGCCGCCCTGGTCGCCGGCGCCGACAATGCCCTGTGGATCAGCACCAGCGCGGTGCCCCAGGTACTCGACCGTTTGGAACAGTCGGTGGCGAGTGGCAAACTGCCCGCCGACAAGGTCGACGCTTCGGTGCTGCGGATGGCGCGCTACAAAGGCGCGCCACTGCCCTGCTGAACAGCGTGGCGACTGTGCGGCAAATGGGTACCGACTATCTTACCTTGGAGTAAGATAGAGGTTCACCCTGCGGTAGGAGAGTGGATGGCGGGCGGAACGAAGCGACTTCCCCGGGCGGTTCGTGAGCAGCAGATGCTCGATGCCGCTGTCGAGGTGTTCGCGCGCAAGGGTTTCCACGATACCTCGATGGACGCCATCGCGGCCGAGGCCAAGATATCCAAGCCCATGCTCTACCTGTATTACGGCTCCAAGGACGAGCTGTTCCGCGCCTGTATCCAGCGCGAGGGCCTGCGGTTCATCGAGGCCGTCGCCCCCGCTGGTAACCCGCAGCTGACCCCGCACGAACAGGTCCGCACCGCCCTCGAGGGGTTCCTGGATTTCGTCGACCGCAACCGGCAGTCCTGGCAGGTGCTCTACCGCCAGGCAATCGGTCAGCAAGCATTCGCCTCCGAAATCGACAACGCGCGCGAACGCGTCATCGAGCTGACCGCGAAACTCCTGGAATCCAGCGCCAAGCACGCCGAACCGGGCACCAATTTCGAGGTCGTCGCCGCGGCGGTGATCGGCGCGGGCGAGGCCATCGCCGATCGGGTCGCCGGCGGCCGGATCGAGGTGTCCGAGGCGGTCGACCTGCTCGACGATCTGGCCTGGCGCGGTCTGGCCGGTCGCAAGAAGAACGAGTAGCGCTTGCGAGAGTCCCGTCGGCCTGCGAATGTGCACGGCTAGGAGTTTCTCGACAGACGGGGTGGGAAGTGTTCGGTGTGTTGAAGCCGTGTGCGCACGGTGCGGTGAAGTACGGCATCGATCCGGGGCAGTGGCAGGCACACATGTGCGGGTTGTGCCTGGGTCTGCGCGACGGGCACGGTCAATTGGCCCGCGCCGCGACCAATACCGACGCTGTCGTGCTGAGCGTGCTCACCGAGGCGCAATCCGGTGATGCCGGCACCCGAACCACCGCCGGCCCGTGCCCGCTGCGCGGAATGCGCCGCGCCTCGGTTGTCACCGCGAACGCGCCCGGCGTGCAGCTGGCCGCCACGGCGTCATTGCTGTTGGGCGCGGCCAAGATTCGCGATCACGCCGACGACGGTGACGCCATGGCGCCGGCTCGCCGCCCGATGCGCAAGGTGTCGAACACCTGGACCGCCCACGCCCTGCGCCGAGCCGACCAGATCGGCCTCGACGCCCAGCCCCTCCTTGCCGCCATCGCCGACCAGCCACGGCTCGAGGCGCTGGCAGTCGGGCAGCGCCGCCACCCGGCTGGCGTCCGGCACCGGCTGGACTCCGCGGAACCGAGCACGGCCGAGACGGCGCCGTCCGCGAGGGTCCCCGGCCCGGCGGCCGATGCCGCGTCCGCGGCCGATCCGGGTGCCGACCTGGTCACCCTCGATGACCTCACCGGCCCCACCCAACTCTGCGCCGCCGCCCTCTTCGGCCACACCGCCACCCTGGCCGGCCGCCCGGAAAACGTTGCCGCCCTGGAGGAAATCGGCCGCCACGTGGGCCGCATAGCCCACCTCGCCGACGCCATCGAGGACCGCGAACGCGACCTGGCACGCGGTCGCTTCAACCCGCTCGAAGCGACCGGCACCGACATGCCGCGCGCCTACCAGCTCGTGCGCGAAAGCGAACAGATCATCCGCCGCGCCGCCGCCGAGGCCGAACTCGATCAGCTGCCCACCGTGCGCTGGGCCTTGCTCGATCCGCTGGCCGGCCTACTGCGCCGCCTGGGCACCGGGCTAGGCATCGCGGTCGGCCACGCCTGCCGCACTTCCGCTGCGGCCCAGCCGCATTCGTCGCAGCAGGCCCCGCCCCGGCCGCCCACCCGCCCGGGACCGTTGCGGGCGGCCGGGTTGATCCTCGGCGTCTACTGCACCGGACTGGCCTTCTGCTTCGACCACACCAGTCCGTGCACCGGTGAGGAGAAGGAAGCCTGGGGCAAGCGCTGCGACTGTGGCAGCTGCTGTGACTGCGGTAGCTGTTGCGGCGACTGCTGCAGCTGCTGCGGCGAGGACGGCTGCTGCGGCGACTGCGGCTGCGATTGCTCCTGCTAGGAAAACCTCACTCGCACTTGACCACCGGGATCGGGTCGTATTTCACCGTGCGGGTGTGCCGCGACACCTGGGCGCCGGTCTTGCGATCGGTGATCACCCGGGTGTCGGAGATGGTGAAGCCCGGCGCGCCCTCGGTGGCGATGCAGTCATCGCCCTTGGGCAGGGTGATCTCGGTGGGCTCGGTCGGCTTCGACTTCTCGCCGGTGATCGACTCCACGTCAACGGTTTTCGTGCCCCACAGGCGCACCGTGATGTCGGAGCCGGTGGCGACGGTCTGGATGAAGACGCCGGTGGCGTAGTTGTTGCGGAAGGCCAGGTCGATCGCGCCGTCGAAGACGGTGGCCTCCCGGGCCGCCGGGTACCGCGAGATGTAATAGCTGTGCTCGGTGTGGCCGCCGTCTTCCATCCCGGCGAAGTAGGCCGCGTTGTAGAGCGTGGTGGCGAACTGGCTGATGCCGCCGCCGACCGCGGTACTCGGCCTGCCGTGGTCGATGATGCCCGATTCCACATATCCCTCGGCCGCGGTGCGCGGACCGGTGAAACCGTTGAGCGAGAAGGTGTCTCCTGGCTTCACCACCGCGCCGTTCACCTTGGCGGCGACGGTGCGGATGTTCACCCCGGACGGGCCGCTGAAGCCGCCGGTGGTGAATTCGCCGATCACCTCGTTGATGCCGAGACCTTCGGCGGCCTCGGTGGTGAGCTTGGGTTCGATGCGCTGGTAGACCGCCGCGGTGTTGCGCTCACCGGTCAGGGGGAGCAGGGCGGGCAGCTTCTCGATGGTCTTGGTCCAGTCGACCTTCTCGCCGACCACGGCGGGCACCACGGTCGGCTTGCCTGCGCCGACGGTGAAGGTGGCGTCCTTGGCCTCGATCTCCGAGGTCACCAATTGTGGTGCGAGCGCGGCGATCACGGCCTCGTTGTCGATCCGGGGCGCCAGCCCGCCGTTGCCGTCGGGGACGAAACTGAGCACTCCGGCGATCTGATCGGGTGTGAGCACGCCCTGAATATCCTTGCCGGACACGGAGATCGGCGCGGCCACCGCGGGCTGGGCGATCTCTTGCAGTGCCGTTTGCACCGCGTCCATCCGCACGGCGACCGGCGCGGCCACCACGGGCAATTCCAGTTCGTTGCTCTCGGCCCAGTGCGCGGTGATCTCGGCGCGCGCGGCGTCGGTGTCGAGCACCCGGCCGGGCACCGGCGCGACCGCGACCGGCGTGCCGTTCTCGAAGCGCACCGTGCCCTCGACGGTCGGGTTGTCGTGCGCGCGGAACGCGGTCAGCTGCTGGTCGAGTGCGGCGGTGTCGACGATGCTCGCGACCGGCACCTCGCGGGTGCCGAATACCGAGACGAGCCGGCTGACCGGGTTGAGCGGCTGGTCGCCGACGGCGTCCCAGGTGCCGGTCCAGTCGATCTGCAGGCCGGCGGCGGCGGGCACCAGTTGCGAGCTCACGTCCCCGATGCGGACCGGCAGCGGGCGCTCGGCGCGCGGGCCGAGCTGGTCGTGCAGCAGCGTGTCGGCCTCGGCCTTGTCCATTCCGCCGATGTCGACACCGGCGACGACGGTGCCGCGCGGCACCTCACCGGCGCTGAGCGCGAGGTCGGCCAGGTAGGCGGCGGTTCCGACGGCCAGCACGGCGCCGACCGCGATGCCGATCCGTTTGACCAGCTGCTGGTTGCCGAGCAGCGGGTTCTCGGGCTGGGGCGGCGGCTGCGCACCCGGCGGCTGCGCGCCCGGCGGTGGCGGCGGCGCCCAGCGGTTACCGGTGACGGTGCGCAGGGGCATGGTGGGCAGGGCGGTGGTGTCGGCATCGAAAGTGCGATTTGCTTCGAGCAGCTTGCGTAGTCCGACCTCGCCACTTGGTCGGTCGGCCGGTCGTCCGGCGGTCGACTCGGTGGGCACGGAGGTCCTTCCGTTGAATTGTGCGGCTCCCGATGTTTGCGGGGCCACGGCCAAGGGTAGTGCGCATCGGCGCTCTCGGCAGCCCGGCCATCGGGGGCGGACGTAGAAAAGGCTCCGTGCAGTTGCCGGGTCGGGGGTCTGGCAACTACACGGAGCCGATCTGTTTATCGGCCCCCGTCCCGGGGTGTTACAGCCGTTTCGGAGGAATTTCCGTCCGGTAGGTGGCGTCGCCACCGGGGTGGGACCGGCCACGCGCGACAATCCGGGGTGAGACTCGCCACCGTATACCCCACAACGAGGGAGAACTCTGATGCAGCTGGGAATGATCGGCCTCGGCCGGATGGGCGCCAATATCGTGCGCCGCATCGTGCGCGACGGGCACACCGCGGTCGGTCACGAACGTCATCAGGGACACATCGACGAACTGTCCGCCGAGCTCGGCGACAGCTTCCGGGGCAGTACGAACCTGGCGGAGTTCGTCGCCATGCTCGACACCCCGCGCGTGGTGTGGGTGATGATCCCCGCGGGCGCGACCGGCGGTGCGATCGACGGGCTGGCCGAGCTGCTCGAGCCGGGTGACATCGTCATCGACGGTGGCAACAGCCGCTACCACGAAGACATCGCACGCGCGAAGGCGCTGGCGCCCAAGGGTATTCATTACCTCGATGTCGGTACCTCGGGTGGCGTGTTCGGCTTGCAGCGCGGTTTCTGCCTGATGATCGGCGGCGAGGCCGAGCAGGTCGGCTACCTCGAACCGCTGTTCCGCTCGATCGCCCCCGGTGTCGACGCCGCGCCCCGCACGCCGGGTCGCACCGGCGAGCCGACGCCGGCCGAGCAGGGCTGGCTGCACTGCGGGCAGGCCGGTGCGGGTCATTTCGTGAAAATGGTGCACAACGGTATCGAGTACGGCGCGATGGCGGCCTACGCCGAGGGGTTGAACATCCTCCGGCACGCCAATGTGGGCGCTGCGCCGGGTGACGGCGAGCATTCGGCCGAGGAGACCCCGCTCGAGCATCCCGAGTACTACCAGTACGACCTGGACATCCCGGACATCACCGAGGTCTGGCGGCGCGGTTCGGTCGTGGCGTCCTGGCTGCTCGACCTCACCGCGGGCGCCCTCTATGCCGACCCGAACCTGGATTCGTTCAGCGGCCGGGTGTCCGATTCGGGCGAGGGCCGCTGGACCGTCGACGCCGCCATCGACACCGCCGTCCCGGTCCCCGTGCTCTCGGCGGCGCTGTTCCAGCGCTTCTCCTCGCGCGGGGAGGCGCTCTACGCCGACAAGATGCTCTCGGCGATGCGCAAGGCGTTCGGTGGCCACAACGAGCTGCCGGGGCGATAGGCATCTTTTAAACATCGATGTTCCACAAAGTTGCCGTTTCTCGGACAACCGTCCAGTCCGGCGGTTATGGTGCGCCAGAAGGGGGACATACCACCTGATGAGGATTCGCTCCAGCCGTTCACGCTGGGGCTTTGGAGGAAAACATGATCCGGACTTCGCGTATCGCCGCGGGTGTTGCCACGACCGCGCTGGTTGTCGCAGGCGTGGGCGTCGGCCTCGGTACCGGCGTCGCCACGGCCGCGGGCTCCTGTGATGTCAGAAGCCACGCGACCAAGCAGGACGCCAGCACCGTCGGCGTCACCCACGTCTACGACAAGATCGCCAGCGCCGAGCAGATCGGCGTCGGCACGACCGTCACCTACCAGGTGGTCGTCGGCACCACCGGCATCGGCAACCCGTATGTCAACACCATCACCGACTACCCGCCGACCGGCTTCGGCGCCCCGATCAAGACCACCATCACCGCCTACCACGCGATCGGCGGCCAGGTCACCGAGGACGTCACCGCCGAGCCCAACGGCGGCGGCTGGAAGGTGACCAGCACCGGCTGGTTCGTGAACTCGGGCAACCCGGTCACCATGACCATCACCTACCCGGTGCCCAGCAGCGTCAAGGCAGGCCAGCAGATCACCAGCGGCGGCGTCGGGGTGGCGGGCACCGTGGGCGTCGGCACCAACCTGCCCAACCTCACCGCCTGCTTCACCGCGCGCTCGGCCAACGCGGGCGAGACCGTGATCGGCAGCCTGGGCGACAACGGCCTCGGTTCCTCGGATGGCCAGCTGAGCTCCACCGGCTCGCTCAGCGACATCATCTCCGACGTGCTGCGCAATCTGATCGGTAGCTGATCGCGTAGCACCTGGTCCGCCGGGACGATTCGCGCTGTCGTCCCGGCGGCTCGGCCCCTGTCCACCCCCTGCTGAGGAATTCACCGACGTGTTCATCCGTGCCCTGGTCGCCGCCGCGACCCTGCTGCTGCTGTCGACCGGAACGGCGGGCGCCGACACCTCGCGCCTGGACCACATCGACCGGCCGGGTCAGCGCCAGCAGACCGTGTCGGTGTACTCCGCGGCCATGGACCGGGTGATCCCGCTGCGGGTCATCACGCCCTTCGACACCAGCGAGCCGCGCCCGACGCTGTATCTGCTCAATGGCGCGGGCGGCGGCGAGGACATCGCGAACTGGTACAGCCAGACCGATATCGTGCAGTTCTTCGCCGACAAGAACGTCAATGTCGTCACCCCCGCCGCGGGCAAGTTCTCCTACTACACCGACTGGCAGCGCGACGATCCCAAGCTCGGCCGCAACAAATGGCAGACCTTCCTCACCGAGGAACTCCCGCCGATCATCGACGCCACCTTCGACACCACCGGCGTGAATGCCATTGCGGGCCTGTCGATGTCGGCCACCTCCGTGCTCAACCTGGCCATCGCCGCGCCCGACCGCTACCGTGCCGTCGGCGCCTACAGCGGCTGCGCCTCGGTCGCCGACCCGATGAGCCGCGCCTTCCTCGAGCTGGTCTTCGCGCGTGCCGGCGCCGACCCAGCCAATATGTGGGGCCCGCCCGGCGACCCGGCCTGGCAGGCCAACGACCCCTACCTCAACGCGGAAGGCCTGCGCGGCAAGGCCATCTACCTCTCCAGCGCCACCGGCCTGCCCGGCAGCGCCGAAGCCCTCCCGCCCGGCGCGAGCCTCGGCAAGGTCATCGGCATGACCGACCAGATCGTGCTCGGCGGCGCCATCGAAGCCGCCGCCAACCTGTGCACCCAGCGCCTGGCCGCCCGCCTGCACGAACTGAACATCCCCGCGCAGACCGTCTTCCGCGCCGCGGGCACCCACACCTGGCAGTACTGGGAACAGGACCTGCACAATTCCTGGCCGATGATCGCCGCCGCCATCGGCGCCTGAGGCTGCTCAGCTCGCGGCGACCATGTTCGTCGCGGTGCGGTGCGCCAGCGCCATCACCGAGATCATCGGGTTCACACCGGAGCAGGTGGGCATGGCGCTGCTGTCGGTGATCCAGACGCCTGCGGTGTCGTGCAGTTCCCCGAGCGTGTTCGCCACCGAGGTCCCCGGATCGGAACCCATTGCGGCGCTGGACATCTGGTGCGCGCTGAACACCGGCGTGCCACCGGGACCGATCGGGATCTGATCGACCCGCGCGATGAAGGCTTCGAGGTCCTCACCGCGCTGCCAGGGCGCGAACGGCTGCCCGGCCAGGAAGATCTGCTGTGCCCCAGCGGCCTCCTGCATGCGGATCGCGGTCACCGCCGCCTCCTTGAAATTCTGCCGGTCCAGCTCGTCGGTGAACGGATACCAGTGCACCGCTTCACCATTCGCGTCGACGGTGACGCTGCCCGCGCCCCGGTCCTTGACGATGAACACCCAGTCGGCCCGGTACCGGTAACGCTGGGTCAGTTCCTTGTGTTGTGCGCCCGAGAGCCAGGGCACGACCGTGGTGAACAGTCCCGGCAGGTGCTGCACACATTCGATGATGTACCCGTGCCCGTCACGCGCCTCGGCGAATTCGTGCACGATCCCGGCCATGGCGGGCCCGTACCACGGATCCTGGGGCTCGTCGTAGATGCCGGTGACCAGCGTCGCCGGATGCAGGCGCAGGCCGGTTCCCACCGCAGGACCGCCGATGCCGGAGCGCAGCAGCAACGCGGGTGTCTCCAGTGCGCCTGCGGCAGAGGCGATTTGAGGTGCATCGATGACGATCCGGTAGGTCTGCTGGGTCTGCGGATCGGTGTAGGTCGCCTCCACGCCGATGGCCTTGCCGTCCCTGGTCAGGATCCGTCGCGCCTTCGTGTTCGGCAGCAGTCGCGCACCCGCGTCGGCCGCGTCCTGCAGGAAGGCCCGCATGGTGCCCTGCTTGGCGCCGGTCTGGTCGCCCATGCCGCTGTAGCCCGCGAGCTCGGGGTCGTAGCATTCCGGATCGATGTTGAGGTTCGCCACCGTATACGAATAGCCCAGTGCCGCAGCGGCATCCGCGAGCCTGCGGTGCGGTTCGTTCTGGGTGGCGACGGTGTCGTTGCAACCCATCCGGGTGAACACCGCGTCGATATGGTCGTCGAACTCCGGCCCGTCCACGCCGGCGAGCCCGAACTCCTGCGCCCACACCTTGCGCACCGCGTCCGGGGTGCGCAGCGAGTTCGACCAGTTGACCGTACTGCCGCCACCGACCGTGCCACCGGCGGCCAGGCTGACCATGCCGTCGGCGGTCGGGAAGAAGCCGCCGCGCAGGAACAGATCCTGATACGCGCCGAGTTCGGTTTGCCCGAAATCGGATTCGTTGCGGTAGCCACCGGCCTCCAGCACGATGACCCGCTTGCCCGCCGCCGCGAGCACCGCCGCCGCCACACCACCGCCGCTGCCGGAACCGATCACGACGACATCGGCGTCCAGCGTGGTGTCGCCGGTAGGCGTGATGACCGGCAGTGTCTTCGGCGTGGGCGGCGGCGTCTGCTTCGGACCGGGATAACCCATCCCCGTCCACAGCGGATTGTGCCCCGCCGCGTCGGTGAGCCCATAGGAGAACAGCACCGACAGCTGGTACAGCGCGGCGATCGCGCCCTGGGTCTCGGGGGTGATCCCCGCGAGATTGGCGATGATCGCCTCGCGCACGGCCTGCGGCTGATTCTTCAGGCCGACCAGCGCGGCGGTGTCGATGAGTTGCAGCAGGCCGGCGAGCTGTTCGGGCGGCAGGTGGGTCAGCAGGTACTGCTCGGCCGCGATATCGGCGCCCACGTCACTGCCTTTGATCGCGAAGAAGCCGGTCGGGTCGTCGGTGCGGGGCACCGACGCGACGAACGTGTCGACGATCGCGGTGAGGGTCTTGCGCTGCTTGGTGGTGAATTCCATGAGGTCGTCCTTCGACAGGGGGAGCGGATCAGGGCAGTTGCATCGACTTGGTCTCGAGGAACTCCTCCAGACCCCACTTGCCGAACTCGCGCCCGTTGCCGGACTGGCCGTAGCCGCCGAACGGGGCGTGAATATTGAAGGCGCCGTCATTGATCTGCACCTGACCGGCGCGAATCCGGCGCGCGACGGCGATCGCGCGCTGCTCGTCGGCGGAGAACACCGCGGCATTGAGCCCGTAGATCGAGTCGTTGGCCAGCGCGACGGCCTCGTCCTCGTCGTCATAGGGCTGGATCACCAGCACCGGTCCGAAGATCTCCTCCCGCACGATCGCCATCTCGGGCGTGACATCGGAGAACACAGTGGGCCGCACGTAATAGCCGCGGTCGAGCCCCTCGGGCGGCGTCGGGCCGCCCGCGACCAGCCGCGCGCCCTCGGCGAGACCGGTCTCGATGTAGCCGACCACGCGATCACGCTGCGCGGCCGACACCAGCGGCCCGAGCACGGTGGCCGGGTCGAAGGGATTGCCGACGGTGATCGCCTCGACGCCGGCGCGGGCGATCGCCTCGACCTCGGCGAGCCGGGCCCGCGGCACGAGCATGCGGGTCAGCGCGATGCAGGTCTGGCCGGAATTGAGGAAGCAGCCGTTGAGACCGGCGCTCACGGCCTCGACCGGATCGGCGTCGTCGAGCACGATCAGCGGCGACTTACCGCCCAGCTCCAGCGCCACCCGCTTGACGGTTTTCGCTGCGACAGCACCGATTCGGCGCCCGGCCACCGTAGACCCGGTCAGCGACACCATGTCCACTTCCGGGTGCGCGACCAGCGTCTCCCCGACGCCGGTGCCCGTCCCGCACACGAGATTGAACACGCCGGGCGGCAGGCCGATCGAGTCGAAGATCTCGGCGAGCACGAAGGCGTTGAGCGGGGCCACCTCGCTCGGCTTGAGCACCACCGTGCACCCCGCCGCGAGCGCCGGCGCGACCTTCGCGGCGATCTGATGCAGCGGATAGTTCCACGGCGTGATCGCGACAACCACCCCGATCGGCTCGCGCACCACCAGCGAGTTGTACACCTGCTCCTCGAACGGGAAGTCCAGTGCCACATCGGCGATCGACACGAACGACTGCACGGGCAGACCGGTCTGCACCACATTGCTGTAGGCGAACGGCATCCCGACCTCGCGGCTGATCAGCGTCGCGATCTCGCTCTGGCGCAGCTGCAAGGCCTCGGCCGCGCGTTTCAGATAGCCGGCCCGTTCGGCGGGTGGGGTCGCCGCCCAGGACGGGAATGCCGCCCGAGCGGCGGTGACGGCGGCCTCGGCGTCGGCGGCGTCACCGGCGGGGACGGTGGCGATCACCTCTTCGGTGGCCGCGTCGACCACGTCGATGCGCTCGGTGCCGTGCGACCGCTGCCAGCGCCCGCCGAGGTAGTGGGAGTCGTGGGCGATCATGGATAGCTCCTTCACGGTCAGCCAGGCGTTTTGTCGGCGTGAACAGGTTCACTTCGAGCATCACGGGTGACCGGCGTCATAGTCTTGTCCGGCTCGACAACAAAGTTCCGACCCGCTGTCCGGCGGGACAACCGCGGGTGAAGGGAGCGCGATGAGCACCGAGGCGCAGGTGACGCAGTGGCTCGAGCAGTTCGTCCACGCGGCCGAGAGCCGCGACACCCTCGACCGGCTGGTCGGCCGCACCGACGCGCGAATCCTGGAGGCGGTGCCGCAACTGGCCACCGACGCCACGCTGGTCCGCGAGCTGCACGCCAGCACGCGCGCGCACTGGCGCGGGTTCCTGGTGATGCTCGCCCGCGATGTCTTCGAGGTGCAGGTGGCTCCCGAGGCGTTCGACCTCGCCCGCACCCTGGCCCGGCGCGGCTTCGACCTGCCCGTACTGCTGTCGATCTACCGGGTCGGCCAGCGCGCGGTCTGGACCTACATCACCGAGACCCTCACCACCGAGATCGCTGACGCCGACGTCCGTTCGGCGGTGCTGCTGCGGTTCTGGACCAGGCTCTCGGAGTGGCTGGACACCGCCATCGAGTCGATGATCCTGGCCTTCTCCGCCGAACGCGAACAGTGGCAGCGCGGCTCCCAGGCCCGGCGGGTCGAGATCGTGCACGCCCTGCTCGCCGGGCACCCGGTCGACCTCGACGCCGCAGGCACGGCACTGTCCTATCCACTGCACCAGCCGCACACCGCCTACGTGCTGTGGGTCGACGACGACGTCCCCGACGCCGACGTGCAACGCCTGCTCGAAACCGCCGCGACCACGGTGGCCACCGCCCTCGGCGCCCCGCGTCCGCTGTCGATCGGCACCGGTGCGCGCGCCCTGTGGTGCTGGGTGGCGACCCAGCGCGGGCCCGGCCGGCCGGTGATCACGCCGGGCGGTCACGTCCACGTCGCGATCGGCACCGGCGGCGCGGGGCTACCCGGCTTCCGGCAGAGTCATCGGGAAGCGCGCGCGGCACAGACCATCGCGATGCGACGTCCGGATGGTCCGGCCGTCACCCACTACGACGACGTCGAACTAGCCTGTCTCGCAGCTGGTTTGGCCGGTGCGGACGGCATGTGGACGATGGTCCGCCGCGAACTCGGCCCGCTCGCCGGCGCCGATGCCGCCGCCGCGCGCCTGCGCGAGACCGTCCGCCGCTATCTGGCCAACGCGGGCAACGCCGACACGGCGGCCGAACTGCTCGGCGTCCACCCCAATACGGTCCGCTACAGAATCCGCCAGGCCGAGGGTTTGCTCGGTCACCCGATCGACGAGCGCCGCGTCTACGTGGAACTCGCACTCGCGGTCATCGACACTTTCGGCAGTCCCGAATAGGCCATAGCGCAGGGCAATTCGACCGGTCAAGCCCATGGAAGTTGTGTATAACGACCGGTCGGATCCGCCCGATGTGTTGGTTAGCTCCACTCAGTGTCACCGAAAGGCTTGTCATGCAACGTCGTATGGTCCGCATCCTGGTCGCCACCATGGCCGTCACCGGAATCGCCGCCGCAGGTATCTCACCCGCCCTCGCCACCCCCGCCACCCCGGCCGTGATCGCCGAAGGCTCCACCGACACCGGTTCCGCCCTCCTCGACTTCCCCCTCGGCTTCGTCAAACTCCTCATCTGCGGAATCTGGGCCACCCCCGAACCCCACCCCAACCCGATCTGCCGCTGAGTCGCAGCGAACACGACAAGGGTGGCACCTGAATTCAGGTGCCGCCCTTGGGCGTTCGACAGGGGACTAGCGCTCGATGATGGCGACGACGCCCTGGCCGCCCGCGGCGCAGATGGAGATCAGGGCGCGGCCGGAACCCTTCTCCGCCAGCATCTTCGCGGTCGAGGCGACGATGCGGCCGCCCGTGGCGGCGAACGGGTGGCCCGCGGCGAGCGAGGAGCCGTTGACATTGAGCTTGCTGCGATCGATCGAGCCGAGCGCGCCGTCGAGGCCAAGGCGCTCCTTGCAGTAGGCGTCGGACTCCCACGCGGCCAGGGTGGAGAGCACCACGGAGGCGAAGGCCTCGTGGATCTCGTAGTAGTCGAAGTCCTGCAGGGTCAGGCCGTTGCGGGCGAGCAGGCGCGGCACCGCGTAGGTGGGCGCCATCAGCAGGCCGTCGGGGCCGTGGATGTAGTCCACCGAGGCGACCTCGGAGTCGACCAGGTGCGCGAGCACCGGCAGGTTGCGCTGGGTGGCCCACTCGTCGGTGGACAGCAGCACCGCCGACGCGCCGTCGGTGAGCGGGGTCGAGTTGCCCGCGGTCATGGTGGCGTCACCCAGCTTGGTGCCGAATACCGGCTTCAGGGTCGCCAGCTTCTCCACCGTCGAGCCGGGACGCAGGTTGTCGTCGCGGGTCAGGCCGAGGAACGGGGTGATCAGGTCGTCGAAGAAGCCACGGTCGTAGGCGGCGGCCATGTTCTTGTGCGAGAGGTAGGCCAGCTCGTCCTGCGCCTCGCGGGCGATGCCGAACTCCTTGGCGGTGATGGCGGCGTGCTCACCCATCGACAGCCCGGTGCGCGGCTCGGCGTTGCGCGGGATCTCGATGCCCAGCATCGAGGGCCGCAGCTGACCGACCAGCTTGACCCGGTCCTTGTTGGTCTTGGCGCGGTTGGCGGTGAGCATCCACTCGCGCATGTCCTCGCTGACGCCGATCGGCGCGTCGGAGGTGGTGTCGGCGCCGCCGCCGATGCCGGACTCGATCCGGCCGAGCGCGATCGCGTCACCCACGGTGACGATCGACTGCAGACCGGTGCCACAGGCGAGCTGCAGGTCGTGGGCCGGGGTGTAGGGCGAGAGCTTGGAACCGAGCACGCTCTCGCGGATCAGGCTGTGCTCGCCGACCTTCTTGAGCACCGCGCCGCCGACGACCATGCCGAGGCGTTCGCCCTGCAGGCCGAACCGGCTGACCAGCCCGTCCAGGGTGGCGGTGAACATGTCCTGGTTGGACGCCTTGGCATAGGCCTTGTCGGAGCGAGCGAACGGAATTCGGTTACCGCCAACGATGGCGACCGGGCGCTGGCTCTTCGCGGTCTTGGCCGGGGACTTCGCCGAGCGGGCTTTGCTTGTCACTCGAGTTCTCCATGGTCTCGTCGGTTCCGGATACGCCGGGCGTATCGGTTTACATTAAACTTACTCTGGAGTAAGTTAGTTTGTCGACACCGTACCCGTAAACCACGGTCATTCACACGTCGAGCAAGAGAAGGTAGGAACAGTGGCAGCCAAGAGCAAGGGTGCACCCAACCTCTACGGATCCTTCATCCACTCCGCCCCCGGCGCGTTTCTGGCGAGCAAGCTGGGCCTGCCCCAGCCGGCGGAGCTGCGCCGCTACAAAGCCGGCGAGCCCGCGCTTCCCGGTCCGGTCCTGCTGGGCGGCAAGGGCCGCCTCGCCGAGCCGATCCGCGCGCTGCTGGCCACCGACTACACCGTCGCCGACGCGCTCGACTCCGGCACCAAGTACGGCGCGCTGGTCTTCGACGCCACCGGCATCGACTCCATCGACGGCCTGTCGCAGCTGTTCGAATTCTTCCAGCCCGCGATGCGTAACCTCGCACCTTCGGGGCGTGTCGTCGTACTCGGCACCACCCCCGAGCTCGTCGGCTCGGTCGACGCGCAGATCGCCCAGCGCGCGCTCGAGGGCTTCACCCGCTCGGTCGGCAAGGAGCTGCTGCGCGGCGCCACCAGCCAGCTGGTCTACGTGCACCCCGAGGCAGGCGCCGCGGTGACCGGTGTCGAGTCCACCCTGCGCTTCCTGCTCTCGGGCAAGTCGGCCTTCGTCGACGGCCAGGTCATCCGGGTCGGCAAGGACGATTCCGTCGCCCCCGCCAGCTGGGACAAGCCGCTCGCCGGCAAGGTCGCCGTGGTGACCGGTGCCGCGCGCGGTATCGGCGCCACCATCGCCGAGGTCTTCGCCCGGGACGGCGCCACCGTCATCGTGGCCGACATCCCCGCCGCGGGCGAGGCCCTGTCCGAGACCGCCAACAAGGTCGGCGCCACCGCCCTGGCCCTCGACGTCACCGCCCCCGACGCCGCCGAGCGTCTGGCCGAGTTCGCCACCGAGCGTTTCGGCGGCATCGACATCGTCGTGCACAACGCCGGCATCACCCGCGACAAGCTGCTCGCGAACATGGACGAGGGCCGCTGGAACTCGGTCATCAACGTCAATCTCGCTGCCCCGCACCGCATCACCTCCGGCCTCGTCGCCAAGGGTGTGCTCAAGGAAGGCGGCCGTGTGATCGACGTGTCCTCCATCGCCGGCATCGCGGGCAATCGCGGCCAGACGAACTACGGCGCCTCCAAGGCCGGTGTCATCGGCATGGTCGACGCCGAGGCCCCGCTGCTGGCCGAGAAGGGCATCACCATCAACGCGGTGGCGCCGGGCTTCATCGAGACCGCCATGACCGCCGCCATCCCGGTCGGCACCCGCGAGGCCGGTCGCCTGATGAGCTCGCTGTTGCAGGGTGGCCAGACCGTCGACGTCGCCGAGACCATCGCCTACTTCGCCAGCCCGGCGTCGAACGCGGTGAGCGGCAATGTGGTTCGCGTCTGCGGGCAGAGCCTGATCGGCGCCTGATGACCCAGACGATCACCCTCACCGAGGTCCCGAAGAACGGCGGTCTGTACGCGAAGGCGGCGCTCGGCGCCGTCCCGCTGCCCGCCCCGCTCTCGGGCCGCGGGCCCAGCCTGCCCGACCGGCGCATCGTGCTGGACGGCTTCCGGGTCGACCCGGACCACCTGGCCGCCTACTGCCACGCGACCGGCCTGCGCTTCAGCGACACCCTGCCGCTGACGTACCCGTTCATCCTGTCGTTTCCGCTGATGATGGAACTGCTTGTGGCACGGGACTTCCCGTTCACCGCGGTCGGTTCGGTGCATCTCGAGAACGTCATCGAACGCACCCGCGAGATCTCGGCCGCCGAGCCGCTCGACTTCACCGCCCACATCGAGAACCTGCGGGAACACCCGAAGGGTCTGCTGATCGATGCGGTGACCGAGATCCGGGTCGGCCGCGAACTGGTCTGGCGTCAGGTCTCGACCATGCTGCACCAGCAGCGCACGTCGCTGTCCGGTGGCCCCAAGTCCGCGCCTCCCGCCGACGAGGTCCCCCCGCCGCCGTTGCGTGTGCAGCGCGTCGATCAGAAGATCATCAACCGCTACGCCGCGGCCTCCGGCGACCGCAATCCGATCCACGTCTCCGGCCTGGGCGCCAAGGCCATGGGTTTCCCCCGGACCATCGCCCACGGCATGTGGTCGGCCGCCACCATCCTCAGCACCATCGAGGGCCGGGTCCCCGAAAAGACCACCTACGCGGTCAAATTCGGCAAGCCCATCTTCCTTCCGTCGGCGATCAACATTTACGCCGACCAGGCCGGCAACGGCTGGGATCTCTCCATCCTCCACCCGAAAAAGGGTTACCCCCACCTCACCGCCACCCTGCGCTGAGCCCGACCCTGCAGGGCCGCACATCCACCCGATGTGCGGCCCTGTTGTCTTCGGTTCTCAATAGCGTTATCGCCCAGTCGTTTTCGGCAAGAGATTCGTTACAGCTATTCCAGGTGATATCAATCATGGTGTAGTGCAGCGGTTAACTGGCAATTCACCTATGTTGAGCATCGGTTGCCGGGAAGCGCGGGTGCGGCTCCCGTAGCCGACTCATCTCGACCTCCGCAAGGTACATCGATTGCACTGCGGTGATAGCCGCATTGCACCGGCGGCGGACCGACGATGCGATACCCGATGCGCACATCGATGTGAAATCCTCGCTCGGAGTCCGACATTGCGCAATCTACCGGCAAATCTTCAGCTTCCGCTCAGCGAATGCCCCCAAAACATACGGCTGGGTATGTGTCCGAGCCCCATGTTAGAAAATTTCAAGCCGACAAACAGTCGGCAATCATGGTTCATACCAAGGGGTTTCACTTCATGAAGAAGATCCGCACCGTCGGCCTCGGCATCGTTCTCGCGACCGGCCTGGCCGTGTTCGGCGCCGGCATCGCCCACGCCGCCCCCCAGGCTCCGGCGCCGGCCGTGGCCTTCATCGACGGCACCGACCCCGGCACCGAGCCCCCCGCCGAGGAGGCCAGCACCGGTTCGGCTGAGGGCCTGGCTGCCGCGCTGGAGGCGCTGGTGTCCGGTTCGGCCGGTGGTGACGACGCGACCGATCCGCCGGCCGAGACCACGGACGCGGCCGCGATCGCCGACACCGGCACCGAGCCGCCCGCCGAGGAGGCGAGCACCGGCTCGGCCGAGGGCTTGGCTGCCGCGCTGGAGGCCCTGGTGTCCGGTTCCGCCGGTGGTGACGACGCGACCGATCCGCCGGCCGAGACCACGGACGCGGCCGCGATCGCCGACACCGAGCCCCCCGCCGAGGAGGCCAGCACCGGTTCCGCCGAGGGTCTGGCTGCCGCGCTGGAGGCCCTGGTGTCCGGTTCCGCCGGCGGCACCGAGGACCCGGCGACCGAGACTCCCGACGCGTAACTACGCGAGCTGGTTGAATGAGAGATAGTGAATAAATGCCCCGCCTCCCCGGCGGGGCATTTCACGTTTCCGCCATATACCCACTCGCCACGAAGGCGACAACGGCTACCGCGACGCAATCCGCGGGTGACTGCTCCCGGTCCCTCGCCGACGACCGCTCCTAAGAGCCCCTAACAGGTTCGGTCAGGTAGCGGTGAGACCCACTGTCGTGCAGTATGTTTCGCCGTGGCGGCGCCGTGGATCGTGGATGATGAGTTGTGGGCGGTTATCGAACCGCTACTACCAGTCA
>NZ_JBHZBX010000028.1:0-55797 GCF_042755165.1 Nocardia sp. NPDC059177 | reverse complement strand
CCCCTTGGGTCCCGTCGATCAGGCACCGTTGCTTGCTCCTTCGTCGCCTACGCAACGGCGCCTGATCGACGGGACGGGCGCGAACCGCCGCTTCGCGGCGATCCCTCCTCGGGGTCGGGATGTGCGGGGCTGGGAATGCGGTCGGGTGACCGATTCAAGTTGCTGTGGGGTTCGATTCGGCATCTCTGGCCGCGATCCGGCGGAGTGGTGGTTCCGTGGGGGGTGGAACACGCCGGTCCGGGAGTTCGGCGAGCAGTGTTGTCGTGGCCGCGGCGATGGCGGCGACGGCCTTGTCGACCGCGGGTTTGGTGGTGCTGCTCAGTCCGGAGATGCCGCCGACTTTGCGCACATATTGCAAGGCGGCAGCGTAGATCTCCTGCTCGGTGGCGGCAGGCTCCAGACCACGCAAGACGGTGATGTTTCTACACATGTCAGAACCATAGACCTGTGGGGCATCTCACGGCAGGTCGAGAAAGCAGTGATCTGAAAATCTCGTGACGCACGCGGGTTCGCTGTCCGCCCGCGACGGCTCCGGCCGCACTAGACTCGGCCGCATGCCTGCTCGGGGAGTACCAGCGCTGACCACTTTTCCCTACCCGGAACTGGATGATCGCGAGGAAGATCACTGGTCCGGCGCCGGAGTCAGCGACGATGAACTGAGGGCACTGTCCCTCGGTGCCTTCTACTCCACCCGCTGGGACGCCTTCCACGACGCGATGCTGCTCGGCCCCGAGCGCGAGCACCCGCTCGGCGACCGCCGCGAACTGGCCATCGACACCCTCACCGGTGCCTGGGGCATCACCGACGGCACCGAGGCCCGCGCCTCGATGGAACAGCTGCTCGAGGGCATGCACGCCCCGCTCTACGCGCTGGTGCACCCGCTGGTGATGGCCTCGATCAATGCCAGTGAGCGTGACCGTTTCGGCGAGCGCGCCGACCGGCACCGCGCCTTCCTGCGCCAGGTCGGCTCCTTCCGCGGCATGGACAACCCCGAGGCGCTGGTGCGCGACTACGACATCTGGGCCCAGGCCATCAAGATCGGCTTCACCGAGCACCTGGCCCGCCCACTACCCAACGACATCCACGCCTGGGATCTGGCCCGCGTCGTCGCGGTGGCCCGGATGGCCTTCACGGCCGGCTACATCGAGGCCGACGTGGCCTGGGAGTACGCCATGCGCGCGCTGGTGCCCGCGCAACGCCGCTACCGCAACTGGCGCCAGTTCGGTGACGCCTACCTCACCGGCTGGACCTACTGGCAGGCCACCGAGGACCTCGCCGAACTCAAGAACGGCGGCGTCGACCGGCGGATGGAACTGCTGCGGCTGTGGACCCGGCCGACCAGCCCGTGGCGCCGGATCGAGCTCAACGAGCCGGCCAAGCAGGTCGAGGCCGACGCGCCCGAACCGGACTGAGTGCTACAGGCTGCGCAGGATCCCGCGGCCGTAGCGCTGGAACTGGGTGTCGTCGACCATGCCGAGGGAATGCCGTTCCACCAGCAGTTCCCA
The DNA here is from genome assembly GCF_042755165.1 of Nocardia sp. NPDC059177. NCBI lineage: Bacteria > Bacillati > Actinomycetota > Actinomycetes > Mycobacteriales > Nocardiaceae > Nocardia > Nocardia sp. NPDC059177. The sequence goes on along the minus strand of NZ_JBHZBX010000028.1, from coordinate 54,292 downwards.
TTCGCCGTAGAGCTGCGACACGCCCGGATCGGCAGGCCCGGCACCGCCGTCGGCGGCCTGCCTGCGCACGGCGAAGTTCACCGCGCAGGTGACGCGTTCGGTGTCGGCCCGGTCCACCCCGGCGAAGTGCAGTGTCCTGTTGCCGTCGCTGACGTCCATGCCGGAGCCGCCGTGGCGGGTGTCGATCTCGCCCGGCGCGGTCCGCGCGCCCTCGACCGTGCGGGCGCCCAGGATCGCCGGAACGGCCAGCTCGTGCGCGTAGCGCTCACCGGCGCCGACCGCGATGAACAGCAGCCGGGTGGTGGTGGCGGCGAGCAGACCGGGGCCCGAGCCCGCCGGTGGGGCCGCGACGGCGATGGCGGTCTCGAGTACGTACTCGTCCGGGGTGACGTATCGGTTCAGCGCGCTGATCGCCGACCTGGCCTCTTTACGCGGCGCCATCCGGCGCACCGCCCGCTCCACATCGGCGCGGGTCGGACCCGACTTTCCCCATTCCGGGGCGGGCGGGGTGAGGTCGGGCGCGGCCACGTCGATGCGCTGGGTCGCCATGATCTGATCGTTGATCCGGTCGACGATGCCGAGGGCGGCCGGCACGTCGTGCTCGGCGATCAGGACCGGCAGCGGGGTGCGGTCGGCAGGCACGCCGGTCAGCAGCGGGGTGGGATAGCGCAGGTAGATCTCGATGACCACCGCGTCGTCGGCACGGCGGTTGAGCCGCACTTTGAGCAGGTCGGCGATGGGCACATCGAGAACCCGCTCGCCGTCGGTACCCGGCCGCAGGACGGTGAGCCGTCCACCGCCGTGGCGCAGAATCGCTGTGGGTGTTCGTAGCTCGACGATGTCCGTACCCCCTGCGCTGTAGTTGTGTCGTCGCCCACGATAAGGCGGGCATGACATGATTGTGGCCACTTGCCACAACCCGGTCGGAGCGTTCGGGAACCTCTTGCGTTCTCCGGCCGTTTACCAGTGCAACTGCACCAGCAGCCGAACTGCGCGATGTATCGAACTAGACCGTACGCGGTAACGTGGCATGTCCGCATCCGAAACCCGCCGATCTCGACGCTTCGCTAGGCACACCCGGAGAAATAACCGGAAAGGACTGGGCCGTCCGGCCGACGCTCTATGAACCGCAAGACAGTGTTTCGCACTTTGGCGATCATCTCGGGCATCATGCTCATGATCTGGCTGTTCACCTTTCTCAGCGATGACACGCGCGGCTGGGAGAGTGTCGACACCTCTGTGGCGCTCAGCCAGCTGGAGAACAAGGAAAACATCAAGAACATCCAGATCGATGACAAGGAGCAGCAGCTCCGCATCGAACTGAACAACGGCAACGAGGCGACCAACAACAACACCAAGATCGTCGCCAAGTATCCGGGCGGCGGGGAGACCTCGGCGCAGATCTTCGATGCTGTGCAGCAGTCCGGCGCGAAGTACGACACCGTGGTCAAGCAGGAGAGCTGGCTTTCCCAGCTGCTGCTGTTCATCGTCCCGATGGTGCTGCTGGTCGGCCTGTTCCTGTTCGTGATGTCGCGCATGCAGGGCGGCGGCCGCGGCGGCATGATGGGCTTCGGCAAGTCCAAGGCCAAACTGCTGACCAAGGACATGCCCAAGACCACCTTCGCCGATGTCGCCGGTGCCGACGAAGCGGTCGAGGAGCTCTACGAGATCAAGGATTTCCTGCAGAATCCGTCGCGCTACCAGGCACTCGGCGCCAAGATCCCCAAGGGCGTGCTGCTCTACGGTCCGCCGGGAACCGGTAAGACGCTGCTGGCCCGCGCGGTCGCGGGCGAGGCCGGTGTGCCGTTCTTCACCATCTCCGGTTCGGACTTCGTCGAGATGTTCGTCGGTGTCGGCGCCTCCCGCGTGCGCGACCTGTTCGAGCAGGCCAAGCAGAACAGCCCGTGCATCATCTTCGTCGACGAGATCGACGCCGTCGGCCGCCAGCGTGGCGCCGGTCTCGGCGGCGGTCACGACGAGCGCGAGCAGACCCTCAACCAGCTGCTGGTCGAGATGGACGGCTTCGGCGACCGCACCAACATCATCCTGATCGCGGCCACCAACCGGCCCGACATCCTCGACCCGGCGCTGCTGCGTCCCGGCCGTTTCGACCGGCAGATCCCGGTCGGCAATCCCGACCTGGCCGGGCGCCGCGCGATCCTGCGGGTGCACTCGCAGGGCAAGCCGATCTCGCCCGAGGCCGATCTAGAGGGCCTGGCCAAGCGCACCGTCGGCATGTCCGGCGCCGATCTGGCGAATGTCATCAACGAGGCCGCGCTGCTCACCGCGCGGGAGAACGGTCAGCTGATCACCGGCGAATCGCTGGAGGAGTCGGTCGACCGCGTCATCGGTGGCCCGCGCCGCAAGAGCCGCATCATCAGCGAGCACGAGAAGAAGATCACCGCCTACCACGAGGGTGGCCATACCCTCGCGGCCTGGGCGATGCCCGATATCGAGCCGGTCTACAAGGTCACCATCCTGGCCCGCGGCCGCACCGGCGGTCACGCCATGACGGTGCCCGAGGACGACAAGGGCCTGATGACCCGCTCGGAGATGATCTCCCGGCTGGTGTTCGCGATGGGTGGCCGCGCGGCCGAGGAACTGGTGTTCCACGAGCCGACGACCGGTGCGTCCTCCGATATCGACCAGGCCACCAAGATCGCCCGCGGCATGGTCACCGAGTACGGCATGAGCGCGCGCCTGGGCGCGGTCCGCTACGGCCAGGAGCAGGGCGACCCGTTCCTCGGCCGGTCGATGGGCACCCAGGCCGACTACTCGCACGAGGTGGCCCGCGAGATCGACGAGGAGGTGCGCAACCTGATCGAGGCCGCGCACACCGAGGCCTGGTCGATCCTGAGCGAGTACCGCGAGCAGCTCGACGCGCTGGCGAGCGCGCTACTCGAGCGCGAGACCTTGCACCGCAAGGACCTGGAGAAGGTTCTCGCCGGTGTCGAGAAGCGGCCACGGATCACCGCGTTCAATGATTTCGGTGATCGGGCGCCCTCGGACAAGCCGCCGGTGAAGACGCCGGGTGAGCTGGCCGCCGAGCGCGGCGAGCCGTGGCCGCCCGCCCAGCCCGCGCCGGTGCCCGCCGGTGCGCCGCTCGAGCCGGCCAACGGTCACCCCGCCCCGCCGCAGTACCAGCCCGCGCCGCCCGCGAGCGGGTACCCGCTGCCCAGCGCGCCGACCCAGGCGTTCCCACGGCAGGGCGGCACCCACGGGTCCCGGCCCGACTACGGTGCCCCGGCCGGCTGGTCGGCGCCGGGCTGGCCGCCGCGCGAGGAGCAGCAGCAACAACCGCAGCAGCCGCCCCAGCCACAGGCCCCGCAGGGCCAGGGCAGCGCGTGGGCGCAGCCCGAGCAGCCCCGGCACGCCGACAACGGATTCCAGGCCTGGGGTGAGCAGCCCGCCACGCCACCGGCGCCCGGTACCGATCCGGAGAACAACGACTGGGAAGGGCCGAACGGCCGCCGCTGACCGGTGGCCAACTACGCTCGATCGTCGGATGCCGGACGAATACCGGCGTCGACATGTGGAGGTGCGGAGAAGTTGTCTAGTAACGGGTCGAGCGCCGATCCCGCAGGCGAGCTCGGCGCGACGAGCCCGTCGCAGCTGACGGCACTGGCGACCGGCCGTGCCTTCGATCAGCCGCGCGCCGAGGCGGCGGTACGGGAACTGCTGCTCGCCGTCGGCGAGGACCCCGACCGGCCGGGCCTGCTCGACACTCCCGCCCGGGTGGCACGCGCGTACCGGGAGATGTTCGCCGGGCTCTACACCGAGCCCGACCAGGTCCTGTCCACCACCTTCGACGAGGGCCATCAGGAACTCGTGCTGGTACGCGACATCCCGATGTACTCCACCTGCGAACACCACCTGGTGTCCTTCCACGGCGTCGCGCACGTCGGCTACATCCCCGGCACGCACGGGCGGGTCACCGGCCTGTCCAAGCTGGCCCGTGTGGTCGACCTCTACGCCAAGCGCCCGCAGGTGCAGGAGCGCCTGACCAGCCAGATCGCCGACGCGGTGATGCGCAAGCTGGACCCGCGCGGCGCGATCGTGGTGGTCGAGGCCGAGCATCTGTGCATGGCGATGCGCGGTATCCGCAAGCCCGGCGCGAGCACCACCACCTCGGCGGTGCGCGGCCTGTTGCAGACCAACGCCGCCTCGCGTGCCGAGGCGCTGGACCTCATCCTGCGCAAATGAGCGAACCCGTCGTGATCGCGCGGGGCGGCCGCTCGTGTGTGGTCATGGGCGTGGTCAACGTGACCGGGGATTCGTTCTCCGACGGCGGTCGCTACCTCGATCCCGACCTGGCGATCGCGCACGGTATCGAGCTGTACGCCCAGGGCGCCGACATCGTCGATGTGGGCGGTGAGTCGACCAGGCCCGGCGCCGATCGCGTCGATCCGGCCACCGAGGCCGCCCGGGTGGCCCCGGTGATCCGCGGGCTCGTCGCCGCAGGCGTGCCGACCAGCGTCGACACCATGCGCGCCGAGGTCGCCGAGGCGGCGCTCGAGGCAGGCGTGGCGGTGATCAACGATGTCTCCGGCGGCCGGGCCGATCCGAACATGGTGAAGGTCGTCGCCACCGCCGGGGTGCCGTGGATCCTCATGCACTGGCGTGCAGGCGCGGACTACCGGCACACCGGTCCCGCCGACCACTACGACGACGTGGTCGCCGAGGTGCGCGCCGAACTCGATGCCCAGGTCGAGCTGGCCGTGGCCGCGGGTGTCGCCCCGGACAAGCTGATTCTCGATCCCGGTCTCGGTTTCGCCAAGAACGCCGAGCACAACTGGGAACTGCTCGCCGCGCTGCCCGAGCTGGTCACCGGCCTGCCGATCCTGATCGGCGCCTCCCGCAAACGTTTCCTCGGCGCGCTGCTGGCCGACGAGTCCGGCCCGCGTCCGCCGGACGGCAGGGAGATCGCCACTGCCGCGGTGTCGGCGATCGCCGCGAACCAGGGCGCGTGGGGAGTGCGGGTGCACGATGTGCGTGCCTCGCTGGACGCGATCGCCGTCGTCGACGCGTGGCGCAGCGCCACCGCAGCCCGAGGAGGCCACCGATGAATTCGCCACTGCTGCCACCGCCGGCCGGGCGGGCCGCGTCCTCCCGGATCGAGCTGCGTGGGCTGCGGGTCTTCGGCAGGCACGGCGTCTTCGATTTCGAGCGCCGCGACGGCCAGGAGTTCGTCGTCGACCTGACCGTGTGGGTCGATTTCGCCGCGGCCGCCGCCTCCGATGACCTGGCCGACACCGTCGACTACGGCGCCCTGGCCGAACGCGCGGTTCGCATCGTCGCCGGTGAACCGCGCGATCTGATCGAGACGGTGGTCTCCGAGATCGCCGACGACGTGATGACCGATCCGCGCATCGAGGCCGTGGAGGTGGTCGTGCACAAGCCGTCGGCCCCGATCCCGCACACCTTCGCCGATGTGCGGGTGGTGGCGACCCGCTACCGCACCCAGGCACCGGAGCCGCGTCGATGACTCGCGCGGTGCTCTCGATCGGCGCCAATCTCGGGGACCGGCTCGCCCACCTGCGCAGCGTGGTCGACGCGCTCGGGGAGCGGCTGGTCGCGGTGTCGCCGGTGTACACCACCGCGCCGTGGGGCGGCGTCGACCAGGACGACTACCTCAACGCCGTGCTCGTGGCCGAGGACCCGGCCTTCGACGACTACGCCTGGCTGCGTTTCGGCCAGGACCTCGAGCAGGCCGCCGGGCGCGTGCGCGAGGTGCGCTGGGGTGCGCGCACGCTCGATGTCGACGTGGTCACCTGCACCGACGAAGCCGGTGTGACGATCGTCCGGGACACCGATCCCGCGCTGATCCTGCCGCACCCACAGGCGCACAACCGGGCCTTCGTGCTGATCCCGTGGCTCGACGTGCAGCCGACGGCGACGCTGCCCGTGGACGGCGCGTCGACCCCGATCGCGCGACTGCTCGCCGGTCTCGATCCGGCCGAGCGGGCCGGGGTGGTGCGCACGGAGCTGGTGCTGGCCGACGAGAGCGCGCCCTCGTGCTGAGACCCACCCGGCTGCTCGACCTCGCGCTGAACGTGGTGCTGGCCGCGGCCATCGCCTGGGTCGCCACCCGTTTCGCCTACTCGACCTTCCCGTCGATCTCGGTGGCGGCGGGCGCCTCGCTGCTGCCGGTCGCCGCGATCGAGGCGGCGCTGGGTTTCCTGATCAAGGCCAAGATCGCCGAGGAGAAGATCGGCGACGGACCGTCGGAACTGCATCCGATCAATGTCGCGCGCGCGGCCGCGCTGGCGAAGGCATCGTTGCAGGTGGGTTCGCTGGCGGCCGGTGTGTGGCTCGGCTTCCTGCTGTGGGTATTCCCACAGCGCGGGACCGTGACGGCCGCGGCCGCCGATTCGCCGGGCGCGGTGGTCGGGATGCTGGCCGGGTCCGCCCTGGTTGCTGCGGCATTGTGGCTCGAGTACTGCTGTCGCGCACCGGAAGATCCACCCGACGAACCGGCTACCACATAGCAACTTTCAGATGGAACCACCGGACAACACAGTGCGCCGACCAGCGATTCCCGGCTACCCTGGCCCACATGGTTTCACCCTCCCGTAGCACCACGCCCCGTCGACGGCGGGACGACGCGGGAAAGCTCTTCATCGGCGTCCTCATCCTGCTCGGCCTGACATCCAGCGTTTTCCTGATCTTCAGCGAAAACGTGCAATACATCCGGATCGGCCTGGTAGCGGCACTGTGGGCGGCGGTGATCGGCGCGCTCGCTGCCACCCGCTATCGCAAGGACGCGGCGGTCGACAAGGCCAAGGTTCGTGATCTGCAGACGGTGTACGAGTTGCAGCTCGAGCGCGAGATCAACGCCCGTCGCGAGTACGAGATGGGGGTGGAGGCCCGGGTCCGCGCCGAGGTGGGCGCCGACGCCACCGAGATCGCGGCGTTGCGAGCCGAGCTGAGTCTGCTGCGCCAGAACCTGCAAGTCCTCTTCGACGGTGCGCTGCCCGACGAACAGATCGCCCTGCAGGCCGACGCGGTGCGCATCGACGCGCTGCCCGCGGGCAGTTTCGACGCTTTCGATGATGTGGAGGCGGATTTCGAGGATAGCCCGGTGGATGCCAACGCCGCCTGGTTCGGCCCGTGGCAGCAACCGCCCAGCGCATTGAAGCCGGTCTTCATGCCGCCGGTCGCGGCCAATTTCGCCGACCCCTACGACGATCCGGTCACCGCCGAGACCTCCGCGGTATCCCTCGACGACTACGCCGAAGCCCAGCAGTCGAACGGCGATCAGGCCTTCACGATGCCGGCCGAGCCGGTGTTCTCCGCGCCCGTCGCCGAACCCGTGTTCACCCCGCCGGTGCCCGAACCGGTCTTCACCGCCCCGGCGGGCCAATCCGCCTTCGTCCCGCCCGCGTCCGTCCCGGGCAAGACACCCCCGCCCCGGCTCTCCGCCCCGAACACCCGGCACCTGAACGCCGACGGCATCGACGAGACCCCAGCGCCCAACGCCGACCCGTTCCCGACTCCCGAACCGTCGCAGGCAGTCGCGGAGCAGGCCCAGCCCGCCGCTCCCACGGTCGGCACCAGTTCCCGTCGCCGTCGCCGCGCCGAGTCCGAAGGCAGCACCCGGCTCTCGGTCGCCGACATCATGGCCAACCTGCAGTCCGAATCCCGCTGATCGCCGAGAGATAGATCACGGGGGCAGGCCGTGGCGGTCGGCGCCGACCGCCAACTATTCTCGATGCGTAACGTCCGGTACCCGCCCCGCGGGACTGGAACGCGAATCGAGAGGACAACGTTGACCTCGAGAAGTGTCAATTCCGATGGCGCGAACGTGGGTGTCGACCCTGCGCCCGCACGACTGACGGTGGGAATCGTCTCGGCGGGACGGGTGGGTTCGGCCCTCGGTGTCGCGCTCGAGCGCACCGGCCATGTGGTCTTCGGTGTCGCCGCGATCTCCGATGCCTCGGTGCACCGGGCGCAGACGCGGCTGCCCGAATCGCAGATCCTGCCGGTCGAGGAGATCGCCCGCCGCAGTGAACTGCTGCTGCTCGCGGTCCCCGACGCCGAGCTGGCCGGGCTGGTCCGTGGGCTGGCCGGCGCCGGTGTCGTCCGGCCGGGCACCATCGTCGTGCACACCTCCGGCGCCAACGGCATCGCCGTGCTGCAGCCGCTGACCGACCAGGGCGCACTGGGTCTGGCGATCCATCCCGCGATGACCTTCACCGGCCACGACGAGGACATCGACCGCCTCGCCAACGCCTGCTTCGGCGTCACCGCCGCCGACGAGATCGGCTACGCCATCGCCCAGGCCCTGGTCATCGAGATGGGTGGAGAGCCGGTCCGGGTCGACGAGCAGCAGCGCACGCTCTATCACGCCGCCCTCGCGCACGGCAGCAATCACCTGGTCACGATCATCGTCGACGCGGTCAGCGCGCTGCGCGAGTCGCTAGCTGGGCCGGGGCTGCTCGGTCAGCCGGTGGTCGACGACCAGCCCGGCGGCCTGCCCGAACGGCTGCTCGCCCCGCTCGTCTCGGCCGCGCTGGACAACGCCCTGCGCCGGGGCCCCGCCGCGCTGACCGGCCCGGTCGCGCGCGGCGACGTCGACGCGGTGGCCGCGCATCTGACCGCACTCGAGTCGGTGGACGAGCGCCTGGCCGCGGCCTACCGCGCCCTGTCGCTGCGCACCGCCGAGCTCGCCAAGACCAATCCGGCGCTGCTGGATCTGCTCGCGAAGGAAGGCCACTGATGGAACCCCGAGAAGTGCACCACCACGAGGGCGGGGCCAGGGCGAGCGGCGCCTACCGGCCCGGTGCGCTGACCGTGCACCACAGCGCCGAAGTGGTCACCACCGTGACCAAGGCGCTGCGCGGTGCCGGGCGCACGATCGGTTTCGTGCCGACCATGGGCGCCCTGCACGAGGGTCACCTGAAGCTGGTCCGCCAGGCCAAGCTGACCAACCAGGTCGTGCTCGTGTCGATCTTCGTCAATCCGCTGCAGTTCGGCGCGAACGAGGATCTCGACGCCTACCCGCGCACCCTGGACGCGGATCTGGAGCTGCTGCGGCACGAGGGTGTCGACCTGGTGTTCGCGCCGTCGGCGCACGACATGTACCCGGAGGGCCCGCGCACCACCGTGCAGCCCGGTCCGCTCGGCGCCGAGCTCGAGGGCGGCAGCAGGCCGGCGCATTTCGCCGGCATGCTCACCGTCGTGGCCAAGCTGCTCAACATCACCAACGCTTCCGAGGCGTATTTCGGTGAGAAGGACTATCAGCAGCTCACCCTGATCCGCCAGATGGTGCGCGATCTGAACCTGAACGCCACGATCGTGGCCTACCCGACGGTCCGCGAGGCCGACGGCCTCGCGCTGTCCTCGCGCAACCGCTATCTCGACGCCACCCAGCGCGAAACCGCGCTGACGCTCTCGGCCGCGCTGGCCGCTGGCCGCCATGCCGCCGGGCTCGGCGCCGAAGCCGTACTGGCCGCCGCGCGCGGTGTGCTGGACGCGGTCGACGGCCTCGACCTGGACTACCTCGAACTGCGCGACGCCAACCTCGGTCCAGCGCCCACCGCGGGCAATGCCCGTCTCCTCGTCGCGGCCAAGGTCGGCGACACCCGGCTGATCGACAACGCCCCGATCGTCCTCGGCGCCCAGATCGACGGACACCCCGACGCGAACTCCCTGCCTGCCGCGCAGGCGCTCTGAGAAAGGCGACGACGATGTTGCGCACCATGATGAAGTCCAAGATCCACCGTGCCACGGTGACCCACGCCGACCTGCACTATGTCGGTTCGGTGACCGTCGACCAGGACCTGCTCGACGCCGCCGATCTGCTCGAGGGCGAGCAGGTCTGCATCGTCGACATCGACAACGGCGCCCGCCTGGAGACCTATGTGATCGCCGGTGAGCGCGGTTCGGGCGTGATCGGGATCAACGGCGCCGCCGCCCATCTCGTGCACCCCGGCGACCTGGTCATCCTGATCGCCTACGGCCAGCTGGACGAGGCCGAGCTGCGCGCCTACGACCCGAAGGTGGTCTTCGTCGACGAGCGCAACCGCGCCGTCGAACTGGGTTCGGACCCGGCGCACGCCCCCGAGGGCTCCGGCCTCACCTCCCCGCGCTCGCTCTCCTTCGCCTGAGCAGGGCGGGGGGCCTCGAGATGCTGCTGACGATCGATGTCCGCAACACCGGGATCGAGTTCGGCCTGATCTCCGGCAGCGGCGACCACGCGAAACTGGTGCGGCACTGGCGCATCCACACCAATCCACTGCTCACCGCCGACGAGTTCGCCATGCAGGTGCGTGGCCTGGTCGGTGCCGAGCTGGACCAGGTGGTCGGCGTCTGCGCGCTCTCGACCGTGCCGCCGGTGCTGCGCGAGCTGCGCACCATGCTCGCGCGCTACTGGGCGCACGTGCCGCACGTGCTGGTGGAACCCGGTGTGCGCACCGGTATCCCGCTGCTGGTGGACAACCCCAAGGAGGTCGGCGCCGACCGCATCGTCAACTGCCTGGCCGCCTACCGGCAGTTCGGCGGCCCGGCGATCGTGGTCGATTTCGGGACCGCGATCTGCGTCGACCTGGTCTCGGCCAAGGGCGAGTTCCTCGGCGGGGTGATCGCGCCCGGCGTGGAGATCGCCACCGAGGCGCTGGTGGAGCGCAGCGCACTGCGCCGCGTCGAGCTCACCCGCCCGCGCTCGGTGCTCGGCAAGAACAGCATGGAGTGCATCCAGTCCGGCGCGGTGTTCGGTTTCGCCGGTCTGGTGGACGGTCTGATCGACCGCATCCGCGACGAATTCGACGCCTTCGCCGGCAGCGATGTCACCGTGGTCGCCACCGGTGCCGGCGCGCCGCTGATCGTCCCGGAATCGGAGACCATCGATTCCCACGAGCCGCACCTGACGCTGACCGGGCTGCGGCACGTCTACGAGCGCAACAAGAAGTGAGACGCAGGTCATGGTCGACCGCGGTGATCGTGACCTGCTAAACTCACGCTTGTGAATTTCCGTGTGAGCGCCCAGGAGTGTTGTCGAGGCTAGCTGCCTCGACCGTTCGAGGCTGACGTTTTCCCCTCGACCGTTTCACACCTCCTGGAGATTCGCTCATGCGTTCTTCTGTCCTTTCCCTTTCTTCCGCGCGCGACGATTACTCCGCGACGCCTCCGCTCGACCGTGCGATCGCCTCGGCGCTGCCCACCCGGCTGCGCCCGGCCGACCTGCTGCGACTCACCGACGAGGGCGCCGAAGACGTGCTGGCCGGCCGCTACGACCACCTGTTACCCGCCGACGGCATCTGGCCGGCCGACCAGCGTTGGGCGACGCGGCTGCTGCACGACGACGAGGTCGATGTCTGGCTGATCAGCTGGACCCCGGGTAAATCCACCGAATTGCACGATCACGCCGGTTCGCTCGGCGCGCTCACCGTGCTCAGCGGCGCGCTCTCCGAATTCCGCTGGAATGGTTCGGAGTTGCGCAGGCGCACCCTCGCCGCGGGTGATCAGGCGTCGTTCCCGATCGGCTGGGTGCACGATGTGGTGCGCGCGCCCGCCGCCGCCGAATCCGTCGGCCCGCTCGACCCGACCCTGAGCGTGCATGCCTATTCCCCGCCGTTGTCGGCGATGTCGTATTACGAGGTGACCGGTCACGGCACCTTGCGGCGCACCAACACCGTCCTCACCGACCAGCCCGAAGGTGACATGTGATGAGTCCTTCGTCGATTGATCAGATGCTCGAGAACGCGCGTGCGCAGCTACGCAGGCTCTATGTCTACGACGTGCCCGCCGCATTGGCCAGGGGTGCGATTCTGGTCGACATCCGGCCCGCCGCGCAGCGGGTGCGCGAGGGTTCGCTGCCGGGCGCGCTGGTCATCGAGCGCAATGTCCTGGAATGGCGGCTGGATCCGACGTCCTCGGCGCGGTTGTCGCTGGCCGCAGACCACGACGTGGAATGGGTCATCTTCTGCTCGGAGGGCTACACCTCGAGTTTGGCCGCGGCCTCGTTGCAGCAGCTGGGTTTGCACCGGGCCACCGATCTGATCGGCGGATACCAGGCTTTGAAGTCGGCGGGAATGCTGACTGTCGGTATCGGCGCACCCCACTTCGCCCGCGAGGTCGATGCCCTGGCGTCGCTGTAGGGGAGCGCGCATAACCGTTTTCGGCGCAGGCTACTGTTATCGGATGTGAGCACCCCTAACCCCGCCGAGACCGGCCGCGCCGTCAGTTCCGCCGTGGACAGTGATGTCCCCGAGCAGATGCGGATTCGCCGGGACAAGCGGGAACGGCTGTTAGCCGAAGGCGGCGAAGCCTATCCGGTGGCGGTGCCGCGCACGCACACGCTGGCCGAAATCCGGGTCGCCTACCCGGATCTGGAACCCGATACCCAGACCGGTCTGCAGGTCGGTGTCGCCGGCCGCGTCATTTTCGTCCGTAATACCGGCAAGCTGTGCTTCGCGACGCTGCAGGAGGGCGACGGCACCAAACTGCAGGCGATGATCAGCCTCAACGGTGTCGGTGCCGAGGCACTGGCCGCCTGGAAGTCCGATGTGGACCTCGGTGACTTCGTCTTCGTGCAGGGCGAGGTCATCTCCTCGCGCACCGGCGAATTGAGCGTCATGGCGCAGTCGTGGACGATGGCGGCCAAGTCGCTGCGTCCGCTGCCGGTGGCGCACAAGGAGATGAACGAGGAGTCGCGGGTCCGGCAGCGCTATGTCGACCTGATCGTGCGTCCAGAGGCCAGGGAAATGGCGCGTACCCGCGTGAACGTGGTCCGCGCGCTGCGGGCCGCGCTGGAGCGCCGTGGCTTCCTCGAGGTCGAGACCCCGATGTTGCAGACCATTCACGGTGGCGCCGCCGCGCGCCCGTTCGTCACCCACTCGAACGCCCTGGACATGGATCTTTTCCTGCGGATCGCGCCGGAACTGTTCCTCAAGCGCTGTGTGGTCGGCGGCCTGGAGAAGGTCTTCGAGATCAACCGGAACTTCCGCAACGAGGGCGCCGACTCGACCCATTCCCCCGAGTTCGCGATGCTGGAAACCTACGAGGCTTACGGCACCTACGACGACTCGGCGACGATGCTGCGGGAATTGATCCAGGAAGTCGCGCAGGAGGCTTTCGGCACCCTGCGCGTGACACTCGCAGACGGAACGGAATATGATCTCGGCGGCGAGTGGACGACCGTCGAGATGTATCCGTCGCTGTCGGAGTCGATCGGTGTCGAGGTCACCCCGGAAACCACTGTCGAAGAATTGCTCGCGCTCGCCGATAGGGTAGGTCTGGAAATTCCCGTCGGCAAGGGCTACGGTCACGGCAAACTAGTTGAAGAACTGTGGGAACATGCGTATGGCGACAAGCTCTACGCGCCGACTTTCGTCCGGGACTTCCCGGTCGAGACGTCACCGCTGACCCGTCAGCATCGCAGCAAGCCCGGCGTCACCGAGAAGTGGGATCTCTATGTTCGCGGGTTCGAGTTGGCCACGGGCTATTCGGAGTTGGTCGATCCGGTGATCCAGCGGGAACGGTTCGTCGACCAGGCGCGGCTTGCCGCGGCGGGTGACGACGAGGCGATGGTGCTCGACGAAGACTTCCTCTCCGCGATGGAACACGGCATGCCGCCGACCACCGGAACCGGTATGGGAATCGATCGCTTGTTGATGGCACTCACCGGTTTGGGAATCCGGGAAACGATCCTGTTCCCGATTGTGCGTCCGACTGGTCGCTGACCAGTCAATTTGCGAGGCGAAGGTCTCGTGTTGGAAATTTCGCAATTCGGGGTATTCTTGCCTCGGGTATTCGGCCTGGAGGCAGGCTTGACGATTTCGAGAGGACGTTCATCTCATGGCAAAGAAGGTCACCGTTAGCCTGATCGACGATGTCGACGGTGAGTCCATCGCGGACGAGACCATCGAGTTCGCTATCGATGGGGTGTCGTACGAGATCGATCTGTCGGACGCTAACGCTGCGCGCCTGCGCGAAGGCTTGGACGAGTGGGTCGCCAACGCCCGTCGCGTGAGTGGCCGTCGCCGGGTGAAGGCGGCAGGCGCCCCCGCACCGCAGGGCAAGAGCCGCGTTTCCATGGACCGCGAGCAGAGCGCCGCCATTCGCGAATGGGCCCGCCGCAAGGGCCACAAGGTGTCGGCCCGTGGCCGCATCTCCGCCGACATCACCGAGGCCTACAACAAAGAGGTCGGCAAGAACTAGCCGGCGGGCGCTCGTCGCGCCGTTCGTCTCCGCGCCCGAGGGGCCGATTCCACCGCAGGATTCCTGCGGCGGGGTCGGCCCCTCAGGCGTATGGAAGATGCTGGTGGACAGTGTGTTCCGGGTGCGGGGGCCCCGGGAGATAGAATGGGCACGCTGAAGGGGGCCTCCGAGGTAAGTAAGGTATCGACACAGTGACCGAGGCAGTTAGTTCGTTCCTGCGGTATACCGATGACACCGGGCGCCAGCATGAATTGCCGCTGGTGCCTAGTCGGCAGCGCTTCACCATCGGTCGCAATGTCCAAGCCGACCTCGTCCTCGGTTGGGACGCCGAAGTCTCACGTTTGCACGCCGCGGTCGAGCACCTCGGCGCGCACTGGACCATCATCGACGACGGCCTGTCCCGCAACGGCACCTTCGTCAACGGCGAACGGCTGATCGGCCGGCGCCGCCTCAGCCCCGGCGACCGCATCCGGGTCGGCACCACCCTGGTGCATTTCTATGATTTCGGTGGCGTCGTCGACGATGCCACGCACGCCGCCGCGGCGGCCATTCCCACCATGCGCTCGCTCACCGATACCCAGCGCGCCGTGCTGGTGGCGCTGTGCCGCCCGTACAAACACGGCACCGGTTTCGCGACGCCGGCCTCCAATCAGCAGATCGCCGAGGAATTGTTCCTCTCCATCGACGCCATCAAGACGCATCTGCGCGCCCTTTTCGCGAAGTTCGGCGTCGAGGATCTGCCGCAGAACCAGAAGCGCACCCGCCTGGCCGCGCTGGCCATGCAGAGCGGGATGATCTCCGATCACGACCTGTGAACCCGCGACGCCCGCGTAGGCCGGCGAGCGTCTGAACCATGTTCGCGGGAGGGTGATCCACGGTTGACTTGATTCCAACGCCGGAGCACGCATTCGCTGCTCCGCGATCGGGAGTCAGGAGCCACAATGTACGCAATCCGGTTGACCGCCATCGTCTTCGCGGTACTCAGCACCGGACTGATCGCCGGTGTCTTCTACGCCTACGCGATCTCGGTGATGCCCGCGCTGGGCCGTGCCGATGCCCGCACGCTCGTCGATGTCATGCAGAAGATCAATGTCGTGATCATCAACCCCTGGTTCATGCTCGGCTTCCTCGGCACCGTCGGTTTCACGGCGCTGGCCGCGGTGCTGAGCCTGGGCGCCGAGCATCGCACCACCCTGATCTGGATCGGAATCGCCCTGGCGCTCAATGTGATCGCCTTCGCGGTCACCGTCGCACTGAACGTGCCACTCAACGACGCGCTCATGGCGGCGGGCGATCCGTCGGCCATCGGCGACCTCGCCGCGGTGCGCGCGGACTTCGAGGCGAGCTGGGTGCGCTGGAACATCGTCCGCGCAGTCGTGCATACCGCGGCGTTCCTGGTGCTGTGCGGCGCGCTGTTCGCGGCCGGTGTTCAGCAGGGCAAGTCGAGCGCGGAGCCCGCGGCCGCCGGACCCGCCGTCACCCAGGCGCAGGCCTACGCGCCGCGTTGATCGACCCGCCGATAACGGCCCGCGATCACTAGAACGTGTTCCATGATGAGCGGAACACGTTCTAGTGATGGGGGTCGTTCATGCGACGTAAGACGCGATCGTTACTGGGCGTCGCCGCTGCCGCGGTGCTGGGCTGGGTGGGTTCGACGGGCCAGGCGGCCGCCGAATACCCGGTCGACTACAACTTCTTCGGCGGCATCGTGCCGGAACTGACCAACCCGGGCGGTTCGCTGCCCGGCGCGAACGACTTCGGCTGTGTCCCGTCGCCCGCGCACCCGAATCCCGTGGTGCTCGCTCATGGCACGGCGGGCGGCGCGCAGACGAACTGGGGCACCTACGTCGCGCTGCTGGCCAACGAGGGCTACTGCGTGTATTCGCTGACCTACGGTGCCTACGACCTGCCGTGGCCGCTCTCGGCGCTGGGTGGAATGCGGCCGATCCAGGAAAATGCCGCGGAGTTCGGTGCCTTCGTGGACCGGGTGCGCGCGGCCAGCGGTGCGGCGAAGGTGGATATCGTCAGCCACTCCCAGGGCAGCCTGGTCGCCAACTACTACGTCAAACGGCTCGGGGGTGCTCGGGTGGTGGACAAGGTCGTCTCCATCGCCGGACCATGGCTCGGAGTGTTCGGCGACCAGATGAGTGTTGTGCGTGCTATCGGTCAGCGCTTGGGGATAGCCCCCGACGAGATTGACGCGACCGTCTCCGGCGGCATCTGCCTCGCCTGCGCCCAACTGGTCGGCGGGTCGGCCTTCCTCTCGGAGCTCAACGCCGACGGTGTGTACGCGCCGGATGTCGAGTACACCAATATCGCCACTGTCTACGACGAGATCGCCTTCCCGTACACCAGCGGCCTGGTCGAGGCTCCGAACGCGACGAACATCGTGGTGCAGCACGGATGCCCCACCGACTTCTCCGATCACCTCGGCATCGCGGGTAGCCCACGCGCCGCGGCCTACGTCCTGAACGCGCTCGACCCGGCTCATCCGCGCACACCGCCGTGCGAGTTCGTCCCACCCTTCACCGGCTGAGCTCCTCGCCCGTCCGGCATATTTCGCTGTAGGCAAAACTCCGGGGGAAACGAATGCCGCGACGTGCGCGTTATGAGTAAATGACCATGTTGCCGCCGGTCATCAATAGGGTGGACCGGCGGCGGCGGAATCGGCTGCCAACTAGAGTGGATGGTGGGGGCCGCAACCCCTGGGCTTCATGGCAGGCTGGCAGCGACAGTTGTCGGTCCGACGCCTTAGGTTGTACTGAGCACACTGCGGCGTCTGTAGCCAGAATGTCGGAGCAGGAGAGTGAGGGAGCGATGTTCGAGAGGTTCACCGACCGCGCGAGGCGTGTCGTTGTCCTGGCCCAAGAAGAGGCCCGGATGCTCAACCACAACTACATCGGCACCGAGCACATCCTGCTTGGGTTGATCCACGAGGGCGAGGGCGTGGCGGCGAAGTCGCTGGAGTCCCTTGGCATCTCGCTGGAGGGTGTGCGCAGCCAGGTCGAGGAGATCATCGGTCAGGGCCAGCAGGCACCGTCCGGTCACATCCCCTTCACCCCGCGCGCCAAGAAGGTGCTGGAGCTGAGCCTGCGCGAGGCGCTGCAGCTCGGCCACAACTACATCGGCACCGAGCACATCCTGCTCGGTCTCATCCGCGAGGGCGAGGGCGTCGCGGCCCAGGTTCTGGTCAAGCTCGGCGCCGACCTGAACCGCGTCCGTCAGCAGGTCATCCAGCTGCTGTCCGGGTACCAGGGCAAGGAGCCCGTCGAGGGTTCCAGCTCGCGCGGTGAGGCGGGTACCCCGTCCACTTCGCTGGTGCTCGACCAGTTCGGCCGCAACCTCACTCAGGCCGCGCTCGAGGGCAAGCTCGACCCGGTCATCGGCCGCTCGAAGGAAATCGAGCGCGTCATGCAGGTGCTGAGCCGCCGCACCAAGAACAACCCGGTCCTGATCGGTGAGCCCGGTGTCGGTAAGACCGCGGTCGTCGAGGGCCTGGCGCAGGCCATCGTCAACGGTGAGGTCCCCGAGACCCTCAAGGACAAGCAGCTCTACACCCTCGACCTGGGTTCCCTGGTCGCGGGCAGCCGCTACCGCGGTGACTTCGAAGAGCGCCTGAAGAAGGTGCTCAAGGAGATCAACACCCGCGGCGACATCATCCTGTTCATCGACGAGCTGCACACGCTCGTCGGCGCTGGTGCCGCCGAGGGCGCCATCGACGCGGCCTCGATCCTGAAGCCGAAGCTGGCCCGTGGCGAGCTGCAGACCATCGGCGCGACCACCCTCGACGAGTACCGCAAGTACATCGAGAAGGACGCCGCCCTGGAACGCCGCTTCCAGCCGGTGCAGGTCGGCGAGCCGACCGTCGAGCACACCATCAACATCCTCAAGGGTCTGCGCGACCGCTACGAGGCGCACCACCGGGTGTCCATCACCGACGGTGCCCTGGTCGCCGCCGCGACGCTGGCCGACCGCTACATCAACGACCGGTTCCTGCCGGACAAGGCGATCGACCTCATCGACGAGGCGGGCGCGCGCATGCGCATCCGCCGGATGACCGCGCCGCCGGACCTGCGCGACTTCGACGACAAGATCGCCGACGCCCGCCGCGAGAAGGAAAGCGCCATCGACGCGCAGGACTTCGAGAAGGCCGCGCGCCTGCGTGACAAGGAGAAGCAGCTCGTCGCCAAGCGCGCCGAGCGGGAGAAGCAGTGGCGTTCCGGTGACCTGGACGTGGTGGCCGAGGTCGACGACGAGCAGATCGCGGAGGTGCTGGCCAACTGGACCGGTATCCCCGTCTTCAAGCTCACCGAGGAGGAGACCACCCGTCTGCTCCGCATGGAGGACGAGCTGCACAAGCGGATCATCGGCCAGGAAGACGCCGTCAAGGCCGTCTCCAAGGCGATCCGCCGCACTCGCGCCGGCCTGAAGGACCCCAAGCGCCCGTCCGGCTCGTTCATCTTCGCCGGCCCGTCCGGTGTCGGTAAGACCGAGCTGTCCAAGGCGCTGGCGAACTTCCTGTTCGGTGACGACGACGCGCTCATCCAGATCGACATGGGCGAGTTCCACGACCGCTTCACCGCCTCGCGCCTGTTCGGTGCCCCTCCCGGGTACGTGGGCTACGAGGAGGGCGGCCAGCTCACCGAGAAGGTGCGGCGCAAGCCGTTCTCGGTGGTGCTGTTCGACGAGATCGAGAAGGCGCACCAGGAGATCTACAACACCCTCCTGCAGGTGCTCGAGGACGGCCGTCTCACCGACGGTCAGGGCCGTACGGTCGACTTCAAGAACACCGTGCTGATCTTCACCTCGAACCTGGGCACCTCCGACATCTCCAAGGCCGTCGGCCTGGGCTTCACCCAGTCCAACGCCGAGGGTTCGAACTACGAGCGGATGAAGCTCAAGGTCAACGACGAGCTGAAGAAGCACTTCCGCCCCGAGTTCCTCAACCGCATCGACGACGTGATCGTCTTCCACCAGCTCACCAGCGAGCAGATCGTGATGATGGTGGACCTGATGATCGGCCGCGTCGCCAAGCAGCTGAAGAACAAGGACATGGGTATCGAGCTGACCGAACAGGCCAAGAGCCTGCTCGCCAAGCGCGGTTTCGACCCGGTCCTGGGTGCGCGGCCGCTGCGTCGCACGATCCAGCGCGAGATCGAGGACCAGCTGTCGGAGAAGATCCTCTTCGGCGAGATCGGCGCAGGCCAGATCATCACGGTCGACGTCGAGGGCTGGAACGGCGAGGGCCTCGGTGAGGACGCCAAGTTCACCTTCACCGGCAAGGCGAAGCTGACCAAGGCCTCGCCCGCCGGCGAGGACAAGCCCGAGGTTGTCCTGACCGGCGCCGCCGAGGGCACCGCCCCCGAGGCCGCCGCCTCCGGCGAGTAATCGGCTGAACGACAGAGCCCGCCCCCGGCATCGCGCCGGGGGCGGGCTCTTGTCGTCTCCGGGCCGGTCAGCCCAGGTGCTGGACGAGGCAGGAGCGACGGTCGGCCGCGTAGGCGAAGATCTGCTTCAGCTCGACCAGGTTGCCCTCGAGGTAATCGCGGCCGTCGTCCGGGTCCCTCGCCCAGAAGCCCGGATAGATACTCGCCGCGTCCATGCGTTCCGGGTCGTAGTGCGCGTCGAGCTGGTCGAAGGTGACGGAGCCGAGCCGCTCGGCGGCATCGGCGACCAGCTCGGCGCTCCACCCGAAGAGATGGCCGTGCCAGGCCTTGTCCACACCTCCGCTCGGCTGGTCGGGCGCCGGTTCGCGCTCGAAGATCTCGTCGCGGATCCACTGCTCGTCGGCCCGTGCCCGGACGAGGTCGTCCTCGCCGACCGGATGAAACGACATCGCGATTCCCACTGATCCCACCCCTGTCTGTCGATGCTGCGACGAAAGTATCAGGGCCTACCGACAGACCGGGTGAGCCGGCTCGTGCGCTGGTCGGTGGAAGCGCACACCGGCCCTCGCTCGACGGCTACCCGCTGACAGCCGGCCGTTTGATGGCCTGCGCATCGGCCCGGCGCGGTTGGTTCAATACCGCGAGCCTGGCCCGGTAGTCGGCTTCGCTGATCTCGCCGCGCGCGAACCCGGTCCGCAGCGCGCCGACGGCCCCGCCGCGACCGGCGCACCGGCGTCGCGCGAAGAACAGGACCGCGAGAAGAACGGCCAGGGATGCCACCCTCCGTCGTAGTGGTCGGCCAGCAGGGTCAGCGTCGTCGCGCTGTCGGTGATGTTCATACTTCGAGCCTGCTCGCCCGGCGGCTCGAGGACATCGGCCGCGCGACCCGATCACGGGTACGGCCACACGCGTAGTCGCTGACCCGGCTACTCGAACCGCGCGACCGCCGCCGATTCCGTCGCGGCGGCATGCGCGAAGAACTCCCGCAGGCCGGCATAGTGCTCCCGGACATAATCGGCGCACCAGTCGGTATCCCAGATATCCGGGTAGATCCCCTCCTCGTCCAGTGCCGCGAGATCGAAATGCTCGGCCAGCACCTCGAACGGCGTCGCCGCGAGCGTGCGCGCCGCACCGGCCACCTCCTCGACGGTCCAGACCACCGTGCAGGTCTCGTCGTCCGGACGTCCCCGATCCTCACGCAACAGATCGATACCCACCTCGGTCTTGGCGAGCAGATACTGCAGACCATCCCACGCCTTGTCCAGATCGCCGCAGGGTTCGTCGTCGGTTCGACGATGCGCTTCGAGCAGATCCCATGCGAGCTCGGGATCCGCCGAAATCCGCGCCGCGTCCGCCGGACTGATCCGCTTGAACGTATACACCATGCCCATCGATGAGCCACCTTCCTCAGTGCTTGCTGACGACGGCCACGCTAAAAGCCCGCCCTTGGCAAATCCTTTGCACCGCCGAACGACCTGATGGTCGAGCCGAGGCGGTCTTCCTCAGGCGGCGTCGACTATTTCAAGGGACTGCGTCATGCCCGTGCAGTAATTCGAGGAGCCCGTCGGCGGCGTCCGGGGTCTCGGCGAGCAGCGCCGCTCGGCGCAACGGAGCCTTGGGGATGGCTTTTCGACCGCTTGCGGTGGCATTCGCGGGTCGGTGGTTCGGCGTACGGTGGGAATCGTTCATCGAAAACAAGCACGGGGGTGTGGGTATGACGGATTCCGATCGCTCGCTGATCGCGGTGCTGCTCGACCGGTCCGGGTCGATGCAGACGATCAAGGCCGATACCGAAGGCGGGCTGGCCGCGTATTTCGAGCAGCAGCGGGCCGTGCCGAAGACCATCGACGTGACGCTGGCGCAGTTCGACACCAGCTACGAGGTGGTCTACGCCAATCGTCCGCTGGCCGAGGTGCCGCCGCCGAATCTGGTGCCGCGCGGGGGAACGGCGCTCTACGACGCGATCGGCAAACTGGTCACCGATGTGGGCGCCGAACTCGCCGCGCGGCCGGAGCACGAGCGGCCGGGCACGGTGATCGTCGTCGTCCTCACCGACGGACACGAGAACTCCAGCCGCGAGTGGACCAACGAGGCGGTGCGCTCGCTGATCAAGCAGCAGGAGGAACGCTACGACTGGACCTTCCTGTTCCTCGGCGCGAACATGGACGCGGTCGCCATCGGCACAAACCTCGGCATCGCCCCCGGTCAGGCCATCACCTACGCCGCGTCGCCCGCAGGCGTGGCAGGCGCGTTCGGCGCGGCCGCCGCTTACTCGCGCCGGGCCCAGGCCGCCGCGCCCGGCGCACCGCGCGGCGAATTCACCGAGGAGGAGCGCCGCGGGGCGAACCCCGGGGTCTGATTCCCGCCCGCGCCGCTACTGCCAGCCCGGGCGGACCAATCCTGATTCGTAGGCGAGGACGACGAGTTGGGTGCGGTCGCGGGCGTCGAGTTTGGTGAGGATGCGGCTGACGTGGGTGCGGGCGGTGGCGGGGCTGAGGTAGAGGCGGGCGCCGATCTCGGCGTTGGTGAGGCCCTCGGCGACGAGGGTCATCACTTCGCGTTCGCGGTCGGTGAGCTCGGCTAGGGCGGCCGGTGGGGGTTGTTTGGCGTGGGTGGAGAACTCGGCGAGCAGGCGGCGGGTGACGCCGGGGGAGAGCAGGGCGTCGCCCTCGGCGACCACCCGGACCGCGCGCAGCAGATCGGCCGGTTCGGTGTGTTTGACCAGGAAACCCGCGGCGCCGGCGCGAATGGCCTCGAAGACGTATTCGTCGAGCTCGAAGGTGGTGAGGACGACGACGCGGACCTCGGCCAGGTGCGGGTCGTCGGCGATCATCCGGGTCGCGGCCAGACCGTCGAGGACCGGCATGCGGATGTCCATGAGCACCACATCGGGCACCAGCGAGCGGGTCATGCGCACGGCCTGTTCGCCGTTGTCGGCCTCGCCGACCACCTCGATGTCGTCCTGCGCGTCCAGCAGCGCGACGAACCCGCCCCGTACCAGCGCCTGATCGTCGGCGACCAGTACCCGGATTCCGTGATCCCGCGAGTCGTTCATGTCGTTCCCCTAGCGTCCTGGTCCGCCCCTGGCGGGCGAGGCCGCGCGGTCATGACGGTCGCCTCATGCGGAGGCCTCGCTCTCCCCACCGGCGCGCCCCCGCCCGTTCGGCCCGTGACCGTTCTCTGCGGGGATTCCGTTGCCGGAGTCGGCGATACGGGCCGATGAGCCCGCCCGAAGCGCCGTCTCGCCGGTGGCTGCGTTCGACGTGGACCGGCTCGCGGACGAGGCACCACTACTGCCTGCCCGCGCCGGTGCAGAACCCGCGGGCAGTCGCGCCGCGACCCGGAAACCACCGGAGGGCCGCGGTCCGGCCGTCAGCGCCCCACCGAGCGCGTGGGCCCGCTCGCGCATCCCGATGATCCCGTTCCCGCCGGGGCCGGATCGCACGGCGGTGCCGGTGGGGCGGGTGTTGTCGACCGTGACGTCGACCGATTCCGGTGTGTACCGCAGCGTGATGGTGGCGGCGGCGCCCGGCGCGTGCCGGATCACGTTGGTCAGCGATTCCTGGATGATCCTGGCGGCGGCCACGTCGATCACGCTGGGCAGCTTCTTGGGCGTGCCGATGATCTTGGTCTCCACGACGAGCCCGGTCGCGCGGGTACGTTCCAGCAGGGTGTCGAGGTCGTCGAGCGAGGGCGCGGGCGCCCGTGGCGCGGGGCGCGGTGGCGGGGCGGGGGCGGCGGACGAATCCACCGCGGCCGCAGCCATTGCGACGGGCTCCTCGGGCGCGGACGCGACCGCCGCACCGCTGCGGATCGCGTGCAGCAGCGTGTGCACCTCGGCCAGCGCCTCTTTCGAAGTCGTCTTGATGGTGGCCAGCGCGGCTGCCGCCTGCTGTGGTTTGCGGTCGAAGAGCTCGAGCGCCACCGAGGACTGCACGTTGATCAGCGAAAGACTGTGCGCGAGAACATCGTGCAGCTCGCGTGCGATGGCGAGACGTTCCTCGCTGGCGGCCCTGGCTTCCTGGGCCTGTTCGTCGCGGCGGGCGGCCTCGGCGCGCTGCTTGCGGGCCAGCACCACGGCCTGTCGCAGCCGGATCCCCTCGGCGATGCCGACCAGTACACCCAGCCACGCGAGTAGCCCGAACACCTGCCAGGCATCGGCGTGCCGCCCGAGCAGCGCGGGCACCGGCCACACCATCGTCAGGAAGCCGACCACCACCAACGGGTATGTGCGCCAGCGTGATCCGTGTATCGCGGCGGTCAGGAAGGCGATGACAAGCGACAGGAAGATCGGCCCGTACCCGTAGTCGCGCAGAATGTAGGACACCGCGGCGAGCAGCGCGACCAGCAGCACCGGCTCGGGCAGCAACCGCCGGAACCCCAGCGCGATCGGCCCGGCCAGCAGCAACAGATACGCGAACGCGTCCAGCGAACGCACCCCCGTCTGATGCGCGTTCGCGCCGGAACTCCCGGCGAGCTGGATCACCGCGACAACCACTGCCAGGCCCCAGTCACCGACGACCGAGCCACGCTCCCACTTCGCAGACGTTCCCACCTCTCTCACCCTATTGCGTAGCCGCCCCGTCCGCGTCGGCCTGCGCCCGTAATTCCCGCCTGCACCCGGTCGGCGGCCACTTCGGCCGGTGAAACAGTGCCGCGGGGCGAATATCGGGCATCGGTCGACGAACGTGGCATCGGTACGGCACCCGGCCGGGTCGCGGGGGTCGGCCGCGCGACGTACGCCGACCAGCGCCGCGCGACGGATGCGCGAGCATACCCACGGCGAGGATTCTCGGTGCATGAACGATTCCATCGTCGTCACCGACGGCCTGACCAAACGCTATGGCGAGCACCTCGCGGTCGACGCGGTGGGCATGCGGGTCGCCGCGGGGGAGATCTACGGTTTCCTCGGCCCGAACGGCGCGGGCAAGACCACCACCCTGCGCATGCTGGCCGGCCTGATCCGCCCCAGCTCCGGCACCGCGACCGTGCTCGGCCGCACCCCGGGCGACCCGGCGGTCCTGCGCCGGCTCGGCGTGCTGATCGAGGGGCCCGGCTTCTACCCGTACCTCTCCGGTCGCGACAACCTGCGCGTCCTCGCCCGCTATCGCGGCCATCCCGGCACCGAGGTCGACCGGGCCCTGGCCACGGTGGGTCTGGCCGACCGCGCCGACGACCGATTCCGCACCTATTCGCTGGGCATGAAGCAGCGCCTCGGCGTCGGCGCGGCCCTGCTCGGCCACCCCGATCTGCTGATCCTGGACGAGCCGACCAATGGCCTCGACCCGGCCGGCCTCGCCGAAATGCGCGGGCTCATCGTCGATCTCGCGGCCGACGGACACACCGTGCTGTTGTCGAGCCATCAGCTGGCCGAGGTGCAGGAGATCTGCCATCGGGTCGGCGTGATCTCCGACGGGCGTCTGCTCGCCGAGTCGACTGTCGCCGAATTGCGCGGAACTGCAACTCTTCTGGTGCGTGCCGAACCGTCGGGTGCCGCCCTGGACGCGATCCGGGCGGTCACCGACGCGCCGGCGCAGGCCGGGCCCGACGGCATCCGCGTCGACACCACCGCCGCCCGCGCGCCGGAACTCGCCCGCGCGGTCGTCGCGGCGGGCGCCGACCTGCTGGAACTGCGCGTCGACGAGAAATCCCTGGCAGAAGTGTTCTTCGAAATGACGGAGGTCGCGAAATGATCGGTACGACAAAGGATCTGTTGGCAAGCATGCGCGCGGAGTCGGTGCGCCTCGGCCGCTGGCCAGCCTTCTGGATCGTGCTCGGCACCTGGGTACTGCTCAATCTCACCTTCGCCTACCTGTTCAACTACCTCGCCTACACCTCGGGGGACAGCGGCGCCATGTCGGACGGCCTGCCCCGCGATGTGCTGCTCGGCCAGTTGCTGCCCGGCGCCGTCCCCGAGGTCTTCACCCAGGGCATGGCCATGTTCGGCGGTGCGCTGATGCTGCTGCTCGGCGCGCTGGCCGTCGGCAGCGGATACGGCTGGGGGACCTGGAAAACCGTGTTCACCCAGGGGCCGAGCCGTCCGGCGGCGATCGGCGGGCTGCTGGTGAGCCTGCTGCTCGTGGTGGTCGCGCTGGTCTGCGTGGCCTTCGCCGTCGACCTCGGCGTCGCCTCGCTCATAGCGCTCACTGAGGACCGGGCCGTCGTGCTGCCTTCGCTCTCGCAATCCGCCGTCGGAATCCTCACCGGTACAGCCATTCTGGGCATGTGGACCCTGGCTGGCGCGTTCATCGGCGCGGTCGCCCGTGGGCCGGCACTGGCCGTCGGCCTCGGCCTGGTCTGGGTCCTGGTGGTGGAGAACCTCCTGCGCGGGGTGGCCGGCATCTTCGGCCCCGTCGAGGTAGTCACCGATCTGCTCCCCGGCACCGCCGCCGGTTCGCTGGCCGGCGCCATGCGGACCGTCGACGGCCCGCCGACTCCCGGTGTCCTCGACATCCTCACCCGAGGTGAGTCGCTCGCCCTGCTCACCGTCTACGTGCTGGTCTTCGCCGGCGGGACGCTCTGGCTGACGACCCGCCGCGACCTCACCTGATCAGCCCCACCCGGCCGGATTCGGCGCGGTCTCGCGCGAGCTGCCCGAGCACGTAGCCACCGAAGCGCAGCCAGAGCCGGGTGTTCCCGTCACCCGGCGAACGGTACCGGCGGGGACCGAACTCATCCGAGTGACGCTGGCGCACACCCGATGCGGCGATCGGGCGGTCCTGGCCGGTAAGGTCGGCTGATGGACCAGCCAGTTCGCCCCCCGGACCTGTCTGCGCGACCGCACGAGCTCACGGTCGAGCGCGTGATGAAAGCCTCGCCCAGCCTGCTCTACGCGGCGTGGACGCAAGGCCTGGATCTGTGGCTGGCCGTCCCCGGATCGGTCCTCGGGCGCCCCGGCGTCGACGAGCCCCTGTACTTCGACACCGGGACGGCCGACAAGCGCAACCCGCACTACGGCCGCGTCCTGCGGCTGGAACCGGACCGCCGGGTCGAGTTCACCTGGGTCACCGCGGCCACCGAAGGCGTGGAGACAGTGGTCGCGGCCGAATTCCTCAAGCAGCCCCGCGGCATCCGCCTGCGCCTACGGCACTCGGGCTTCCCCAGCGAGGCGGTGCGCGATCTGCACCAGCAGGTCTGGCCGGAGATGCTCGAGCGCCTCGACGAAGTCACCGGCACCGTCGCCTGAGCCGAGTAGGTTCGTCAGCGGACGCAACTCCCGAATCGAAAGGATTGTCATGCCGACTCGTAGCGCACGCACTCTCTGGGCAGGTGGACTGCAGGATGGTTCCGGGCAGGTGGAACTGGTCAGCTCGGGTGTGGGCAAGTACGACGTGACCTTCCCCCGGCGCGCGGCCGACGTCGCCGAGGGCACCAGCCCCGAGGAACTGATCGCGGCGGCGCATTCGTCGTGCTATTCGATGGCGCTCTCGGCCGAGATCGCCAATGCGGGCGGCACCCCGGAGAGCCTGGATGTCACCGCCGACGTCACCCTGGCCCCGGACCCGGCCGGTGGCTTCCAGATCAGCAAGATCAAGCTGACCGTCCGCGCGGCCGTGACCGGCCTCGACGCCGAGGGCTTCCGTACCGCGGCCACCGCCGCCAAGAACGGCTGCCCGGTCAGCAAGGCGCTCACCGGCGTCCCCGAGATCGAGCTCGACGCCGCACTCGTCTGATCGGACCGGCATTTTCGTGCAATTCGCCGCCGCGCAGTCGGAATACTGACTCGCGGAGGTCGGATTGCACGAAAATGCCGGTGGTTCATCGCTGCTGGGTGAACCACCGATGCGCGCCCGGCGTGAACATCGCCGGGATCGCGATCGACACCGCGACGATGTGCACGGTCCGGCAGCCGGCCAAGACGGCCGAGGACGGCGCCAAACCGGCGAACAATGCCGCGAAATCGTCGGTCGACAGCAGGACCGCCAGCGGCTCGATGATCAGCGAGACCAAGCCGACCACACCGACACCGACGCTCAGGACGGCACGGGCGACACGGCTGCCGCGAACCATGTACAGCGCGACCGCGGCGACAGCGAGATAGATGGCGAGGCGCGGGAGCAGGCCCGCCGCGGTGGCGCCGAATTCGTCGCCACCGCGCACCGCACGCCCGATGCCCTCGGCGGCGCCGGCGGCGAGCGCGGTCATCAGTGCGCCGAAGGCCACGGCGACCGCGCGGGGACGGTCATCGGAAACAGAGAAGGCAGTGCCGGTCATGACACCGACACTGCCTTCACGGAACGCTCGCGCGGATCACCCCGCGGTAGCGACCTGCTCTGCTACCGGAGTGCTACGCCGCGAGGCGAATTCGGTGAGCGCGGCGAAGGCCAAACCCAGCGACACCCACAGCGTGGTGGTCTCGGCCAGCGAGGCCACCCGGAACTGCCACAGCAGCGTCGCCGGGAAATCGTCGGCCACCTCGTTCACCCCGGGCAGCAGAATGTAGCCGACCGTCGTGACCAGCACGAACGCCGCCACACTCACGATCAGCCGGAGCGTGTCCAGCTGCCCGGCCAGCGCCTTGTAGGCCGCGACCGCCGCCGCGACGGCGAGCAGGCCGAGCGCTACCGCGGCGACCCACAGCCAGGTGCGCTCGTTGATGGTTTCCGGGTCGCCCACCGCCGGTGGATTCGCCGGGTACTTGAAGAACGGCACCGCCACGATCGCCGCCCACGCGAATCCCGCGGCGAGCAGCGACAACTGCGGTCCGGTCAGCGTGGTGAACCGGCGTCCGGTATTCACCGCGGCGGCGAACAACGCGCCGAAAGCCATACCGGCCAGGCCGAGTGCGAGGAACTGCCCCGCCTTCTGCCCGGACCGGCTGACCAGCGGTTCGTCTTCGTCACCGTGCGAATGGCCCTGCGGTTCGGCCGCCTCGTGCCCGTGTTCGGCGGGGGCGGCGGCAGCTTCTTCGATGGCGATCGCGGCGTCCACCTGGGGCTCGCCGACGAAATAGCCCACTGTGGCGGCCAGCAGGCCGGCGATCAGGCCGGCCAGCAGGCCACGCAACAGCAGGGTCTTGAACGATCCGATCAGTGGCACGGCACACCGAGCAGGTGACGTCCGTCGTGCATCAGCTCGTGCAGGAACATCCCGCTACGCGAGACGGCCCCCTGATCGAAACCGACCAGGTACAGGGCGAGCAGGGCAAGCAGGACGACGCCGACCGTGACGAGCACGGTTGCCAGGGTGTCGAGGCCGGTAGACCGGCTGGGTGAATGCGCGATAGCCATTCGGGTCCTCCTCAGGGATACGCGTCCCATGGTCGAAGTGGTGCGAAGGTGCCGGTGTCTGGCTCTCCGGCACCGGGGACCCGGTACGTGGAAACAGTGGCGCGACCGCTCCGGAATCTCACCGGATTACCGCGCACCCTCGCGTATGTTTTCCCTCGAACTGTGACAGTCGCGGGGCGTCCACGTCAATACGCGCATCCGCATGTCCAGCGGAAACGCCGACGTCAGCCCTTCGCAGGCACGTCGAGTACGACCTCGAACTCGAGCAGTGAGGCACCGGTCGACACCGGCTTGGGACGCTCGCCGTCGCTACCGTGCCCGGCGTGCGCCGCACGGGCCGGACCGTCGCGCCAGGCGGCGAAGGATTCTTCCGAATCCCATTGCGTCACCACGAAATACCGGTTGTCACCGGCCACCGGGCGCAGCAACTGGAAACCGAGGAAACCGGGGGAGTTCTCCACCGCGTGCGCCCGCGCGGCGAACCGCTTCTCCAGCTCGGGACCGGCACCTTCGGGGATCTCGATCGCATTGATCTTCACAACAGCCATGACACAGTATTACTGGCGGCTGGCGCCGCGGGTTCTCGGCCTGTTCCCTCGATCTTCCCTCCCGCCGGGTACTCCTTCGTCGCACCCTCTGGTCAGTCCAGATCGAGGCGGCCGAGAACCGACCGTGCACAATCGGCAGGGTGTTGTACGACGAAGGTGGGACCGGCGTCCCGATCCTGCTCCTGCACGGGCTGATGGGCAGTGCGCGCACCTGGACCGATCAGTTGCCCTGGTTGCGCGAGCGCGGCCATCTCTACACCGTCGACGCCGCCGGACACGGCCGGGTGCCGCCTGCCGAGCTCACCACCGAGGCGTTCGTCGCCGATCTGGCCGGGCTCACCGCCGCGATCACCGAGCCGATGGTGGTCATCGGGCACTCGATGGGCGCGATCCACGGCTGGGTCTTCGCGGCCACGTATCCCGAGCGGGTGCGCGCGCTCGTCGTCGAGGACATCGCCCCCGATTTCACCGGCCGCACCGCCGCGCACTGGGCCGAACTCATCCACTCCTGGCCACAGCCGTTCCCCGACGAGCGGGCGGTGCTGGACTACTTCGGCCCGGTCGCAGGCCGGTATTTCCTGCGCGCCTTCACCGCCGCGCCGGACGGCTACCGCCTGCACGGCGAGGTCGACACCTTCCGCGCGATCTCCGAGGAGTGGGGCACCCGCGATTTCTGGACCGAATGGAAGTCGTTGACGATGCCGGTGCTGCTGATCGAAGGCGAGCACACCATCACCCCACCCGGTCAGATGCGGACCATGGCCGAGGTACACCCCCGCGCCGAATACGCGTGGGTCGCGGGAGCCGGGCATCTCGTGCACGACGAGCGGCCCGATGAGTATCGCGAGCTGGTGAGCGGATTCCTCGCCCGCGTGCTCGGCTGAGCACAGCAGCAGCCAGGCACGCCGTGCCCCCGGTTGTCCTCGGTGAACCGCCGCACGGCACCGGTGGTCGGCCGAGCCAAGTCCACTGGTCCGAACCGCAGCCGGCCGACCCGGGCCCGCTGGATCGCGGACACAGTGACCCCCATCCGTATGCGCGCCGCTGTGACGGCGACAGCGACGCTCGCGCGCGGGGGCCAGTGGCCGCGGTGATTGGCGCGACTGATCAGTGATGTTCGTGCGTGGGGGGCTCGGGTGGGCGTGCCGATTGCCCCAGCGGACAGCGACGCGCGCACTCGGGCGGCCCGCCGGTCAGTCGGCTTCGCCCGCCAGGGCGAACAGCCCGTTCTCGGTCTGTTCGATCAGGCCGTCGACCAGCAGCGAGTCGAGCGCGCGGGCCCGTTGACCGGGGTCGCGGGTCCAGGCCAGGTCGAGGCGGACGCGTTCGACCGGGCCCGACGCGTCGCGGAGCACGTCGAGCAGCCGTCCGCGTGCCTGACGGTCGGTGCCCTCGTACTTCTGCACCTTGCGCGGCACGGTGGCGGCGGGCTTGCCGGCGGCGACCCAGGCGCAGTGCGGCAGCGGGCAACTGGCGCAGCCGGGGTTGCGGGCCGTGCACACCAGGGCGCCGAGTTCCATCAGGGCGGCGGAGAACTTCGCGGCGCGGGGGACAGGCGTGGGAAGCAGGGCCTCGGCCTCGGCGAGATCGCGCGAGGACGGGTTGCCCGGCTCGCGGCCGTGCAGCGCGCGGGACACCACGCGGCGAACATTGGTGTCCACCACGGGGACTCGCTGACCGTAGGCGAAGCAGGCGACCGCGCGGGCGGTGTAGTCGCCGATACCGGGCAGGCTCAGCAACACCGCCACCTCGGCGGGCACCACGTCACCGTGCTCGGTGGCCAGTACCCGTGCGCATTCGTGCAGTCGCAGCGCGCGGCGCGGATAGCCGAGCTTGCCCCAGGCGCGCAGCACCTCGGCCTGCGAGGACGCCGCCATCGCCGAGGGCACCGGCCAGCGCGCCACCCATTCCCGCCAGATCGGCTCGACCCGCGCCACCGGGGTCTGCTGCAGCATGATCTCGCTCATCAGGATGTGCCAGGCGGTTGCCTGCGGTGCGCGCCAGGGCAGTTCGCGCGCGGTGTCGGTGAACCAATCCAGCAGGACCTCGGCGTCGATACTCACTGTTCCCGTTCCACCTCCGCCAGGCACAATTTGCCGACGCGTAACGACCCGGACTCGCTGGTAACCGCCAGTCTGTGCACAATGGTCGGTATGCCTGGTTCTAATCCGATAAGTGCCTGGAAGTCACTGCGCGAAGGCAACGAGCGCTTCGTCACCGGCGATCTGATGCATCCTAGCCAAGGCGCCGCCGATCGAGCCAAGCTCGTCGGCGGGCAGAGCCCACACGCCATCCTGTTCGGTTGCGGTGATTCCCGGGTGGCCGCCGAACTGATCTTCGACCAGGGCCTCGGCGACATGTTCGTCGTGCGGACCGCCGGTCACGTGATCGACAGTTCGGTGCTCGGCTCGATCGAGTACGGCGTCGAGGTGCTCAATGTGCCGCTGATCGTGGTCCTCGGCCACGACAGCTGCGGCGCGGTGAAGGCCACCATCGACGCGCTCGACGGCGGTGAGGTCCCCGGCGGCTTCATCCGCAGCATCGTCGAGCGGGTCACCCCGTCCATCCTGATCGGCCGTCGCGAAGGCCTGAACGCGGTCGACGAATTCGAAGCGCGGCATGTCGAGGAGACCTCGCGGCTGCTCATGCAGCGGTCGATGATCATTTCCCAGCGTGTCGCCACGGGGCAGCTGGCGATCGCGAGCGTCACCTACAAGCTCGAGGACGGGCGCGCTCAGCTGCGCAGCACCGTCGGAAATATCGGCGAAATCCACTAGAACGTGACGTCGCGCCACAGCTCCGGCCCCCGACACGCCGAGGTCATCGAGCGCGCCCCCGCGCGCTGCGCTTACCGTTGAGGCGTGCTGGAACCGAATGGACCGCTGCCACCCGAGATCTACTGGCGTCGCCGTGCGCTGGCCATCGGCGTCATCATCGTCGCGCTCGTGGTCGTGATCTGGCTCGCCATGATGGTCGCGCGGGGCGGCGACTCCAACGGCGAGAATCCGGTGGCGCAGCCGACGACCACGGAATCGGGCAGTGCGGCCGAGTCCACGACGACAACCAGCGCGTCGTCCGCGGCGAGCGCCACGTCGAGCGGCAGTGTCACCAGCACTGCCGCGTCGGCGACCTCGGTCGCCGAGCAGCCGGCCGCTCAGCCGTGCTCGGATCAGTCGCTCGCACTCAAGGTGACCGTCGGGCAGCCGACCTACAAGGTCGGTGACCAGCCGGCCTTCGGCACCGTCATCACCAATATCTCCTCGGCCGCCTGCACCCGCGATCTCGGGGCCGGCCCGCAGTTCCTCGTCTTCACCCTCGACGGCCAGCGCAGGCTGTGGGCGAGCAATGATTGCAACCCCGATGGACCGCCGGAAGTGAAGACGCTCGACGCGGGCCAGCAGCTGTCCTACAAGGGCAGCTGGTTCGGGACCACCTCGCAGCCCGAGTGCGCCGGTGAACGGCTGCCGGTGCCCGCTGGTGCCTACATGGTGGTGGCCCAGCTCGGCGCCATCCGCAGCGCCGCCGAACCGTTCAACCTGTCCGACTGAGGCGAATGCCGCGCATTGTGCGGGTGCGCGGTTGGTCACATGTTCGGGTTCACCTGATTTGCAAGATTCGCAAGATCGTCGGCGATGTCAATGGATGTTGCCGACAGAATTCGCGATCGGCGCGGAATTCACGGTTTGCCCGGACTATTCCACCGCGACGGGCTCGCGGGCTGCGCGGGATTTGCGGAGCTGTGCCAGTCGCAGCGCCGAACGCAGATCGCCGACCTCGTGGATACGCATGGAACCGATCTTGGTTTTCTCCGAACCCGGGGGCACCAGGGCGGTCGTGAAGCCCAATCGCTCGGCCTCGGCCAGCCGCCTGGACAGCCCGGTGACCTTGCGGACCTCACCGGCCAGGCCGACCTCACCGAGGATCACCCAGCCCGCCGGCAGCGCGGTATCGGCCTCGGCGGAGGCGATCGCCAGGGCGATGGCCAGATCGGCGGACGGCTCGCTCAGGCGCATCCCGCCGACGGTGGCGGCGTAGACGTCGTGCTTGCCGAGGAAGACCCGCCCGCGGCTCTGCAACACCGCGAGCACCATGGCGACGCGGTTGTAGTCCAGCCCGCTCACCGCGCGGCGCGGCTGGGGGATCTCGGTCTTGACCGTCAGCCCCTGCACCTCGGCGACCAGCGGGCGTTTGCCGTCCATCGCGACGGTCACCGCGGTACCGGAGACGGTATCGGTGCGGTGGTGCAGGAACAGTCCGGACGGATCGTCGACACAGGCGATGCCGTCCTCGTGCAGTTCGAAACAGCCCACCTCGTCGGCGCTGCCGAAGCGGTTCTTGATGCCGCGGACCATGCGCAGCGTGGAGTTCTTGTCGCCCTCGAACTGCAGCACCACATCGACCAGGTGCTCGAGTGTGCGCGGACCGGCGACATTGCCGTCCTTGGTGACATGCCCGACCAGCAGCACCGCGATCCCGCTCGCCTTGGCCAGCGAGGTCAAGGCCGCCGTCACCGCGCGCACCTGGGTGACACCACCGATCACGCCGTCCACCTCGGGCGCGAGCATGGTCTGCACCGAGTCGACCACCAGCAGCGACGGCCGCACCTGTTCCACGTGCCCGAGCACGATCGACAGATCCGATTCGGCCGCCAGGTACACCCGGTCGTGCACCGCACCGGTGCGGTCGGCCCGCAGCCGCACCTGCCCCGCCGACTCCTCGGCGGTGACATACAGCGCGGTCTCCTGGCGCTGAGCGGCCCAGCGGGAGGCGACCTCGAGCAGCAGCGTCGACTTGCCGACGCCCGGTTCACCGGACAGCAGCACCACCGATCCGGGCACCACACCGCCGCCGAGCACCCGGTCCAGCTCGCTGACCCCGGTCGAGCGCGCCTGGGTGATCTTGGCGTCGATCTGCGACAGCGGCGCGGCGGCGGTGCTGGGCAGCATGGCCCGGCGCCCCGGCGCGGCGGCGGCCGCCGAGACGGCCACCTCGTTCACCGTCCCCCAGGCGCCACAATCCGGGCATTTACCGACCCATTTGGACACCTCGTGGGAGCACGCGGTGCATCGGTAGACAGCTTTGGTCTTGGCCACACGCGCACCCTACGGACCGGCTCCGACAAAAAAGAAAAAGCCGCCGCGGCGAACCGCGACGGCTTTCCCGGCTGGGTGGTCTCAGTGACCGCTGCCCTCGGGGGCCGGGCCCGACATCCCGTTCTCGACCCGGTTCGTCGCGGCCGCGTCGACCGGGACCGACACCTGCACGGTGCCCGCGTCCTTGAAGTTGAAGGTGACCGTATAGGTCAGGCCGGGGTAGATCTTCTCGGTCAGGCCGGTGATCTCGATGGTGCCCGGCTCGGTGATCGGGTCGATGGACGGCTCGTCGCCGTCGGCCTGACCGGCCGTGGTCGGGGCGACCGAGGTGGTCGGGGCGGCCGTGGTCGTCGGCGCGGCGCTGGTGGCGTGGTGATCGTCGGCGGCCGGGCTCTCGATGGCATCGACCGGGCCGATGAACACGGTCTGCTGCGGTGCGAGCACCAGCTTGGGATCGTTGCCCGGACCGGTCAGCTTGACCTGGCCGAGGTCGCTGCTGACGCTGGTCAGCTCGTCGGTGACGGTCTCGCTGCCGTTGATGATCGACAGCGAGAGCACCGCCTTGCCGCCCTTGTCGTGCTCGGCCGGTGTCGCGGGGTAGATGATGTGCACGTTGCGCAGCGAGATCTCGCCCACCTCGGCGTGGTTGCCGTTGATGGCGGCGGCCTGCGACGAGGTCTGGGTGTGCTGGCCGGCACTGCAGCCGCTCAGGGCGATGCCCGCGGCAGCGGCGAGCGCGGCAACCGTCGCCATGCGACGTCGCGCCGACGGGGCGGTCACAGCTTTCAGGGCAGTCACGGTTTGTCCTCCATGTCGACCGGGCTCACTCCGTCCACAGGGCGGATCGGAGGGTAGTAACTAGGCAGCGTAGTAGTTCGTCGCGCGCGGGTGGCGTCCGGGCTCGCGACGCGCGGGCGCGGAAGTAACAGTTCGGTGTCCGGCGCGGGTTTGCCGCGGCGATGCCGGGTGCGCGGCGCGCGGATATCGCTCGCTGTGCTGGCGGTTAACCCGTTCTGGCACAACGCAATGCACACCGAATCTTTCTTGTCAACCCCTACGATGCCCTCGTTGTGGCCCTGACCTGCACAGTTGATCGCGCCGTTATCGAGTCGCATGTTAAACTGTGAACATCGAAAGGGGCACGGGACACATGATTTTTAAGGTCGGAGACACCGTCGTTTACCCCCACCACGGAGCGGCGCTGATCGAAGCAATCGAGACCCGCACCATCAAGGGTGTGCAGAAAGAGTATCTGGTCCTGAAGGTCGCGCAAGGCGATCTGACCGTTCGGGTTCCCGCGGAGAACGCCGAATATGTCGGCGTCCGCGACGTCGTCGGCCAGGAGGGTCTCGACCGCGTCTTCCAGGTGCTGCGCGCGCCACACACGGAGGAGCCGACCAACTGGTCCCGCCGTTACAAGGCCAACCTCGAGAAGCTCGCCTCCGGCGATGTGAACAAGGTGGCCGAGGTCGTGCGTGACCTGTGGCGTCGTGAGCAGGACCGCGGCCTGTCCGCGGGTGAGAAGCGCATGCTGGCCAAGGCCCGCCAGATCCTCGTCGGTGAGCTCGCGCTCGCTGAGGGCACCGACGACGGCAAGGCCGAATCGCTGCTCGACGAGGTCCTCGCCGCGGCTTCCTAGGAACGTGCGACCTGTCGTAGCACTGGTCCCTGCCGCCGGTCGTGGCGTGCGCCTGGGTGAATCCACCCCGAAGGCGTTCGTCCCGGTCGGCGGCACACCTATGGTCCGGCTGGCCGTCGACGGGCTGATCGCCTCCGGTGCGGTGCACCGGGTGGTTGTTGTCGTGCCCGCCGAGCTGGTCGATGCCGCGTCCGCTCTGCTGTCCACCACCTCACTCCCCGGCGGTTCGATGCCCCCTGTGCCGGTGCAGGTCGTGGTCGGCGGCGCCGAGCGCACCGATTCGGTCCGCGCGGGCATCGCGGCCGCACCCGATGCCGCGTGCTATCTCGTGCACGACGCCGCACGCGCGCTCACCCCACCGGAGCTGATCGCGCGGGTGGCCGCCGAGCTACACGCGGGCAGTCCCGCCGTCGTCCCGGCCCTGCCGGTCGTCGACACCGTGAAAGCGGTCGACGACGCCGGCGTGGTGACCGGCACCCCCGACCGCGCCCACCTGCGCGCCATCCAGACCCCTCAGGGCTTCGCCGCCGACCTGCTGCGCCGTGCCTATGCCACCGAGGTCGGCGCGACCGATGACGCTGCCCTGGTCGAACGCCTCGGCGTCGCCGTGCGCACCGTCGCCGGTGACCCGCTCGCCTTCAAGATCACCACCCCCCTCGACCTGCGTCTGGCCGATGCGCTGTGCGCCGATCGAGCACCCGGCGCGCGCGACCTCGCCACCGCCACCGAGCGCCCGGCCGACGCCGAGGTGCCCACCGCCGCGAATCACCCCGACCAGGCGGTCGCGCGATGAGAGTCGGCATCGGCAGCGACGTGCACCCCATCGAGCCCGGTCGTCCCTGCTGGATGGCCGGTCTGCTGTTCCCCGATGCCGACGGGTGCGCGGGCCACTCCGACGGTGATGTCGCCGCGCATGCCCTGTGCGACGCCCTGCTCTCCGCCGCCGGTCTCGGCGACGTCGGCGCGGTCTTCGGCGTCGGCCGCCCGGAATGGGCCGGGGTCACCGGCGCCGCCATGCTGACCGAGGTCCGCCGGCTGCTCCTCGACGAAGGCTTCATCGTCGTCAACGCCGCGGTGCAGGTCATCGGCAATCGCCCGAAGATCGGCCCGCGCCGCGCCGAGGCGCAGAAGGTTCTGGGCGAATTACTCGACGCACCCGTTTCGGTGTCCGGCACCACCACCGACGGCCTAGGTCTGACCGGTCGCGGTGAAGGTGTCGCCGCCATCGCCACCTGTCTGCTGGCGGAGTGTCCGCAGCCCTGACGGGCCGGACGCCTTCGCCGTAACGCTCGCTGCTCGACCCGCCCGGCACGCACCGGCCGGTCAATCGCACGCCCATCCCACCGACTAGGATCGAACGCCGTGACCTTGCGCCTTTTTGACACCGACACGCGGACCCTGCGGGAATTCACCCCGCTGGTCCCCGGCCGTGCCTCGGTGTATCTGTGTGGGGCCACCGTGCAGGGTCAGCCCCATATCGGTCATGTCCGCAGCGGCGTCGCCTTCGACGTGCTGCGCCGCTGGTTGCTCGCGCACGACTACGACGTGTGGTTCATCCGCAATGTCACCGATATCGACGACAAGATCCTGAACAAGGCCGCCGAGGCGGGCAGGCCGTGGTGGGAATGGGCCGCCACCCACGAGCGCGCCTTCGACGCCGCCTACGAGGCGCTCGGCGTGCTGCCGCCCTCGGCCGAACCGCGCGCGACCGGCCACGTTACCCAGATGGTCGGGCTGATGGAGCGGCTGATCGAGCGTGGGCACGCCTATGCCGCCGAGGGCGACGTCTACTTCGATGTGCTGAGCTGGCCGAATTACGGTGAGCTGTCCGGGCACAAACTCGACGACGTGCACCAGGGCGAGACCCCCACCCGCGGCAAGCGCGATCCGCGCGATTTCACGCTGTGGAAGTCGGCCAAGCCCGGTGAGCCGAGCTGGCCGTCGCCGTGGGGCCCCGGCCGTCCCGGCTGGCATCTGGAATGCTCCGCGATGGCCGAGTTCTACCTCGGTGCGGAATTCGATATCCATTGCGGTGGAATGGATTTGATTTTCCCGCACCACGAGAACGAGATCGCGCAGTCGAAGGCCGCCGGTGACGGTTTCGCGCGTTACTGGCTGCACAACGGCTGGGTGACCATGGGCGGCGAGAAAATGTCGAAGTCGCTCGGCAATGTGCTCGCGGTGCCGAATGTGCTCGCGCGCGTGCGCCCGGTCGAATTGCGTTTCTATCTGGGCAGCGCGCATTACCGTTCGATGCTCGAATACTCCGACAAGGCGCTCGACGACGCGGTCGCTTCCTATCAGCGCATCGAGGCGTTCGTGCAGCGGGTGCTGGACCGGACCGGTGACGTGCCGGTCGGCAAATGGACCGACGGTTTCGCCGCCGCGCTCGACGACGATCTGGCGATTCCGAAGGCCCTCGCCGAAATCCACCACGTGGTGCACGAGGGCAACCGGGCACTCGAGTCGGGCGCCTACGAGACCGCGATCGAGCTGGCCGGTCAGGTCCGCGCGATGCTGGGGATCCTCGGCGCCGACCCGCTCGACGCCAAGTGGTACACCCCCGCCGACAACTCGGCGGCGTTCGAGGCCCTCGACGTGCTGGTCCGCTCCGAGCTGGACCGCCGGGCGAGCGCGCGGGCGGAGAAGAACTGGGCTGAAGCCGATGCCGCACGGGATCGGCTCATCGCGGCGGGTATCGATGTCACCGATACCCCGCAGGGGCCGGAATGGTCGCTGGGCGCATCTAGCGGAAAGGCGAACTGATGGCAGGCAATTCACAGCGACGCGGAGCGATCAGGAAGGGCGGCAGCAAGAAGGGCGCCGTCGTCGGTTCCGGCGGCAAGCGCCGTCGCGGCCTCGAGGGCCGGGGCGCGACCCCGCCCGCGGAGGCCCGCACCAAGCATCCCGCCGCCAAACGCGCGGCCGCGGCCGCCAAAGCCAAAGCGGCACAGGGTCGTCCGACCGGTAAGTCCGGTGTGCCGCGCGCGGGCCGCAAGTCCGACGACGGCCCCGAGCTGGTGCTCGGACGCAACCCCGTGCTCGAGTGCCTGCGGGCCGACGTGCCCGCTACCGCGCTCTACGTGGCGGTCGGCACCGAGAACGACGACCGCCTCTCCGAGAGCGTGCAGCGCGCCGCCGACCTGGGGATCTCGATCCTCGAGGTGCCGCGCACCGATCTGGACCGGCTCAGCGCCAACGGCTTGCATCAGGGCGTGGCCCTGCAGGTGCCGCCGTACCGCTACGCCCACCCCGACGACCTGATGGACCGGGTGAAGACCTCTGGCGAGCCGGGTCTGCTGGTGGCGCTGGACAACATCTCCGACCCGCGCAACCTCGGCGCGGTCATCCGCTCGGTGGCCGCGTTCGGCGGTCAGGGCGTGGTCATCCCGCAGCGTCGCAGTGCCAGCGTCACCGCGGTGGCGTGGCGTACCAGCGCGGGCGCGGCGGCCCGGCTGCCCGTCGCCCGCGCCACCAACCTGACCCGCACGCTGAAGGACTGGGCTTCGCAGGGCTTCCAGATCGTCGGCCTCGACGCGGGCGGCGACACCCCGCTCGACGAATTCGATGGCAGCGTGCCGACAGTGGTCGTGGTCGGATCCGAGGGCAAGGGCCTGTCGCGGCTGGTGCGCGAGAACTGCGACTCGATCCTGAGCATCCCGATGGCCGGTCCGGTCGAGTCCTTGAACGCTTCGGTCGCGGCCGGTGTCGTCCTCGCCGACATCGCCCGACAGCGCAGAGTTATCTGAGCGCTGGCGCGCTCGAGGTCGCGGCCCCGCCAGGGTCGCCGGTCAGCGCTCGAGACTCGCGCCTGCGGCGCATGCGCTTCGAGCGCTGACCGGCGACCCGGCCGCGACCGGCGCTACGCGCCGCCGCTCCTCGGGGTCGCGGGTGCGGGGCTGGTAGTGCGGTAGGCGACCGACTCACGGTTGCGCTACGCAGTACAGCGTCAGCGGCCCTCCGACACAGTAGAATTCGATGCGTGGCCATTCCCAATCAGCCGATCGGCGAGACGGTCGAGCACCCGCAGGCGAACCTGATCCTCGTGCTCGGGCTGCTCAGCCCGTTCTGCTGCGGGATCTTCGGGCCGGTCGCGTGGGTACTCGGCAGGCGGGCGCTCAACGAGATCGACAGCTCCTACGGTGCGCTCAGTGGGCGCTCGCAGGTGCTGATCGGGTTGATCGCCGGCATCATCGGCACCATCATGATGATCCTGATCGCGCTGCTGTACCTGGCCGGTACCTGTAACGGGAACTTCTAGTCAGTCCGCCAGGCCGGGGCGTTCGGGGCCCGCGTCCCAGACCGGCCATTCGGCGCTGATGCTGCCGGTCCAGTGCGGCTGACGGCGTTCCCGGAACGCGGCCATCGCCTCGCCACCGTCGACACTCTTGGCCACGTGCGCGTTGAGCTCGGATTCGAGCTGGCCGACCACGGCCGGGGTCATGCCAAGGCTCTCCCAGATCAGCCGCTTGGACAGCGCGACCGGCAGCGGCGCGGGTCCACCGGCGATGTCGTGGGCCACCGACATGGCGGTGGGCAGCACCTCGCCCGCGGGCAGGCTGGCATTGGCCAGGCCCATCGACTTGGCCTCGTCACCGTCGAAGGTGCGGCCGGTCAGCATGATGTCGGCGGCGTTGGCGAGCCCGGCCAGTCGCGGCACCGTCCAGTGCGCGTAACCGTCGGCGAGTACGCCGCGACGCACCTGGCTCAACCCGTAGACCGCGTCGCGCGCGAAGTACCGCAGGTCGCACTGCAGAGCCAGCGCGAGTCCGACGCCGACCGCGTGGCCGTTCACCGCGGCGATCACCGGTTTCCGGACCTGCCAGGGCGGCGGATCGAGGGTGGCGCTGGCCTCGCCCGCCCGCGCGGACAGGTCGGCCCCGGCGCAGAACGCGGGAGCGGTGCCGGTGATGACGACGGCGCGGATGGCGTCCTCGGCGTCGCAGCGGCGTAGCGCGGCGCTCAGCTCGGCGGCCATCGCCGGGGTGACGGCATTCTGCTGGGCCGGCCGGTTGAGCGTGAGCACGGCGACGCCGCCGGCGACGTCGACGAGCAGTTCCGAACTCATGGGATGGATGGTACTAGCGGCCCGATCTCAGCGGCCGGAGACCGTGTGGTCCCCGTCGCCGCGTCACTCGCGCAGCAGGTGCCGCCCGATCGCGTATTTGTGCACTTCGGTCGGC
The DNA here is from genome assembly GCF_042755165.1 of Nocardia sp. NPDC059177. Taxonomy (NCBI): domain Bacteria; kingdom Bacillati; phylum Actinomycetota; class Actinomycetes; order Mycobacteriales; family Nocardiaceae; genus Nocardia; species Nocardia sp. NPDC059177. Next base: position 13,052 of record NZ_JBHZBX010000028.1, on the reverse strand, counting down.
CCGTCGTAGAGCCGGAACGCGCGCATGTCCCGGAACAGCATCTCGACCACCGTCTCGTCGCTGATCCCGATCCCGCCCAGCACCTGCACGCAGCGGTCGGTGACCTTGAACAGCTCCTCGGACACATACGACTTGGCCATCGACGATTCGTGCCTGGCCTGCTGCCCCTGATCCATCAGCCAGCAGCTGTGCCAGATCGTCAACCGGCACTGATGCAGCGCGACCGCATTGTCGACGAGCATGAACGACACGCCTTCGTGTTCGCCGATCGGTTTACCGAAGGCGGTGCGGGTGCGCGCGTGCTCTAGCGCGATGCTCTGCGCGCGTTCGGCCGCGCCGAGCGCGCATGCAGTGGGTGAGCCGGGCCGGCGCCAGGCGCAGCTGGGCATAGCGCAGGGCCTGTCCGGTGCGCCCGAGCACCGCCGAAGCGGGCAGCGTGAGATTCTCGAACCGCACCACCGCGTGCCCGCCGACATAGTTGCGGTCCATCGTGTTCATGACCCGTTCGATGACGATGCCCTCGGTGGCACCGTCGGTGACGAACAGCGTCGGCCCCGACGGCAGGTGCGGGTTCTCGGCGAGGTCGGCCATGATGATCCAGGTCCTGGCCCCGTCGGCCCCCGTGATCAGCCACTTGCGCCCGTTGATCACGAAGTTCTCCCCGTCGAACACCGCCGCGGTCCGCAACTGCCCCGGATCCGACCCCGCCCCGTCCGGCTCGGTCATCGCGAACACCGACCGCTGCTCACCCCGGATCAACGGCATCAGATACCGCTCCACCTGCTCCGCTTCGGCGATCTTCCCGAGCAGAAACATGTTCCCCTCATCCGGCGCGGCACAATTCATCGCCACCGGCCCCAACGTCGACCACCCCGCCGCCTCGTACACCACGGCCTGCTCGACATGACTCAACCCGAGCCCGCCGAACTCCACCGCCGCCTGCACGGTGAGCAGCCGTTCCTTACGCGCCAGCGCGACCAGCTCGGCCCGCAGCTCGTCGGTAGGCCCATGCTGAGTCACCCGCGAATCCCGCTCGAACGGCACCACCTTCTCGACCACGAACGCCCGCACCCGATCCCGCAACGCACTGAGCCCCTCGGGCACGGTGAAGTCGACCATGCCGCCCATTCTGCCCGCCCGGCCCCGCCTCTACCCGCATTTCGGATCGATGGCGGGAAGCCTGGCTGAGTTGGTCGTTGATCGCCGATTGAAATGGCTTGTTCCGGTGGATCAGATCTGGAGCACAAGGGCTCCGTCACACGCTTAAAACCTCCCATCTTGCCATTTCTTCCTCTCGTGATGGGGTTCCATCCCATGGGTTGTCACGAAAGTGTTCGTCGTTGAGAAAGTCCATATATGGTGGTTTGGGGAAGCCCCAATTGGTGACCGATAATTCTGCAGTTCTTTCCGCGATATCCGCGCGCTTCAGCGCGTGCGCGATATCGGTTGCAGACGGCCTGAGATCGGCTGGATCGGTGGACCCTTGAACGGTCAGATCTATCCGGATTCCAATCATTCCCGATTGGTCTGCTACATCTTTTACATCGATGCCGAACAAGCAGGTGTCGGCGGGCAAGCTGACATTTCTGATGATATCTGCTACCTGTCGTTCATCGGCGCTGTAGGGTACGGCGGGCGCGATTGTGACACACTTGGCTGCAGCAGCAGTTGGCGTGCCGACTCGGGTAGTCGAGTCAGTAGAGGGACTGGGGGTGCTCGCCGAACACCCGACAAGTGCGAGTAGTGCGATGGTCGCGAATGAGATTTCTAATCCACGCCTTTTAGTCGTCTTCACTGGAAAGGTTCCAATCATCGGATCGTTGATCAAATCCACCCGATACTGACATCGGCCAATGGTCTCTACCGTTCGTTGACGACTGTGCTGCCGGATGGTTGATCAATGCCAGCCACTTCAAGAAGTTATCAGCCCGGACACACCTTCCACAGTCACGCTTGTTCGTGGATCTCCCATATAGCCAACTCGGCGCCGTGAGACGGCGTGCCGTCCCACGGGTGGTCTTGGAAATTGTCGTCGATCAGATACGATTCATAGAGCCGACTGCTTGCACCCCAATTTGTCACGCGCAAGCTTGCCGTGCGCTCGCCTATGTCCTCGGTCTTGATGAAATGGGCAATTTCGGTGGCGGCAGGTCTCAAATCGTCGGGTGAAGTCGAACCCTGGAGTCGAAGGTCGACATACACCGTGAATTCATTGGGGTTATCTTTCAGGGGCAATACGTCTACTGCGCTGAAACATGCACCTGCCGGCAACGGAAGTTCTTTAATTTTCGCAGTTATACGCTTTTCGTCTATGTTTTCTGATCCGAGCATCACGGGCTCGAAACAATCCGCAGCGGCAATAACAGTGGTTGTAGGTGAATAGGAACCCCCTCCATCGCCGTTTCCTGGTGACTCTTCTGGCCCGCATCCGCTGGCTGCCGACAGCGCTGCAACCAGCAGGACGGTTACTCCTGTCAGGTAATGCCGCCGTGTGGAATAGCGTGGGGTGACGCGCGTCATGACAAGAGGGCTAGGTCGTCGGTCAGGTTCAAGAGTTCCACTTCCAACCGTCTTCCTTATTGTCGTATTCGATCGTGTTCGGACCCGGCCACGCATCATTTCCTGCATCGTTGACAGCCAAGCCCTTGGGACTCTTGATCATATTTTCCAGTTCGTTGGAAGCAATCCATACTTTGGTTTGAACCTCGGCAAAGTCGGTGATTGCCTGAACCGTCAATTCCACTGTAGCGGTGATGGCGTTATTCAAGGTTCCGACCGTGAAAGGAACAGAGGCCCCGGCTGTCGTGGCCGCTTCTCCAGCAAAAGTACCGGCATCGGAGATGATGGTCGCCAAGTTGTCGATTGCCGACTTATAAAAATTCCTACCCTCTTCAGCGATTATCAGAAGCTGCGTATGGATCTTCTCGCAAAGCTCTTGAATTGTATTCATCGCCGTCGCTTGAAAACCTCGGGAATCTTTGAATGATTTGTACGCGTCTCCATCCCAGTTCCCCTCCAGATTGTTGGACTCACGATTCTGAATACCGTACACCTTGCTGACGGCAGCTCCGACTTGTTGCCACTTTGAAGCATAGTCCACGAACAGCCAGGGTGCGAACATCCCTTCGACGGCTTTCTTTATCTCGGCTATGACTTCCTTCAGCTTCTCCTGGATTTCATCTCTCTTATCCGAATAAAACCAGTAAGATGCCAGGGATATGATCTTTAGCTTATCGTACGCATTATTAATCATGTCCGGGATGTCGTCGAGCTCATCGACCTTGCTCTTGAACTCCATGCGAATTGAAGTCAAGGTCTGTTCGGTCAACTCGGGATAGGGACTCAATTCGGAAGTCCGATCTCGCCAGCGATATTATTTGTTGCTGCGGCCTGTTCGTCCTGCTGTGCGCCGAAGCTGACCACTGCCTGATGGAGTGCATTTCCGAGCTGCTCGGCAGCCGGCGCGCCCTCGTTCAATCGATCCTGGACATAAGCTGCAGCTTTCGAATAGGCACTCCACGCGCCATTGAACATTGTGCCGAATTGAACTTCGGTGTACTTTAGTGGGTCAATCGACGCTGCGGCCTGCCGCAAGCCCGGAGCCACCTCTGTTAGCCATGTTCTAGAGACCAACTCGAGCACGTCGAGTTCCGCCTTCAGGTTATCACCCATTAGTCCGTACTCCTCAATAGCTGCTTTTCGTGAAGAACCAGCCGGGCAGCTAGTTCCTGGTCGGTCTCGCGGTCGAGATATGCATCGTGAACTAGCTGGGGCTTCGACATTCGGGCGCGGGTACAACACTCGACGACATCGGTTGCAATGTAGTCGGCGTTCGTGCCATTGATCGCCCACAGTGGGTCTATATCTATCGCTACAAGCCGTGAGTGTGTGGCAGATACGGCGACACCCGGAGTGCCGAACTCATTTGATCCGGAACCGTAGTACTTATAGACTGGCAGTCGGAATATCCGGGTGTGGAGATCCCTGTACTGATCGTAAGTACGCGTCTGTAGTAGAAGTGGGGCTGCTTCTCTGAGAGTTGGCACCGACGATGGTGGGGCCACTCCCGACTCGATTACTTTAATAGCCAGATCGAATACGGCGTAATTGTAAGCATCCATGATCGACCTTGCGTATTCGATAGGATCGAAATGGGTCTTCCACGAACGACTTACGAAAATTTCGGTCGGAAGCCGGTCCTGAGTCAGCCTTACCTCTACCAACGATGATTTCTGAAACGGATTTGTAGGTGATTGCCCCGGTGTGGTGCGCTGCGCTGGTGGTCGCGTCGTTCCATATAATGCTGCGGATCGAGGTCCGGACGGACCGTCCATGGCAGCGTGAATTTCAGGTGTCGAATGGGGGGAGGCCTTGGGCTTTACCTCCAGAGGCTCATCGTCCCAATAGTCATCATTGTCGTAATGGTTGTACCATCCGTTATTGGTCACGAGGATCCTCCATTGCGGTAAATGATGCGCGATAGGATTGCCGGTCTCAGCACTGCGGCCACTCGTTGTCATTCGATCCGTTAAATCGGGCTTCGGATGTGATCCATTTGCTGATCGTGGCCCCTTGGGAGCTCATGCTTGCTGGGCTGAAGGTGACCTCGTGCGGATCCCGGGTCATTGTGTAACGGCCGTCGTCGGTGAAGTCTCGCCATTCGAGGGAATGCTGTGGTGTGGAACGGTCGAGGATGCTGCCGCGATAGAGAGCAGCTGAGCCGCCGCCATGTGAGGGACGGTTGATGAATCGGCGGTAGCGCTCGTTGGGGGAATTGTACGCGACGTCTTCGAGGTACGTATCGTGGCGTGGTGTGATATCGCGGGTGGCGAAGCTGGTAGCGGGTAGAGTCCCGGGTGCCTGCTTGGGGAGGTAGCTGATCAGGCGTTGCGGTAGGGATTCTGCGCGTCCGACATGGACGGAAATGGGTCCGTCGTTGCCATTGCGGATGATCTGGTCCAGGACAACAGACTGGAAGCCGTTGTGGGTTGCATGGATTCGGTATTCAGCCGTGGTGTTGTCGCGGGTTTTTGTGGTGCTGCCAGAGATTTCGATGCGCCAGGTCGCGGTTGTTGCGACGTCGAGCGTGGCTCGGATGCTGTCGAGGTCCAAGCGGCTACAGCTGTCGAGGAGTGTGTTGCGGTGGTTGTCGAAATCTTCTTGGTACATGAAGCGGGAGAGGTAGTGGAGTGGGCGAGGGAAGCGGTCGACGGCGTCGCTGTACCAGTGGACGGCGAAGTCGTCGGGGTCGAGGGTCCAGGAAGTCACGTCGTCTCGCCTTCTGCCTGCCGGGTTTGAGCGGAAGGGAAGTGGGCGCCAAGCGCTTGAGGCGGCGTATTGGGGACATCACCGATGAGTTCGCGAGCGTTCTCTTCGTTGATCAAGTATTCCGGAGTCTCGCGGGTCGATTCGTTGTCGTTGCCGCGGGCCCCGCCTGCGCCGCCCATCATGCCCGGTGACATCATGCCGCGACCGGTAGCGCCGGCGGTGGCCCCGGCGGCGACGCTGGCCGTGGGGGTGGTGAGGGTGGGCATGCCCGGCGTTACGCGGCCTGGGTTGATGGTGGTTCCGGGGGTGGCGGCCGGGGTGCCGCCGCCGGGGCTGCCGGGGGAGCTAGGTGTGGTCGGTTTGGTGTCGGGGGTTGTGGCCGGGGTCGTTCCGGCGGGTTGGGTGCTCGACGGGTTGGTGTCGCCGTCACTGTTGTCGTCGGTGGTGTCGTCGCCGGTGTCATCGTCATCGTCGGCGGTCTCGTCGTCGTCGCCGTCGTCGGTGGTGTCTTCCGGGGTGGTGTCGTCGGCGGTGGTGTCTTCCGGGGTGGTGTCGTCGGCGGTGGTGTCTTCCGGGGTGGTGTCGTCGCCGGTGGTGTCGTCGTCTTCGTCGTCGGTGTTCTGGTCGGGTGTGCCGCCACCACCACCGGTGTCGTCGTCATCGTCGCCGCCGCCGGTGGGGACGAAGGAGTCGTCGACGAGGCTGGTGGGGTGGTCCAGGACGGGTAGGCCGTTGTCGATGGTTGCGAATGGGTTGACGTAGGAGGCGGTCATGACGGCTTGGGCGGTTTCTTCGTCGTCGGCGCGTTCGCGTTCGAAGTCGTCGTTGTTGATCCAGCGGTCGTTGATGTCCCAGATGTCGGGGTCTGGTTTGCGTTCGGGGAGTGCTGATTTGGTGTTGACGGCTGAGCCTGCGGAGTCGGTGATGAGGCGGGCGACGGTTTCGAAGGTGCCGGTGAGGGTGTCGGCTTTGGTGGTGTAGGTGTTGATGGCGGTTTTGGAGGCTTCGGCGGCGTTGCCTTCCCAGGCTTGGGCGATGGCGGTGTTCATGCGGGTGCGGAAGGTTTCCAGGCCGATGGTCCAGTCGGTTTTGGCTTGCCAGTAGACGGCGGCGGCGTCGTAGGCGGGGTCGCTGTTGACGGGGGTGAAGCGGTCGAGGATCTCGTTGTGCCGTAGGCCTTTGGGGCGTTCGGTGTTCGGGGGGATCTTCGCGCCTTCGGTGCCGGCCATCAGTGGCCTCCTGGGAGTTGGTCCAGGCGTTCGGTTTCGGCGGTGAAGCGGGCGGCGAAGGATTCGTCCTCGGCGATGTAGCGGTCGCGGATTGCTACGTGGAGTAGGCGGATGTCCTCGACGGCGTCCCAGTGTTCTTGTAGGACGGTGTGGAAGTCGTTGCCGTCTTCCTGGCCTTTCGACTTCTTCCGGAACCGCTCGGCCATCGTCGTCGCGGAGGTGAGCTGCGAGCCAGCGTGGTCGCCGAAACCCCAGGTCTGAAGCTTGGATACATCATCGATCTTCGTCTGGATCTGTTTGATCGTGGCCTGGAAAGCCGCGCATTCGTATTCGATTTTGGCGAACTCTTCGGGGTCCATGCGGACGGTGAGGCTGCCGTTCTTGGCTTCGGTGATCAGCGGGCCCAGCGGTGTGTCGGCCATCGAGTCTTCCCCCTTGCGTCGATCCGGTGTTCAGTTGGCTGGTCAGGCTCCGGCGGGGATGCTCGGCGCGATCTTCTCGGCCAGCGTGCGTGCGATAGTGCAGGCGGGGATATGCGCGGTCGCCGGCGATGACTTCTTCGGGTTGCTGACCGCGATATCGAGGCTGCCGCCGTCCAAATGGATATTCGCCGTGCAGCTGTCGTCCAGCTCCGGTACAGCGGGATCGCTTGTTCCCTGCCGCGAGACGATCGCCTGACGGTCGCCCGAGACGACAAACTCCTCAGCGTCGGTGAAGTTGCGCGCCCGGATCATCTCGAGCGTGAGATTCGTGGTGCGTATGGAGGTGCCGTAACCGCGTCCACCCTTGTAGACCCATCCGCAGCCACGCCAGTACGGCCGCCCTGGTCCGCCCAGCGTCGACTCTCCGGTCGACACCAGATTCTCGGACTTGATCACCTCATCGGGGATCTGTGTGCACGGATCGAACCCGGTGGGTACGTCCGCGGCGTAGGTCGGCGAGGTGTTGGCCGGAGCTGGTTCGTCCTCGGATGGTCCGCACGCGGCGACCATCAATACCGCACCGATCAGCGCGATGAGCCCGCCCCCGCGTGTCGTCGCCGCCCCCACCCGTAGCCCTTCGGTATGCAGCCCCACCCGGGCTGATGCCGCACGAAGCTATCAATTTCATCGGGGGGGGGGTCAAGCCTCGCGGGCGGGTGCGGTCAGGTGAAGGCGCGGTAGAGGTCGATCTCGGAGTCGGGGTCGTCGATCAGGTGCTGGGCGAGTTCGGCGTCGCTGATGAACTGTTCCATTGCGGTGAGTAGGGGTGATGGTGGCATGTTGGTGGTGAGCTGGCGGAAGGGGGCGATCAGGTCGATGCCGAAGCGTTGGGATTCGGAGATGATCGACGGGATGCCGGTGTCGCCGGCGCCGAGTTCGGCGCGCATCTGTGCGATGGCTTCGGCTTGGACGGTGTCCCGTTCGCGGACGAGGTGGACGAGCGTGGACAACAGTTCGATCCGTCGGCGTTCGACGGTTTCGGGATCGGCATCGCGCGGGTGGTCGGGCAGCGCGATCATGCCGGTCGGTGTCATGTCGAAACCTTCGGCAACAAGGGTTTCGGCGAGTGTGGCCAGCGCGTCGGCGTTGTCGACCATGAAGCTGATCGCGGCGCCGAGGGTGCGGAGCATCGTTGCTAGCCGTTGCCCGACCTGCTGGGCGGCACGCTCGCGCGCCCTCAACCATTCGGTGCGATCCGATAGTTCCTGTTGCAGCCAGCGGGTGATGTGTAGGGCGGTGCCGATCAACCACTGTTGTTCAGGATCTGCGGGAACTGGTTGTCCGGCACGTTGATCCAGATATGTGTTCCACACCCGCAGCTGGGCGATGACGGTGTCGGTATCCACGTCGGGGCGGCAGTACTTCTCACGGAAGTCGATGCCGACCTGCTCGGGCGTCAATGCTCGGATACGTGGATCGACGTGCCGTTGGTTCTCCCCTCCCATTCCGTCATCATGACAGGCTGTCTGTTCAGTGCCACGGACGGTCTCGACCAACCCGTGAAACCTGATCGAATCGGATGCCTGCGGCGCTGATTGAACCGATCGGAGCACACAAGTGTGCCGGTGTCGAAACCCCCTGCCCCGGAACTCCCGATCACCATGCCCCGATAGACCCTCTCGGCCAACACTTCTGGCCCCGCGTCGAAATGACGCGTGGCTTGGTTGGACCGTGTCGAAGGTGTGCACTCCCCGGCCGACACGGTGCGTACGTGCGAGGCGTACGACAGTGGTACTCGCAGACGGCTGGGGTTCGGGGATGGAGCGCCCCTGGTCGGGCTCGTCGATGACGACCGTTAGCGGGCCGCCGGGGGCCTGGGGAGAGGCAGCGGGGGTCATCTCGACCGCGGTGGGCGTTCACTGGTCGGCCGATTCGTCGGTTGAGATGGCGAAACGTAGACAGTGATGGCTGGCGCAGGAGCGTTGGCTCCGGGATGACTACTCGGCAATGAAGGCGCCGAGGTGTCGCAAGGTAGGGTGTTCCCCACGGTGCGAACAGGTGCATGCTGCTTCGTACCCAGGCCCTCGGAGAGTGTTACAGCACTCCCGGGGGCCGAACTATGTGGGCGACGCTACACCCCAAAGCTATTGGTCGGCAACAGAGCTGGCGATGGAAATGTGGAGGCGGCCGGGTGTCACTCCAGCTGCGCGGCCGGATCTGTTGGAACGCAGCAACTTTCCCGAAAATCGTGTATATATGCGGTATGGCTATGGAAGGGGAACCGGGCAGTCCGCACGACGCGGTGTGCCGCCACTTTTTCGGATCGCCGGAGAACGCGGCATCGGAGTTGCGCGCGCTGCTCCCCGAAGCATTTGTCGCGCAGGTGGATTGGTCGACGTTGACGCTGATGCCGTCCGGGTTTGTATCGGACCATCTGAAGTCTCGGTACGGAGATCTGCTGTTCTCGGTGCGGGTCGATGGGCGTCTGGCGTTCATCTACTGCCTGATCGAGCATCAGAGTCGGTCGGACAGGTGGATGGCATTGCGGTTGACCGAGTACATGGTCAACATCTGGCGGCAGTATCTGCGGGACAACGCGGAGTCCGAGGTGTTGCCGATGATCGTGCCGTTGGTGGTGTACGCGCATCCGAAGGGGCGGCGGTGGAGGGCGGCGACGGATCTTTCGGAGCTGTTCGCGCTGTCGGCGGAGCTGCGTGAGTCGCTGGGCGATCTGGTGCCGCGGATGCGGTATGTCGTTGATGATGTCGGCGCGGTGGATCTGGTGGAGTTGCGGAAGCGGTCGTTGACACCGGCGGCGCTGGTGGTGTTGCGCGCTTTGCAGGTGGCCAGTCGCGAAGACGTCGTCGAAAGCCTGTATTCGCTGGTCGACGACCTGGCGGCGATGTACCACGGTCCGAATGGACAGGGGTATCTGACCGCTGTCATGACGTACATTGGTTGTGTCAGTGATGTCGAGCCGGAGAGGTTCGATCCGTTGCTGGATCGGCTGGAACCGCAGGTGAGGGAGGCTGTTGTGACCACTCTGGAAAAGCTCGTGGCCAAGAACGTAGCCCGCGGTGAGGTTCGCGGTGAGGCGCGTGGTGAGGTCCGTGGCAAAGCTGACTCGTTGCTGCGGCTGCTCGGTTGCAAGTTCGGTGATGTTCCCGGCTCGGTGAGCACGCGGGTTCGGTCGGCGTCCATTGCTGAGCTGGACCGGTGGACCGAGCGGATCCTGACCGCGACGACGATCGAGGAAGTTCTCGTGCGGGACGACGGTTAGGGGGCTGGGACTCGGCGGGCGGGGGTCACGCGGCGGTTTCGGTGGCCGATGAGGCGGCAGATCAGGTAGATCGTGAATGAGATGCCGGTGACGAAGGTGGAGACGGGGACGCCGGGGGCCAGGGAGAGTAGGAGGCCGCCGACGGCGGCTATTTCGGCGAAGAGCACCGATAGGACGGTGGCGCGTAGGGGGCTCGAGGTGAGTTGGGCGGCCGCGGCGGCGGGGGTGATGAGCAGGGCCAGGACGAGTAGGGCGCCGACGATTTGGACGCCGAAGGCGGCGGTGATGCCGAGCAGGACGGCGAAGACGACCGAGAGGGCGCGGACGGGGACGCCGCGGGCCACCGCGACTTCGGGGTCGGCGCTGGCGAACAGCAGGGGGCGGTAGATCACGGCGAGGACGGTCAGCACGGCGGCGGTGCAGGTGAGCAGCAGGGCCAAGCCGTCGTAGCCGACGCTGGCGACCTGGCCGGTGAGCAGGGAGAACTTGGAACCGGCGCGGTCGGGGGCCAGCCACAGGAACAGCACCGACAGGCCGAGGCCGAACGAGAGAACTACCGCGATCACCGAATCTCGTTCCCGCGCACGGGAACCGAGCCAGCCGAACAATACGGCCGCGACCACCGAACCGGCGATCGCGCCGATCCCGACGCCGACGCCGGCCAGCAGGGCCGCCGACGCGCCGGTCAGCGAGAGCTCGCTGGTGCCGTGCACCGCGAACGACATCTGCCTGGCCACGATCAGCGGCCCGATCAGCCCGGCGAGCAGGCCGAGCAGCGCGCTCGCCAGCAGCGCCTGCTGCACGAAGTCGTAGGTGAGCAGATCGGCGGTGGTGCCGAAGGCGAACATCTGCTCGAACACCTTGGTGAGCTTGTCCATCAGGCGGTACCGCCGAGCGCGTCCATGTCGTCACCGGTGCCGACGACGACGAGCCGGTCGCGCACCCGCAGCACTTCGACCTCGGTGCCGTAGAGCTCCGAAAGCGTCGCCGAGGTCATCACCTCGGCGGGTGTGCCGATCCGGAATTCGCCGTCGACCAGGTACAGCACCCGGTCCACCAGCGGCAGGATCGGATTGATCTCATGGGTCACGAACAGCACGGCGGTGTCGTGTTCGCGGCGGCGCTGGTCGACCAGTTCGGCGACCCGGCGCTGATTGGCCAGGTCGAGACCGATCAGTGGCTCGTCGCACAGCAGCACCGAGGGATCGCCGACGAGCGCTTGCGCGACCCGCAGCCGCTGCTGTTCACCACCGGACAGACTCTCCAGCGGGGCATGCGCGAAACGCTGCGCGCCGACCGCGGCGACGGCCGCCTCGACCTTGCGTGCCCGCTCGCGACGGCCACGCCAGCCCAGCCCCCATCGATGCCCGTCGACGCCGAGCCCGACCAGGTCGACCCCGCGCAACTGCACGCCGGCGTCGATCGTCTTCTGCTGTGGCACATAGCCGATGGCCGGATTGCCGACACCGGCCTGCCTGCCCGCGACCTCGGCGGCACCGGAGGTCAGCCCCAGCCTGCCGAGCAGTATCCGCAGCAGCGAGGTCTTGCCGGAGCCGTTGGGGCCGAGCACGGCGATGAACTCGCCGGGGGCGACGGTGAGATCGAGATCGCGCCACAGGGTCCGATCACCGAAGGACAGCGTCGCCGCGCGCAGCCGGATGGCCGCCTCGGCGGTTTCGGAACGCGCGGGCGTGGCGACGGTGATCTCGGTCATCGGTGGTGTCCTCAGCGCAGGGCCGCGGCTAGTGCCTTGGCGTTGGCGGTCTGCCACTGGACGTAATCGACGCCGTCGGGCAGCGTCTCGGTCACCTCGACGACCGGGATGCCCGCGGCCTGCGCGGTCGCGCGCAGGTCCTGGGTGATCTTGTCCTGGGTCTGGATGTTGTAGATCAGGGCCTTGACCTGCTTCTCGCTGATCAGATCGCGGGTCGCGGCGACGGCGGCGGGGGCCGGGTCGGTCTCCTGCTCGATGGCTTCCTGGAACTCGTGCGGGGTCTTGTCCTGCGCGGTCGCGGCGACCAGCAGGTAGTGCGCGAGCGGCTCGGACTGGGCGACCGGCGCGTTCGGATGCTGGGTGGCGATGGCGACGGTGATGGTGCTGATGCCGATCAGCTGGTTCTTGAAGGTGGTCGCGCGCTCGGTGTACGCGGCGGCGTGGGCGGTGTCGACCTCGCCCAGTTGGGTGGCGATCTGGTCGGCTACGGCGGCGACGGTGGGGATGTCGTACCAGAGGTGTTCGTTGTCGTCGTTCTTGTCCGTGCGCTGCTCGAACGCTTCGACGGTGCGTTTGTCTTTGCCGTCGATGGCCTTCTCGATGAACTCGTCGTAGTGGCCGCCGTTGAATACGACCAGGTCGGCGTCGGTGATCTTGGCGGTGTCGGTGGCGGAGGTTTCGAAGGAGTGTGGGTCGGCGGCTGGGTCGCTGATGATCGAGGTGACCTGTGCGTCTGGGCCTGCTACGGCGCTTGCTACTGAGCCCCAGACGTTGGTGGAGGCGACGATCGAGACGGTGCCGTCGTCTTCGGTGGGGGAGCCGCAGGCGGTGAGGGCGGCCGCGGTGGCTAGTCCTGCGGTGAGGACTGCGCAGTGGCGGGCGAATCGAGAGGTCACGCGGATGCTCCTGGCCGTGCTTGTTATCGAGGCACGTGTGCCCTAGATCATAATGGAAACCGTTACCGTTTTAGATTAGCAGGTGTGGGTTGGGGTTGATGGCGGGGATTGATTGTTTGGCGTCCCAGGACGGTGAACGCTGTGTTTTTGGAGCGCTGGCGCGCTCGAGGTCGCGGCCCCTGGGGGCCGCCGGTTAGGCGCCGGTTATTTGTACATAGTCGCCTAACAAAAGGCGCCGAACCA